>CAZYKR010000017.1:0-28674 GCA_964648005.1 uncultured Iamiaceae bacterium
GGATCGGCCGGGCGCTTGCGCAGCGCTTCGCCTTCGAGGGGATGCGCCTCGCCGTCGCCGACGTCGAGTCCGACGCCCTCGACGAGACCGTGGCGTTGCTGCTCGATGCCGGCGCCGAGGTGTTGGCCCGGCCGACGGACGTGCGCGACGCCGCCGCCGTCGACGAGCTGGCCGCTGACGTCTACGACCGGTTCGGCGCGGCGCACGTGCTGTGCAACAACGCCGGGGTGTTCGCCGGCGGGCTGCTGTGGGAGCTCGACGACGCCACCGTCGACTGGGTGCTCGACGTGAACGTGCGCGGCATCCTCAACGGGGTGCGGGCGTTCGTGCCGCGCATGCTCGCCGGCGGCGAGCCGGGCCATGTCGTCAACACGGCATCGAGCGCCGGCATCTTCGGCTCGCCGTACACCGGTCCCTACACGGTGTCGAAGTTCGCCGCCGTGGGGATGTCGGAGGTGCTGGCGTGGGACCTGTCGATCTCGGGGGCGCCGATCGGGGTGTCGGTGCTGTGCCCCGGCGCCGTCGCCACCCGCATCGGCTTCTCCAGCCGCAACCGGCCGGTCGACGGCCACGGCGACAGCGACGCCGAGACCGATGATGCCGATGCCGACGACGCGAGCGCCGCCGCGCTCGTGACCGGGGCGTTGCGCGACACGACGGCCAAGGGCATCGGACCCGAGGTCGTGGCGGACCACGTGGTCGATGCCATCCGCACCGACCGGTTCCTGGTCTTCACCGGGGACGGCTACGCCGAGGCCCTGCGGGGGCGCACCGACGCGCTGCTCGACGGGGTGCTGCCGTCGCTGATCGACTTCACCTGAGTCGCCAGCGGCGACGGCCGTGGCGCCGCGGCGCCGCTCGAAGGACCGTCGGTCAGTCGAGCAGGTACGGCTGCACCAGCTCGGTGCGGACCTGCTCCCCTGCCGGGTCGCCGAGCGCCGGCGGGTGGTACACCTCCCACGCCGCGCCGTTGGGCCGCACGCCACGGTCGCGCAGCCAGCTCGACAGGTCGCGGTAGGCGGTCTCGAGCGTCTCGTACGCGCCGGTGTGCCACGTGACGGCGGCAGGACCGCCAGGGAGGTGCGCGACGCACAGATCGTCGTCGACCGGCACGTGCGCCATGACGGGGAAGCCGGCCTCGACCTCGACCGACCCGGACCCGCCGAGCGGGGTGAAGCGGGCGAAGGGCGGACCGCAGAAGCTCCCGCCCGCTGCCGGCACCACCGCCACCAGCCGTTCGTAGGTGTGCTGGAGCCAGGGGCCGATCTCGTCGACGAACACGATGCTGCGCCCGACGATCGTGGGACGACGCTCCAAGGCGCGATCCTCGATCTCGTGCACGTCGACCATCGCTGCTCGTCCCATCGCAGCAACGGTCGCAGGAGCGTCCGCCGGGTCAAAGGGTCGAACGTCCCGAAGCCAGGGGCCCCTTCGCCCGCGACGGGCTCGCCCCGGCCACCAATCAGGTGACTCAGGTGGCGTCGGCGTCGCCGGCGATGTCGGTGACCTCCGTGATGCCCGTGATGTCCGCCCTGCGTGCGGAGAGAAAGGTGCGCTCGGCGGGGTTCGTCGTCCGTGCCAGCGCGGCGTCGTAGGCCTCGAGCGCCTCGGCCCGGCGCCCCGCCCGGGCCAGCAGATCGGCTCGCGCGGCGTGGTAGGGCTGGTAGTCGGCGAGGCGGTCGAGGGCGTCCGGCACCAGGTCGTCGATGCCGTCGAGGGCGGCGAGACCGGCGCCGGCACCGTCGCGCTCGCCGATGGCCACGGCCCGGTTGAGCGCCCCTACGGCGTCGGGACGGATGATGAGGAGCTGGTCGTACAGGGCGACGATCTGGCCCCAGTCCGTCTCGGCTGCGGTCGGCGCGTCGGCGTGTACTGCGGCGATGGCGGCCTGGATCTGCCACGGTCCCGGCTGGTTGCGGCGCAGGCAGGCACGGACGAGCGCGTGCCCTTCGTCGATGCGGGCCCGATCCCAGCGAGCGCGGTCCTGATCGGCGAGCCGGACCATCGACCCGTCAGCGGCGAGCCGGGCCGGGCGGCGGGCGTCGGTGAGCAGCATGAGGGCGAGCAGGCCGACGGCCTCGGGCTCGTCCGGCATGAGCTCGACGAGGACGCGCCCCAACCGGATCGCTTCGGCCGTGAGGTCGGGTCGCAGCAGGCCGTCGCCGGACGTGGCGGTGTGGCCCTCGGTGAAGATCAGCGAGACGGCAGCGAGCACCATCGGCAGGCGGTCGGGCAGCTCGGCGGCAGGAGGGATCCGGTAGCCGGCGTGGTTGTCGCGCAGCTTGCGCTTGGCCCGCACGATGCGCTGGGCCATCGTCGCCTCGGGCACGACGAAGGCGGCAGCGATCTCAGGCGTGGTGAGACCGCCGAGCAGGCGCAGCGTCAACGCCACCTGCGCGTCGGGCGCGAGCGCCGGGTGGCAGCACACGAACATGAGGCGCAGCTGGTCGTCGTCCACGACGTCGACGAGGGCGGCGAGCCGGTCGAACTGCGGGTCGGGCGGGCCGTCGCCGAGGAGGGGATCGGCCGGGGTGTCGTCGTCCATGGCGGTGCCCAGCAGCCGGGCGGCGGCGCGGTGGCGGTCGTCGCGGGTGGCCTCGCGGCGGAGGCGGTCGATCGCCCGGTTGCGGGCCGTCGTCGTGATCCACCCGCCGGGGTTGGGCGGGATGCCGTCGACGGGCCAGCGCTCGGCCGCGATGGCGAACGCCTCCGCCACCGCGTCCTCAGCGAGGTCGATGTCGCCGAGGACGCGGATCAGCGTGGCGGTGCAGCGGCCGGCCTCGCGCCGGAACACGGCAGCGAGGTCGTCGGCCTCACTCACCCTGGAAGGGGCGGACCTCGACCGGGCCCTCGCAGGCGGCGGCGGCCTTGCGCGCCCACTCGAGGGCGGCATCGAGGTCGGACGCCTCGATCACCCAGAAGCCGCCCATCTGCTCCTTGGTCTCGGCGTAGGGGCCGTCGGTCATCGAGATCTCGCCGGCGTTGGCACGGAGCACGGTGGCGGACGAGGCGGGCTGCAGGCCGCCGCCGAACACCCAACCGCCGGACTCGGTCAGCTCCTCGTTGAAGGCGCCGACCTGGGCGACCATGCGCTGGGCATCCTCGCCGTCGAAGTCCAGGTCGTAGTCCTCGTCGTGCCACACGGAAAGCAGGTACTGGGCCATGTCGTCATCTCCTCGAGTTGCTCCGACCGTCGTGGGCGGAGGTTGCGGGTTGGTAGTGCCGGCGAGGTCCGCCGACACCTTGTCCACGAACGACCTGCCCAGAATCGACACCGTTGCGCGAGATTCTCACGGAATTTCTCAGACGACTCCGGCAGTACGGGCGAGCAGGTCGTCGAGGACGGCGGCCTGGGCTCGCAGCTCGGCGGCCCGATCGTCAGCGCCGAGGCCGGCCAGCTCCGTCGCCCCGGCAAGCGCCTCGTCACGCTCGGCCTCGACGATGCGGCGCTCGTCCGCCTCGGTCAGGTCCCGTCGGTCCACTTCCGTGGCGCGCACATCGGGCGATGGCGGCACGGCCTCCGCGTTGGCGATCGCCGCCGCGGCCGTGCGCAAGACGGCGATGCGCCGGCGGTCTCGGGCGCGCAGCGCCGCCCGCAGCTCGTCGGCGATCAGGTCTCGAAGGCGGGGGGCCATGCCGAGACGGTGGCCGGAGCGCATGTCCGAGGCAAGAGCGTTTCGGGCGCGAACGTGCGAACCTGGCGGGATGGAGGTGGAGTGGCGACGGGCGGCGGCGTACGTGGTGTGCCGAGATGACGACGACCGGTTGCTGCTGACCCGCTTCTGCGATCCGGCGCACCCGGACCACGGCCGGTGGACGTTGCCGGGCGGTGGGATGGAGTGGGGCGAGTCGCCCGAGGAGACGGCGCACCGTGAGCTCGCCGAGGAGACGGGGCTGTCGGCGACGATCGGCCCGATCCTCGGAATCTTCTCGCGGTGGTTCACGCCCGAGGAGTCCGTCGCGGGGATGGCCGGGCACGCCATCGGGGTGATCTTCGACGCCACGTCGCCGAGCGGCACGCTGCGCACCATGTTCGGCGACGACACCACCGACGCCGCCGACTGGTTCACCCTGGACGAGGTGCGTGCGTTGCCGTACGTGGCGCTGGTCGAGGTCACCCTGGGGTTGCTCGACCGGTGACGGGCGAGGTGACGACCGAGCGGTTCGAGTTCGACGGCGGCCGGACAGTACGGGCGCACGTCCCGGCGGATCCGCCTGAGGTCATCCTGTTCTGCGGCGACGCGCAGGTGGTGGTGCCGTGGGGTGTCGACCTCGACACCGCCGACGGGCCTGCGACGATGCTCGTCGGCGTCGACCGGCTCGACGACGAGGAGCTGCGGCTCCACGAGTACTCCCCCGGCTTCGACCCCGAGCGGTTCGCCGCACACGAGTCGTTCATCGTCGACGAGGTGCGCCCATGGGTGCGCGACCGGCTCGGCGTCGACCTGCCGGCGGAGCGCACGGCGGCGTTCGGGGTGTCGGCCGGAGGCGAGCTGGCCCTGGCGCTGGCGATGCACCACCCGGAGGTGTTCGGCGCCGTCCTGTGCGCGTCGCCCGGCGGCGGGTACCGGCCACCCGACGAGCTACCCGACCCGCTCCCCCGGGCGTATCTCGTCGCCGGCGTGCAGGAGCCGTGGTTCCTGGAGAACGCGGCGCGATGGGCAGCTGCGCTCGGCGATGGTGGCGCCGACGTGGTGCTGGCCGAGCGAGACGGCGAGCACGGCGGGACGTTCTGGCGAGCCGAGCTGCCGGCGATGGCCCGCTGGCTGGTCACCGGCTCGTAGCGCCGCGGCCGACACGCGGACGCTGCGATCAGGCGAGGTCGCGCACCGGGGCGTACTCGAGCAGGGCATCGGTGCTCGTTTCGCGCCAGCGCTCGCGGTGCCCGGCGACGGCGAGCCGGTAGTAGACGATGCGGCGCAGCGGGCTCCACATGTTGCCGCTCTGGTTGTGGGCGAGCATGTAGTGCGCCAGCACGACGTCGCCGCGCTGGGCCAGCACCGCGCGGCCGGGTCCGAAGTTGGGCGCGTCGGGGAGCAGGCAAGCGTGCCCGCCCATCGACGCCTCGTCCATCAGCGCGTCGGTGCCCCGCTGGCGGAACAGCTCCTCGTGGACCCGGTGCGACCCCGGCCACACCCACAGGTTGCCGCGCCCGGGCTCGAACTCGTCGTCGAGGTAGATGCCGGCGAGCATCGTGAAGGTTGCCGGCTCCGTCTGCCCCGGCAGGCCGTAGCCGTCGATGTGGCCTCCGCCCGGCTGGTGGTCCCAGCCGTAGACGCTCGTGGCGACCTGGATGTGATCGAAGGCGAGGTCGATCGCCAGCGGGGCCACCAGCTCCGCGGCGAGGTCGAGCACGCCGCCGTCGCGCAGCGCCCGTTCGGCCACCGGCAGCTTGGACGGGTGCACGAAGTAGTGGTGGAACCCTGTCTTGCCCTCCGGCGGCGGGTCGGCGGCCACGAGGGCGTCGACCTCGTCGTCGAGCTCGGCGAGGACCGGCTCCGGCACGGCCCCCGGCACGACGAGGTACCCGTCGATCCCGAACCGCTCGATCTGTTCGCTGGAGAGCACCGGCTGAGGCTAGATGCGGGTGGAACGACGACCACCTCGAATTTTCCGATACGAATGGCTCCGCTCGTTGGCGGCAATTCTCACGAATTGCACGCGCTGCCGGGGCATCGGGCTTCAGCCGATCGGTTCGGAGATCGCGCCGATCAGGCGATCGAGCTGCGTGGTATAGCTGCAGGCGGTCGGTCCCGTTCGCCGTGATGTTGCCACATGCTCGGCCGCTCGCAGAGATATCGAATCGCGAGCGCCCCCGGCAGGATTCGAACCTGCGACACACGGTTTAGGAAACCGATGCTCTATCCCCTGAGCTACGAGGGCGGGCGATGGCGAAAAGGTGGCGCGAAACCGGGCTCTTCACCACGACGGCGCAAGCGTAGTGGGGTGGGTGGCCGGCTCCGAGCGGTTCTCGGGCGCGTTGGGGCCTGATCCCCTAGTCGGGCAGTTGTCGGGGCGCGCCGGGCCGATCGAGGTGCCGCTTCGAGGAGCGCGAAGCGTCAGGCGGCGAGCCGGTCGGGTGCCCGGTGGCGGCCGTAGCGGTGGAGCGCAACGCCGTTGACGACGAGGGCGTAGCCGATGAGGTTGAGATGCTGCCGGGCGTGGCCGACGCTGTGAGCCCGACGCAGGTAGAGCGTGTCGTCGAGGTCCCGATTGATGCTCTCGGCATCGTTACGGCGCGGGTAGAGGCGGCCGAAGTCGGGGTCGGTCGGCGGACCCGGAGATTGTGCCCCACGACGTCAACCGACCCACCCTTCCCCCGCTCGATTCCGAAGCGCCGAATAGATGCGCGAGCGGGCACCGATGTCGACCCGACGGTTGCTACGCCTTGCGAGACACACCAAGCCCGAACCGGCGGTAGCACGAGACGCGGCACCCCGGATGGACAGGTCAGCCGCCGGCAAGTTCACGCGAGCTGCGAACATCCAGCCACTCGTAAGAACGCCTGGAGCCGGCGTAACCTCCTTTGCCACGAGCGAGGAGGACGAGCGGGTGCAGCGTGGGCGGTATGGAATCGTTGCAGTAGTGATCGTTGCGCTTCTCGCGAGCTGCAGCAGTCCAGCGACGGAGGACGGATCAGCAAGCCGCTCCGCCGAGGCCGGCTCCGGGATCTCGTCTTCCGACGCACCGACTGCGTGGCTACTCGGCTACCGCAGCACGACACCAGCGCCTGGGATGAGCGCCACGTCCGAACCCCGCGAGGTGTGGAGCCGGGACACAGACGAGATGATCGACCACCACGTCGTTCTCGACGACAAGCTCGTCTACCTGACGAGGACGGCCCCAGACGCATTCGACCTTGTTGCGGTCTCGCTCGCGGACGGCGCGGAGCTCTGGCGGACCTCGTACTCCGGCAATGTGTGGCCCTCGACCGCACAGGAGCCGCCGTCGGAAGGCGGTGAGGCGTCGGACGTGATCTCGGCACTCGGCGATCTGATCCTGCTGCACACGAGCGATACGGGATACCGCGCTGTCGATCCCGGCTCGGGCGAGCTCATCTGGCAGCTCAACGATCCCGACTACGGCTTCGGAGAACCCACCGGAGAAGGCACCGACGCGTGCCTCAGGTCCAGCGAGGCCGGTCCAACGGGCGAGTCAGGTACAACGTGTTTCCGCGTGTCAGACGGTGAGCGCGCCTGGTGGGCACCGGGCTACGCGGTCGGCGCATCCGGGAGCACCGTCTACCTCCAGTCGGATGCCGGTGTCGCCGGCGTTGATCTCGCCACGGGCGAAGCGAAGTGGCAGGTCCTCGGTGCCCAAGGGAGCGTGGTCGAGGTCGGCGACATGGCCGTGATCTGCGACACGACGATCTCTGGCGTCGACGCCACCGGCTTGCGGCAGTGGGACGTCACGTCAGAGGGGAGTCCGACGTGTTGGCAGGCAGGCGACGACGTGTTGGTGAAAGACGGCGAGACACTGCGCCTTCTGAATTCGACCAACGGGGAACTGGTCGCCGAGTACGCGCCCGACGAAGAATCCTTCTACCCCTTCGCCGCAATCGGTGACGTGTACCTGGGATCGGGAGACACCTATGGCAGCGGACTCGCCCTGGACGTGCGTTCCCGTACAACCGCCCAACTACCGCCTGCGGTCGAGCGCAGCGTCGTTCGGGACGGTGTGATCTCGCTGGTGAACGTGACTGAGATGGACAGCGTCGGTCCCGGGAGTTGGTCAATTGCCGGTGGCGACAGCCGTGAGTTCGACTGGACGGTCGATGTTGGCTGGACTCGGCCGGTACTCGAGCCAACGGACGCCGGGCTACTCGTAATCGCACTGGGTCATGGTGGCAACCTGTGGTTCGGCACCTCCGGCGCGGCGGGACCCTCACTCACCGATGCGGTGCGAACGCTCGGAGCACCCCGGAATCCGCCTGATGGCCCGCTCCTCGACGGTCAGTCAGTTCTTGGCGTGCCCTTCGGCACCCCGATGACTGACGCTCGCGCGACGTTGAGCGAATTGCTGGGACCGCCGTCGTCGTGGAACGAATACCCGGACCCCAACGGCAACGCCCGTCCTCGGCTGATGTGGGGCACGCTCGAGGTCCTCGCCGAGACCGACCCGGGACAGGGCACCCGTATCACCGGCTGGCGGGATCGAGGCCGTGGATGGAGCTCAGGGTTCGCGATCGCCGGCGGAGTCTTCGCATGGTCTGACGGCCCCGCGCTTGGAGCGGCGGGCTTCACGGAGGTGTCGCCGACCGAAGTGTGCCGAGAAGCAGTGTGCTTCGAGTCCTACTACGGCTCTGGGGATGCCAAGACCTGGAACGTCGTACAGGCCCCTGCTCTCGCCGATGCCACCCCCTAGGCGCCAGATCGTGAGCCTCAGCAGGCGGTAGTGGGTTCCGTCCAGACCAGTCCGGTCGCGGAGAGTGTCCAGGACCGGCGACCGGCAGGGCCCGTGGCACTCACGAGCACGCCTTGCGACTGTTCACACACGGCAAGCGTCCAACCCGACTCGGTCGGGCCCGGCAACGATCCGGCCTGGACGAAGTCACGGCCTTCTCCATACATTCCGATGCCGAGTGGCCCCGCTCCTTGCCATTCCGTGAATCGCATGGCCCCGTTGTTCGTCTCCCACCGGTACGTCAACGACGAGTCGAATGTGACATGGATCCTCTGTTTCGAAAGGGTCACGTCCTGTGACCTCTCCGTGTCAGCCCCCGCAAGCTCAGGCAGGTCCGTCATCTGCGCCGTTGCCGGGAGCACCGCGACGCCGCCCTTGGAGTGCACGACACCAACGAGGAATCGATTCAACCGGCCATCCCAGGCCAGCGACTCGTTGGCCCACCCGAACCCTTCGAGGTCGACGCCGTCAAGCGGAGTGGCGAGCCCCAGCCCGTCGTCCGTCTCGAGCCCGAGCTTGTCCGCTGAGATCACTGCGCTTCCACCGCTGCGTCGCACCGCGCCGGCGTCGTACCGCCAACCCACCAGCTTCCCAGCGTCATCGCCATAGGCGCAGAGCTGGCGATACCAGCACACCTCCACAAGGTTCATCGGGTCCCGCTCGGTCCAGGTCTGCGTGGCCGTCTCGGAGAGACCGTCCGCCCAAGCGATCGCTGTTCGGCTTCCCGCAGTGTCGGCGCTGTTGCGGAAGTAGGCATCAACAGCGTCCACCGCCTCGGCGAAGGGACCCCCCAAGGCAATCCCGCCAAGACCGTCAGGAGCCAGAAGTCCGGTCGCTGCGCTTGCCCAACTTGCACCGGGCGCCACTGCTGTCGCCGTCCAGCCGTTGGATCGCCATTGATACTCAACCTGCCGCGTCTCGTGGTCGGCCGTGGCCTGCTCTCCCCTCGATACCTCCTGAGCGAGGCTTACCGTCGAGCCGAAGAATCGAGGCGAGCCGAACTCGTGGAAGATCAGATCCGCCCCGTCGAACACGGCGACCTCGGGCACCCGTCCAGGGATTCCTGTGATCGCGCCTTGCGAGGGACGGCCTGCGAGCTCAATCTGCCGGATGTCTTCCGGCTGGATGTACGCCTCGTACTGGAGAAGCGCCTCCCACTGGCTTCCGACCTTCGTCCACTGCGTCACTCGCGGCACACCGCCGGATTCCTCCGGGCCTGTGAGTACCAATGCGAACGCACGCTCATCATCTCCGTAGACGACACAGTTCCGCGGTTCGGCTGCCGCGAAGTCAGCACAGGTCGACTCGGGAGCCGGTAACGGATCTTCTTTCGCCGGCTCGCCGAACGACGGTTCCTCGAACACTTCGCCGGCAACCTCGACGGAGGAGCGCTCCGTGCGCTCCGGACACCTCGACACATAGGGAAGGTCCCCGATGTGCTCCGCCCACTCTTCCTCGGTGAAGCCCGTCCCAACCACCGAGCAGATCTGGTCGAGCAGCTCCTCGGAAGGCAGCGACCAGAGCTGGAGGGAGCTATCGGTGATCACGACGACCCCGTCTCCTGAACGCAGGAAGCCGGCCGCCTTCACCGCGTCGCCACCGTCTCCCAGCACGAGCTCCGGCTCACCCCACCGCTGGACCGGGTAGATCGTGACATCCCCATCCCGCACGACCAGCACCCGCTCCCGCGTGGCGTCGACGTCGACGTCGTCCACCGCCTGCTGGCCACCACCGAGCACGACGGGCTCTTGCGCCTGCCACAGTCGCGTGCCGCCGGCTCCTTCGTGCGAGCGAAGCTCGTACATCCGGTCGTCTGCCCCAAGAGTAAGGAGGGTTTCGTCATCCACGAACTCGAGGCTCTCGACAGCCTGGCCTGGGGCTCGAACCGGCGCACCAAGGGGTTCGAGTGACGGATAGGAGTAGAAGGAGATGCTGCCGTCAGGTGGCGAAGCCACCTGACCGCTGTCATCGACCTTCGCCCAGCCCACCGCCAACGTCTGTCCAGCCGGGTCCACGTCGAAGGCGATAGGAAGCTCGACCCCAAGGTCCGCCGTCCGCTCGATCTCGCCGGTGCCGAGGTTGAACACCGTCACCCGGCCTGTGACATCAACCACGAGCAGGTCGCCGTCGGCATGAAGTACACGAGTGATCTGTCGTTGCACGCCGTTGGGAACCAGAAGGTCACGCTCGACCTCGAAGGTTCGGCCATCAAAGACGCGGACGAGCGCGACCGTCGGCTCATCCCGTGCGACGAAGGATGAGCCGTACACGATCAGGTGCTCTGAGTCTGGCGTGAAGAAGGCGTCACGAATCTGCAGAGGCTTGTCGTCCAACTCAGCCGGTAGGTCGAGGCTGTTGCTTCCGTAGCTTTGGACCACGTTCAAGACGCCCGGTGTGAGCTCGTAGCCTGTGGCACTCGCCTGACCGAGACGGACGATCCGTGAGCCGTCCGACGACACGGCGACGCCGTCGTCAGTGGTCCGGTCGATGGAAGCCCACTGCTGGGCTGGAACTGGAGACCCGAAGAGAAGGGCTTGCGGACCGCCGAACGAGGCCAGAACCTGGGCGTCGAACGGTCGGTCGATGACCGCAACATCCGGGACGGTGCCGGACGGCACGCGAACGTTCAGGGCGTCATCGCCAGTCGCCGGCTCGAAGTCGTTCGCCGCATCCAGGCGGACCACCTCATCGTCGTAGACGGCCACCACGATCGAACCGTCGACGTTTGCGTGGATCCCGTGGACCTGTGCCTGGGCCGCAGGCAGCGCAGTGACCTGCTTCGCGTCCTCGAAGCGCGCATGCAGACGGCTCGACGTGGCTGCCAGGACGGTAGTGCCACCGTCAAACGCCGAATACGACGCTAACGAGATGACGTCGATGCCCGGATCAGCTTCGAACGGATACCGAACACGAGTTGCCAGGTCGATCTCGTCGAACCCTCCCGAGCGACCGACGAGAACCCTGTCTGTTGCGCCGCTGAAGGCGACCGCCGTGATCGCACTGCTCCCCGACTCCGTCCCTTCAGGAGTCGACAG
Organism: uncultured Iamiaceae bacterium; assembly: GCA_964648005.1. GTDB lineage: Bacteria > Actinomycetota > Acidimicrobiia > Acidimicrobiales > Acidimicrobilacustridaceae > JAGQTE01. The sequence continues at coordinate 11,439 of CAZYKR010000017.1, forward strand.
CTCGCTCGGCTTGAGCACCGCGAGCCGTTCACCGGAGAGGGCGTCCCACACGCACAACACCGGCCCTCGAGCAGCGGCGATTCGCCCGCCATCGGAGGAGATCGCGAGCAACGGGCGCTCGGTGCCGGGGCATGCTGCAGGGGTCAAGGACGGAGGCGCACTGAAGTCGTAGATGGGCACCGTCTTCTGCTGCACCCCGCTCTCCGTCGCTGTGACGATCCAAGGCACCAACGGGTTCACCGCCATGGCCTGGTACGGCTCGCCATCGTCGGGGCGCAACGACGCGAGCAGCTCGCCTGACTCCAGGTCGGAGAAGGTGATGACGCCACGCTCATCGAGCACAGCTGCGTGCCACCCGTCTTCGAATTCGAATCCAGGGATCGTCTCGACGGCCACGGCCGGCGCGTCGGTGGCGACGATTCGACGCAGTGACGAGCCTTCGCCGATCCCTTCGGTCATCAAGTCACGGGCTTCAGCCGTCGGGCTGAGGACGTTGCTCTCATAGGCGGTGAGCAGCGACGCGCGAAGGTCAGTCGACCGAAGCCTGTTCGCCTCGAGAAGGAGATCCTTCGCTTGTCCAGCGGCGGCTTCATTCCGCCGCTGCTCCTCAGCGCTCCGGTAGAAGACGGCTCCGACAGCGAGGAGCACAAGTACGACCAGGCAGGCCAGGCCGATCACGAAGACCGAGCGGTCGTAGGTGTTCCGCGCTTCGCGGTGCGCTTCGGCGACGTTCCCGACGGGGATGGGCACGAAGTCACTTGCTCGGTACCCGGACAGGTCCTCGTCGGTCGTGTTGGGGAACACGAACCCCGTTCGTCGATCGGCTCGAGCTGCAGCAGCCTTGCGGTCCAGATGATCCACACTCACCAGATTCCCGGCGGCGTCGACGTCACCCGTGATCGCGATCCGTTCCGACACCCGGCGCAGGCGGGGACGGTGTCGGGCCCGATCGTTGAGCTCCAACCCGGCGACCGCCCATGCCGCTGCGAGTGACGGCCCGTCAATCTCGGGTACCGGTTCGTTGCTCCTCACCGTCCAACGGAAGGACCGAAACCCTTCCGGATCGACCTGACTCCTGGCTCGTTCGATGGCTTCGGCAAGGCCGGAATCGGAGCTTCGGAGCCCGAACATGGTGACCGGATCGGGCACTGCTCCCCACGGGCCGTGCCGCACCTCTTCCACAGTGAGCTTGGCGGCTGTCGCTGTCGGCTCCGACCAGGGCGTTTCCACGACGAGGACCACGGACGTCGCAACTGACCGGGTGCTCTTCGGGTCGGTCCCTGCGAGATGCAGGACCAGTAAGGCCAGGAACGCGACGGCAGGCTCACTTCTGCGACGCGCCAGGTGCACGAGGATGTCGTTGGCTGGGGACCCCTCGATTGCAGATCGAACGACCTCAGCAGGTGCGCTACCCACGCCCTGTTCGGCCACGGTTCTCGTCGAAAGGATCAGCGCGAGCAGAACGTCAATCTCACCGTCGACGTCCAACCCAGACGGTGACGCCAGGAGACGGGTTACACGAAGAGCGATCTTCGTCCAGACCTCTGCTCCCTGCGGCTCGAAGTCCGCCAATTCATCAGCCCAACCGTCAAGGACGTCATCATCAACCGCATATGACGCGGGGGCATTGGCGAGATCGGCCTTGACCGCATCCAGAAGTCGCGGTGGCTGGAACAGCGATGCGGGGGTCGGAGCGTCTCGATCCGCGCCGCTGGCCCGTACCTCAGCGAGGAGTCGCTCGACCTCGCTCGACAGATCACTCACCGTCGGCGCCGCTTGTCAACCTCGTCCCACAATCGACTGGCGCGGGATGACTGCGGTAGTCCTCTGCTTCGCGCCAAGAGCGCCGGCTCGAGGAAGGCGACTTGCTCGACCGAAAGAGGGGGTCCGACCTTCAGGTCGTGGCTGACAAGCCTCTGACCCCGCAGCTCGAAGCGAGCCCTTGGTGCCTCAGCATCGGTGAGTGGGACGACGACCTCGATGCCTTCTGCGCTCTCCCCAGAATGAACCGTGACCGGGATGAAGGTCTCTCTCCACGATTCCGGGGCGCGCACCTCGACGACTACTCCTGAGCCTTTCTCGGTTCGGTCGATCCGTAGCCCGAGGTCGGACACCTCGACCGTGTCCGACCCGCGCTCGCCACCTGCAGCCCTGAAGACCGCACCGCGGTTGTGCCGACGCAGCTCGGGGATCGCGATTCCCGCGACTGGCCGGTAGACCAACGGGGTGATGTCGTGCCACACGAAATCGACCGGGACATCGGCCGGGAAGGTCTTCACCGACGACAACCAGCCCAGCTGTGCTCTCGGGCCCTCACGGTAGAAGAGCTGGGCCTGGAAGTCCGGCGAGTTGAAGTCCGCAGCCACGGCGCTCATCAGCTCGAGCGACTGCGTGCCTCTCGCATGGGACGCCCAGTAGCGATTCCGGTACCTGCTGAGCGCCTCGTCCCGCAGCCCGTCCACCGAGGCCAAGGCCCTCGTCAGCCTGACCTCGCCTTCTACCAGGAGGGACGCCGTCGAATCGTTCGCAAGCAGCCACCTCCGGGCGGCGGACTGCAACTCGACCTCCGATGTCCTTCCGTCACCTCGCAGCCAGGGCTGGGCGAGGTCCATCAACTCCTCCTCCTTCGCGCCGAGGTCAGCCACGTCGGCGAGGAACTGTCGCGGCAAAGGACCTAGCGCAGCCAGCAGCACACCGATCAGATTGTCCGCAGGGATCCGGTCGCCTCGCAGGCTATCCAAGCGAGCTTCCATCCGACCCTTGCTCGAGACAGCGGTCGACCCTGCGTCTCCGAGCCACAGGGCGATCTCGTCCCAGCTCGCTGAATCAGCCGTCAGGTCGGATGGCGTTTGCGACGCTCGCGCCAGGTAACGCTGGCGGGCGGCGATCTCGCCCGGATCGCGGCCCACCTCATCGAGATCAATCGTCCGATGGGCATTGAGGTGACCGGTCAATCGCGCCTGTCGTTCGCTCGCGACGAGCGTGCGCAATCGCCGAGTGAACCGGTGAGGATGCTGCCGTCCGTATTCGTGCAGCCTGGCAATCACCTTGGCGACGTTCTCCGGCTCGCCCCACTCGCGCGGGTCGAACCCGTCGACGACCACGAGAAGGTCCCGTCCAGGGCCCAATCGATCCATGATCTGCTGGACCCCAACAAACCGGTCCACACATGCTTGTGCGGCATTCACCGCTTCGACGTCACCTCTTGCAGACGCCGACCCCTCCCGCTCCCAAATCACCGCGAGCCGCTCCACCAGTCGCAGGCCGAGCGAACTGGTGTCCACCGTAAGTTGCGCGTCGGGGTCGTGGTCAAGCCAACGCGCCGCGTTCCACGGAGCTGCCGCCACCAACAGGACCGTCGAATTGTTGGCAGCCTGCGACACGATTCGCCGCAAGGCCGATGTCGCCCCCTGCCCGCCCTGGCCGACCAGGAGCAGCCCGGCGTCACCGCTTTCCAGCCACTCGTCGCAGAGGCGGTCCAGGAGCGGTCGAGGCTCGAGCATCGGGTCATCAACTGCCGTCGGGGCGTTGTTAGCCACGACGAACGCCGGCAGCGTCGAGGACTCGGCGACGTGCAACCATCGAGGTTGCCACCAGTACCCGACGTCGCAGACCCTCACGTTGCTCGCTACGCGCTTCGCTGCGGCGAAGGCGGCGTCCGCGTCCCGGTCGGGCCCAGCGTCGTATCCGGCGCAGAGACGCGTCGGATCGAGGACCCTCAGGCTCAGGTCCGTGATCAGGTCATCCAGCGCCCAAGGGCTCTCGACTTCGCCGCCTCCCTGCCTCGAAGCTTCCCACGCCTCGAATCGTGCGAATGAGGAACCTCGCCCCGGTTCAGCAGACCAGGAGCGGAACTCGTTCGTATTTACGACGATCCATGCATGTCCGCTAAAGGAGCCCTCAGTTACCACCACCCACGGGTGCAGGCCCGCGAGTACGCAGGCCGCCGCAGTGAGGACGACGACGTCGATGCACGTGGCGGGCGAGCCAGGTCCCAATGCCGTCCGCCCCATCTGCCCACTAGGACCGGATGTCGAGGGCTCAACCGCGTACACGAACCCGAGGTCCTCCAACCTCTTCATGATCTGCTCGAGCACCTCCGTCGGGCTCGACAGGCCCGAGGGCTCGGGAAAGCGAAGGCTCTGAGCCGTCGCGGGATCAACGTGACGCCACAGCCGCTGAAACCCGCGATAGTCGCGTAGCCCGAGGTCCCGCATGGCGGACAAGGTATATGACGCAGTTCACCGCAGAGCCTTCGCTAATCGGCCAGCGTGAAGCCCCCCCAAACACCTTCCGGCAGATCGCCGTGGCCGAGCAGGCGGCGACTCGTCCCCTTGCGCAGCAGCGCTGCTGCGACCACCACCAGCGGAACGTTGGCGTATGCCTGCACCTCGAGGATCAGGACCCGGGACTCCGGGTCGCTCGTCTTGGAACGATGATGGTCCCTATAGGGACCGGCAAGCAGCAGCGCCGGCGGCGGGTGATCGAGACGGACGCCGTTGACTCCGAAGCCCGGAATGGACCGGCCGAACACGTGGACAATGAGTGCGTCGAGCGCGAGCCGGACGAACGGTTCGAGGACCGCCGCCGGCAGTCCGGGATCGGGCGCCATGCCGCCGCCGAGCGCCTTCGAAGCGGCCGTGACGATCGACGGCCACCCGTAACGGGCCGAGTCTTGGAACTGCACGTCATTGCCTAGGCGAAAGCCGGTCCGCTCATCGAGCTCGAGCCCGACGTCGAGGCCCATGGGCGTTGCCCATCGGAGGGGCTGGCCATCAGCGTCTCGCAGCACCTTCATCGACAAATCAGCTCCGCTGAGGCTGCGTGGAGATCTGCGTCCCATCGTCAGTTGCAGCAGCCCATGCGGGGACCCACAACGGATTCGTCGCCCGCCGGCCAACATCCAGCAGTGCCGCCATCCGGCGACCTTCGGCACCCGCCCAGCGAGCGCCGTGGCACGCCAAGCGCTGACCGTCGGAGCGAGCGAGGGCCAACAAGTATGCGGTCCAGGCTCGTTGCGCCGCCGCGGCTGCGACCCACGCCAGGCCGTCGGTGAGCGAGCGATGCGCAACCGCCTCCCACTCAACCGCGACGCGATCCCACGCGCTGGCCAGGCCAGGCGAGGACCCAGCCTCCTCGTCCTCGTCGCGAGCGGTGACCCGTCGTTCGAGGTCCAATGCCTGGCCGGCGATGGCGAACAGGAGGTCGGCGGTGTCGACGGTCAACGGCCGTGGCTCCTCGGTCGTCTCGATGTAGGCGTCAGTCGGCCACGGCCACAACGCGCTTGATCGGCCCGTCAGAAGATCACCGTCGCGTCGCAGGTGCACCATGGAGGCCAACAACGTCCAAAACCGAAACGCGACCGTGGCGTGGGGCGCCGCCGGATCAACCGACTGCGCTGTCACGACGAACTGCTCGCCGCTCTTGACGGCCTCGAGCGTGACCGCTGCCAACTCGGCGTGGGCGTTGACGCCGTCCCAGTGCAGGCGCCCGAACCGCTCGAGCGGCGAGGCATCTGTTGGCAACGGCTCGATGGGCGCGAGCGTCGCTGCGGCGCCTGCGAAGCCGAGGCTGTTGACCCTTCGGATGTCGGGTCGGGCGTGCTCGAGCAGACGCCGGCAACGGTTCAGGCGCCGCTGGGCCGGCTCAGGCAGGTTGGTCGTGCCGAGCAGGCGGCGGATATCGGAGACCAGCACGTCGAGACGAACCAGCGCTTCGCCATCTGGACCCACCTCGTCCTCGAGCGCGAGTTCGCGGTAACGCCGCTCGAGCTCGGCCAGACTGTGCGCCAGCGAGTCGGGTTCGGTCTGGTCCTCGTCGTGGCGGAGCAAGCCGACACGGCACCATCCGCAGAGCAGATCGCGCAGCGCCCAGCCCGTCACCGGACGGACGTCGTTGCTCTCGTCGACGAGGACGGCGAGTTCGTCGATGCTCAGCGACGATCCAAACACCGTCTGCACCGATGCTGGCGTTGCTTCGGCATCGACGGTCGCGGCGACCAGGAGGCCATCCGTTCGATCGATGCACAGCTCAATTCCCGGTGCCGGCGACCACCGAAGCACGCCCGCCACGCCGGGCCGACCCAGCGAGATGGACAGGTCCCCGGCCGCGTCGGGCTCGACGACGACGGGTACCGGCGCGGCCAGCATCTCGGGTTCGTACGACAGCGCAAGCAGGTCACCAAACTCGGTGAGTCCGAAGACTCGGGTGCCAAGCGACGTCAACGACCAGATCGGACCGGAGGCGGACATCGCGATCGGCTCCATCGCGTCGTACTGGATGGACCAAACGGAGCCGTCCGCGAAGGTGGCCACCGCGCCGGGGATGACATCGAGCGCTTCGATGGCGAGCACCTCTACGTCCGGAGTCGCCGCACGGCCGGGTGATCTCGGTCTGACCAGCCTGGGCTTGTGCGGGCCCATGAGATGGATCGTTCCGGACGAATCGCCAACATAGACACGGCTGTTGTCGCCGCCGGGCGTGAACGCGATCGCCGTCGGATGGCGTCCGTCAGGCAACACGATGGGGACACCTGCGTCACTGCGAGGGAGGACGACGCAGCATCCCTGATCGTCAGCGACGAGGCCGACGGCAACACGGTTGCCGTCGGGTGAGGTCGCGACGCAACGGATCTCAACATCGACGACTACGCCCGGGAGCTCACCGCGCACAAGATCAACGACGTCGTCAATCGGTCTACCGTCGATCCACAGCTGCCCCGACTCTGACACGGCGTACACCGCACCGTCCTCGAAGCAACCGATGGCCTTGATCGGCGCGGCCGTTCCTTGCCCGTCCCACAGAACCCGGGCCGGCACAGCGCCGTCGGCCTCCACCGCGACAACCGCACCCGAAGCGCATCCGACGACGAACCCGCCTCGGGGCCGCGCCGCCACCGACGCGACGGCCTCGCCAAGCTCGACGACGGCAACCACGTTCGGTGTCCCCATCCGCAGGAGGCTCAACCGCCCGTCGGGATGCACGGCCACTGCATCGTCGCCCGAGGCAGCAACGCGCTCGGCGAACCCGTCGAGCTCGACTACCTCGATGGGTCGCCACGGTGCGGCCGGATCCCACCAACCGACCCACCGACCAAGCCGCAGAAAGACGACTGCATCGCCCGATGCGTCCAACTCGTCGAGGTGGGACAGGGGCGACGACGATGCGCCTCTCGACAAGGCGTCGAACTCCGTGGCGGTCAGCGGGCCCGCCGTCACCCCGCTCAGCGTTGCGGTCGAGGACAACACCGGTGACGTGGAGTCGGCCTGCAATCCGCCAAGGCGAGCGCAGAGGGTACCCAAGGCTTCCTGGCAGGCGTCGAGGTACTCCGCGAGATCGTGGTCGCCTGCTCCAGGCGACTCGCGACCAACGTCCAGGGTGCGAGCGCCCACTTGGCCGTAGCCGTCGCGAGCGAGAGCCAGCCAGACTCGGGCGAGTCGATCGTTGCCGATACGGAGCAGATCGGCACCGCGCGCAGCCCAGCTCTCGAGCAACCGGAGCGCGTAGAACTCCGGGCCCAGACTCGCAACTGCCGTACCACCGAGCACGTGTCCGACGCGGTCCCAGCCGGCGACCGCGTGGTCGACCGCGACGTCCGACAGCGCTCGGCTCAGCTCGTCTTCATCGCCTTGGTGAGGCTCCCGGACGAGCCCGATCCGGCGAGCAGTCCTCGGCACCGGCAGCGGCTGGCCGGCGACGCGTTGCACGAGCTCACTCATGATCCGAGCGTCGGGCACCACGAAGCCGTCGGCGCCCCAGGAGTCCAGGACGAGGTCGGTCACAACACGCACGACCTCATCCACCGTCGCCGATTCGGCGCCAGCTCGTCCGCAAAGGACCGCGATCTCGTCGCGCAGCTCGAGCTCGTCGACGAACCACCCGGAGACCACCATCTGTGTGTCCCGTCGTTCGGCGCCGTCGAGGTCGCCGACCAACGCCAACGCTCCGAACAAGGCCCGAAGGACGACCCTGTCGGACTGCGAGCCCTGCGCATCGAGTGCCTGCGCTGTGCCCCCCCGGTCATACAGCTCCGCCAGTGCCTGCGTCGCGACTTGTTCATCGACGTTCGGCGAGGCCGGCGGCTGGAAGGCAGCGGCGACGGTCGGATCGAGGCGATCCAGCCACAGACCGCCGACGCCAACCGGTAGCCAGAGCACGCTTGCTGGGGCTACGAGGTCGGAGGCCCACACAATGCCGCCTTCGGTCTCCACCGAATTCCACCCGTCTTCGGGCCGGCCCCACTCACGGCGCAATCCGGTCACAGCGCGTCCTCCACGTTCCCCATCATGGCCTCGATCACGACCTTGACTTCGTTGAGGAGCCTGGTGCGGTTGGCGTCCAGCCATGCGTCAATGCCGTCGCGATCCCAGTCACGATCGGGATGAAGGTGACCCCCCGCCTCATCGGCGGCGAGCAGATCAGCCGCGCACTCGACGATCATGGCCCACAGCTCGTTGTCGTCCAGAGGAACGCCCTCGCTGTTGATGGCATCCGCGACCCGCCCCGTGACCATGCCGACCTTGCGCTCGTGGAACTTGCGGGCCGCGTCGTTCGTACGACCCTCGCGCGTCGCTCGGTCCCGGCCCTCTATCGCCCTCGACTCCGCGACGCGTGCCGCCTCAACAAGGGAATGAGGCGCCCCGGCCTCCACGAGAGCCTGGGCCACACCCTCGAACACCAAGGGAGAATCCCTCAGCCAACGCCGGCCAGGGTGGCGCTGGCGGTAGACGTCCTTGAACCGGCCGGAAGAGGCGATGGCCTCGAACTCAGCATCGGCGATGCACCACACCATCCAGACGACCTCTCCTACCCGATCGGCCGTCTCTTTGGTCGAAGGCGGCATCCAGTCGGCGCCAGTTGCGCTCAATGCGAGGAGTACGCCGCTCGTGAAACGGACGACTGTAGGTACGACCTTCCCTGCCTCAGCGATCAGGTTCTGCGACACGATTTCGGCAAGAGTCAGCTCATCCAAGCCGAGCGCAATAACAAGACGGACCTCCCAATCCATCGCCGGGTCATCGACCACTGCCTCGTCCACCACACGATCGAGGACAGGCAAGGGTGACCCCTTGCGTGTCAACAGGTCGTGGACCTCGTTCGACCCGCTCTTGAAGGAGTACGCCCCCAGTTGCCAATCGGTCCAGCTCCGGTCTGGCTGGCTCTTGAGCAGGTTTCGGACCTCCCATGCGGCCGAACTCCCTGCATCATCGACGTCATCCTTCGCCAGGTCCGTGCCGCGGGCTCTCCACGCTGCTCCCGCCGCCGCTCGTTCATCGACGAGACCGCTCAGAATCGCCGCCGCCGCCTCGCCGGCAACCTTCGCAACGGTCCGGCGCAGCATCCTCGGCTGACGCTTCGAGGTCGTCCACCCGAGACGCTCGTACAGGCCGGGCACCTTCACCGTGTACGTACGCTGCACGTCCGCGCCGAACGCGAGCAGATCCATCGGGCACCCCGACTCGCGCGAGAACTCCACGGCAATGGAGTCAATCTCGGCCCGCCTCCTACGCCAGAATCTGGCGAACGGACCCTCGCCAAAAGGGTTCCCTTCGGACGGATTCCCTGGGTCCTCGTCAGAGGGAACCTCAGCGCTGATACAACCATTGTCAGCCATCGGCGTGCCTTCGCGGAATGAGATACGTGGCATCACAGCCGAGGCTGGCGGCATCGAACTTACCGATCGGGGTGCAGGGCGTCAAGAGCATGCCGCGGAAATGCTCCGTTGCAGCAGCTGGTCGGCACGGCCGGCGGCTGGCGCTCAAAGCAGCTCACAGCCTCGGCAGCAATTGGATCGACGCCGGTGGCGCGGGATCCAGGTGTCCGTCTCGAGGTGGCGCACGCTCGGGTGCTCCGTGCATGGTGCGGACGCGACTCTTCAACCGGCCGGGCTCTCAGAGGACGGGAGGCGCTCCTGCAGCAGAAGTGCGGCCGAGTTCGCGAGTCGAACCAGGCGCACGCCCTCCGTTGGCCACCGATCGCCGCCGCCTCGTCAAGGCTCGGCCGCCGCTGATCGGCGCACTGGCTGCGGCGGTCCTTGCGAGCTTGAGCTGCCTCGTCGTGGTTGCCTCGAGCGGGACCGACCGACGCAATGCCCTTGAACCTGGTGAAGACAGCGGGCCGGTGCTGGACCTCCGCGGCCCCTCGACGCCCGCGCTCTCGCCCTCGGCGCTCGCGTTCTCACTGGGACGAGCCTGTGCAGACGACGACCGGGCACAAGTCATCGCTGGCGACGGGCGAGGGCCCGTGGTCGCCCTCGTGGCGGACTCTCTCGGGTCGCAACTGCGTGAGGCGTTCGTTCGCCAGGGTGACGTCCGCGCCGTTGCCGGCGCCCACTGTGGGGCCCAGATCGCCGGACCCCTCAATGACGGCACCCTGGAGGCCGTCCTCGCCGAGCAGCCCGACGCGCTGGTACTAGCGCTGGGCACGAATTCGATCTCGGAGAACTTCGCGCCGGCCCCGGGGCTCGTCGACCAGCGGTTGACGGAAGTTGAACAGGTCTTGGCTGCCACCGACCGTGTCCCGTGTCGGGTGTGGGTCAATGTCGCCGCGGTCGATCGGGGCGCCCGGGAGCCGGACGCCTCGATGTTCATCGCCCTGGCGCAGAGGTTCAACCACCACCTCGCCCGCAGCGCCGCCAAGGCGAACGGCCGCGTCGTCATCGCCGACTGGGACGCTCTCGTCGCCTCCCGTCCAGGTCTGCTCATGGCCGATGGCACCCACCTCACCCCCGCCGGCGAGGCCGCCCGCCTTCAGCTGATCCGCGACACGCTGGCTTCAGCGTGCCTGTAAGGGTGCTGCGTCGAGTCTTGTCCGTCGCCAACTCCGCCCAGCTGAGTGATCCCCCGTGCCCGCACATCCCGACACCGGAGACCACCATGCAGCGTGAGACCCTCGACAAGCTCGCCGAGCGGATCCGACAAGACCAGCTCCGCCAGACCGCCAACCAGGCGCCGCTTCCTGAGCTCTACGTCGACCGCGACGGCACCATCGGCCACACAGACCAACAGGGCGAAACCACCCGACTCTCCCGGCTCACCACTGAGCCGATGTACGCCCCGACGACGGCCGGCAACACCCGCTGGCTCGCCCGCCAGCGCCAGATCGTGAAGGACAAGCTGCCGGGCAACGCTGTGGAGATCCACCAGAACGGGCGACTCGGTTTCGGCTACACCATCGCCGACGAGTTCGGATTCCAGTACACGCTCTGGGCAGGCTACGACGCACTCCAGGGCATCTGGTTCGCCCACCTCGTCGACCCCCCGAGGGAGGCGCTCCGAGCGCCCGGCGCGCCGCCACCGACCGCCCACGACGTCCACCTCTTCGATGACGGCGTGATCTGCCTGAACCGCGAGATCGGCTACCGGGACCTCGAGCGCCTCTACGCCCGCACAGCAATGTGGGCCCGCGGGGCCTCCTGCTACCGGACCGGCCACGGCTTCGCGTTCAGCGTCGGGTGACGACAAGGACCTTGGGAGACCCCGATGCACCGACGCACTCCTTCACACCTCGCCACAAGGCGGTCGGCGACTCGTACCGATGCGGCGACGCTGGACCCTCAGCTCGTCGCGGACCCCGTCTACGTGCTGGACACCGTCCTTGCTGAGATCGAGGCCGACATCGCCGCCCACCCGCCCGAGCGGGGCGGTGCCCTCCTCGGGGCGCCCGGCCTCTCGATTGTCACCGAGTTCCTCCACGATCGGTGGGCGCGGACGACCGGCGCCTCGTACCAGCCGTCACTGCTGTCGCGCGAAGGGGATGAGAGTCTCGAGTCCTCGGTGCACCTCGTGGAATCGGCCACCGGGCTGCGGTTCCGGGGCTACGTGCACAGCCACCCAGGCGGCTTGGACCTGCCCTCGGGACAGGACTTGGTGTCCTTCGCCGACACGTTGCGGATCAACCCGGCATTGCGTTGGCTGGAGGTCCCAATCGTCACCAACTCCAACGTCGAAGCGCCGAGGCCCCACGAAGCCACCCTCGCGTCAGGCAAGATCTCGTGGTTCTCGGTGCGCAGCGGCATGGACGGCCGCTCAGTGTGCGCCCCTCGTCGGCTAGTGGTCTCCCCTCTGGGTAGCGAGCTCAATGCGTTGGCGACCGACCTCGGCGCCGAAGCGGACGCGCCCGGCTGGCAGCCGACAACGGTTGACGGAGCGCGAGTCCTACGAGCGAGCTTGTTGCTGGCTGATGGCAGCACGTTGGAGCTGTACGTGCGCCCCGACCAGTACCCGTCGGCAGCGCCTGAGGTGATCGTCATCGACGACACCGGGAAGCGCCATCAGGTCTCGTTGCGCTGGGACGAGGCCGACGATGGGCTGAAGGCTGTCGCCGAACGCGTGCATGCGTCCGTGCGCAGCCGCGCCGGTCGGGCGGCGGCGGAGATCGGGGCGGAGAGCGCGAGCGTGAACGTCGCCGCGGGACTCCGGGCCCGGCTCGATGGCATCGTGCCACCCTCCATCCGCGGCGCTCGCGTCTCGGTGTTCGGCCTCGGCTCGGGGGGTTCGCAGATGGTCGAGGTGCTCGTGCGCTCCGGCGTCGAGCACTTCGCCCTGGTCGACAGCGACCGGGTCTCCGTGGAGAACCTGTCGCGCAGCACGTACGTCTTCGACGACATCGGCCGCCTCAAGACCGACGCACTCGCCCAGCGCATCACTGCGATCAACCCCGGCGCGCACGTCGAGACACATGCCTCGTCCGTTCAGGACCTTTCCGCCGTGGTCCTCGACCGCCTGGCGTCAAGCGCGGGCCTTCTGATCGGCGCCACCGACGATCCCGGCGCGCAGGCCCTCATCAACCTCCACGCCTACCGAGCCGGGACCCCGGCCGTCTTCGGCGGCGTCTACGAGTACGGGCAGGGCGGCGAAGCCGTGTTCACCATCCCCGGGCTCACCCCCTGCTACCGGTGCGCAACGGCCATTCGCCACTCAGGCAGTCACCAACTCCTCGGCGGTCATGACTACGGGCTGCGGCCCGGGCGCCTCACCGGAGCCCCTGCACTCGGCGCCGACATCGCACATGTCGCCGCCGCCGCCGCCAAGATCGGCCTCGCCCTGCTCGTTCTCGACCAGTCGGACAGCCCGCTCGTAGCGGAGTTCCTCGCTCCGTCGATGGCGCACACCAGTGACACTGTGGCCTCGCTCGTTCAGTTCGCCATGGTGGCTGGCTACGACTACTTCCCCCGGGTCTTCGGCGGCGTTGCCGGCCAGGGCGCCTGGCAGACGGTCTGGCTCACCGTCCACCCCGATCCGGACTGCCCCATCTGCGGCGAGGTCTCCGACCACAAGTGCGTGGACGTAGGGCCCCCACCGCCAGCATTGGACCCGATCTCCCTTGAAGAGATCGCAGCCGCCATCGCCAATGCCCGCCCTCCCGACGAGGACCACGCGCCATGACGACCACGTCGCGCGACGTCTCCCTCGATGAGGCCTACGGCGCCCTCGGGCTCGCTCCTGACTGCTCCGACATGGCGCTGCAGTCCCGCTTCCGGGCGCTCGCCAAGCAGCTGCACCCCGACGTCAACCCCGACCCTGCAACGGCCGAAATCTTCCGGAGCGTCGAGCAGGGCTACCGCCTGATCGTCGCCGACCGTCGGCGCATGTCCACGCCTGACGGCCCGGACAGCGCAGAGGACGACGCTGGCGCGCGGGCTGCGTGCGTTCAGCGCGCCGTCGCCCGCATCGCCCGACTGCTGCCTGATGCCACGCCCACGCCACTCGCCGGCACCGCCACAGCGTGGAGGTTTCGCGTCGCGGCTGGCCCCCTCGTCGAAGACGCGATGTTGGTGCACGACGCCACCGACGACCGTTACGGGATCGCCAGCATCGCCACCACCATCGACGGCCGACCCATCCCCCTACCCGCCGCACCGTGGACCCGGCCCTGCGCGACCGGCTTCCTGCCGCTCACGCCCGACGGCTGCCACGCCTACCCCGAAGCCCTCACCGGCCGCCTTGCCAACTGGCTCGCCCGCGTCGCGTGGGTCGACCACCAACTCGGCCCGGATCCCTGGGACCCCCGAACCGACCTCGCCCGCTGGGCCAACGGCCAGCTCTCCTGGGTCCTGCCCCTCCTCGGCGTACCTGCGACGGACGACGTTGAACGCTTGGTACGCGACGAGGTCGACGGGCTCGCTTCTCTCGCGCAACGGAACCCCGTCCTCGCACCGGATTCCGTCCGGGACTACCTGCACCAGATGGTGAGCTGGCTGCTCACGCTCGACGTAGCTGCGTTCGACTGAAGGGCCGCATCGTCGCGCGAGCCGGGACCGAGCCACGACCCCGCTTCGCCGATCGACCCCGAAGGACGGGTCACCCTCACCGCCACACGCCTTCACGGCGCAGTCGGCGAGTCGTGATCAGTGCAGATCGATCGCCCAGCGGCGTTGGCGTTCGGTCAGCCCGCACCGCACCAGGAGCAGGTCGATCTCCCAGCGGGCCGTCCCGGCCCTGCGCAGCACCGCGGCGATCTGGGCCCAGGTGACGCCGAACGCGGCTACAGCGCCGGCGACGGCCTCCCCGGGGGCGGCGCCGGCGGCAACAGCGTGCGATGCAGCCGCAACGGCGGCGACGGCGCCATCGGGCTCGTCGTCACTGTTGCGGGCGATCTCGGAGGCGAGCGCTTCGACGACGACTCGGACGCGCTCCTGACTCGGGCGAGTGGTGCCACACAAGGCGTCGGCGAGCTGCTCGCGTCGCAACAGATCCGCCGTTACCGCCACGAGCGGGTCGGCGGCTGCCCTCGGCGGCAGATCGTTGAGGACTGAGGCAACTGCGGCGAGATGGGGTTCGGGCACGAGCAGAGCACCCGCCGGCGGTTCGCGCAGAGACGGACTCGTCGAACGGCAGAGCTCTGCGTAGCGGGCCGACCGGCTGCGGAGCCCGGCGGCGTCCGTCTCTCTGGCCGAAGCCGCGGGGTGTTCAGGTCGATGAACATGATTGAGGAATGCCGTGAGATCGCGCGCGGCGCCACGTCGCCGCGCCTGCAGGCCTTCGCCGTCGCGGTGCTGGCAGGCGTGCCGGTCTTGTTGTGGGGTCCGCCCGGAGGCGGCAAGACATCAGCGGCGACGGCCGTAGCCAGCTCGCTGGATTGGCCGCTGGAGGTGGTGATCGGCGCGGTGCACGACGCGTCGGACTTCGCCGGGCTGCCGGTTCGCTCCGATGACGGGGTGCACCTGGCAGCCCCTTCGTGGGCGCGACGCCTCCAGGCGGCGGTCGACGGGTCCTCGTATGGGGCCGAGGGCCACGCGAGTGGTTCAGCTCAAGCGAGCGTGGGGGCGCTCCTGTTTCTCGATGAGCTCACGACGGCGCACCCTTCGGTCCAAGCAGCCATGCTGCAGGTCGTTCTTGAACGTCGAGTGGGAAACCTCCGTTTGCGCGACGCAGTGCGAGTTGTTGCGGCGGCAAACCCTCCGGAGACAGCGGCCGGAGGATCGACGCTCACCGCTCCCCTTGCTAACCGGTTCGTCCACCTGTGGTGGGAGCCTTCAGGCCGGGAGATCGCAGAGGGGTTCATCGGCGGCTGGCCCGCCCCGTCGATCCGACCGCTGCCGAATGGTTGGCGCGACGCAGTAGGCGGTTGGGCGGTCCGGATCGGCGGCTTCTTGCTGCACCGGCCTGAGCTGGCCCACCGGGTGCCCGACGGCCTCGACCAGCAAGGGTTCGCGTGGCCGAGCCCTCGCTCCTGGGACATGGCGGCGCGCCTAGCAGCGGCGTGTGACATCGGCGGCTATGCCGACGAGGTCTGGGCGCTGCTGGTGGCGGGCTGTGTCGGCGAGGGCCCGGCAACTGAGCTGGCCGCGTGGCTGGCGTCAAGCGATCTGCCGGACCCAGAGGAGTTGCTCGCCGCGCCGACCTCGGCGCCCGTTCCTCGGCGCGGTGATCTCGTCTACGCGACGCTCGGTGCCGTCCTCGCTGCGGTGGCGCGCGACTGCTCACACGGCCGGTGGGAGGCGGCGTGGACGGTCGTGGCGCGCATCGCAAAGGACGAAGGACTCGACGTCGCCGCCGTCGCTGCCGCGAACCTCATCCGCTTGCGGCAGTCGGGGTGGGAGCTGCCTGCCCAACTCGATCAGTTCGCACCGGCACTACAGGCGATGGGGCGGATGTCGTGAACGTGCGGGCCCTCAGCGACGCCGAGCGCGCCGACCTGACGACGGCGCGGCTGGCGGCAGTGGTTACCCAGCCGTTCCTGGCGTCGGTGCTGTTCACCGTCGTGCCGGTGGCGGCGCCGGGCCTCGGAACCTTCGCAGTCGACCGACACTGGCGGCTCTACATCGACCCGACAGCGTTGGGCGCGTGGGGTCCCTCCGTCGCTGGGGCAGTGTTGCTCCATGAGACGGCGCATCTGGTGCGTGACCACGCGGCGCGGGCGGACCAGATCGGTGTCTGCTCGACTTCCGACTCTGTCCGGTGGAACCTTGCGACCGACGCCGCCATCAATGACGACCTGCTTCGTGACGGGCTCGACTTGCCGTCCCCCGTACTGCCCGCCACCTTCGGGCTGATCGATGGAGGCACCGAGGAGCAGTACTACCGCCAGCTGATGGACTATGCGGCGCCGAACTCCATCGACTGCGGCTCCGGCGCCCACGGCCGGCTCCGTCCGTGGGAGGCAGGCCCGCAGAGCGCTCCCGCACCGGCGGGCAAGGAGCGTGCCGGCGCCCGGCTGGCAGTACTCGACACCATCCGTCGCCATCCCGGCCAGGTCCCCGGCGGCTGGCGCCGGTGGGCAGCGCCGAAGCCAGGTCCGGACCGCTCCTCGTTGTGGCGGTGCCGGCTCCGACAACGGTTGGCAGCCCACCTGGGTCCCGGGTCGACCACCGCGATGCCGTCGTGGCGCCGGCCGAACCGCCGCCACGAGGACCCCATCGTGCTCCGACCTGGTCAGCAACGCGTCGAATGCCACGTCGCGGTCATCGTGGACACCTCCGCATCTGTCCAGACCTCCGAGCTGGAAGCTGCCATGGCCGAGGTTGCCGCCTTTGTGGACTTCGCCGAGGCCGTCGCCACCGTCGTGGTGTGCGATGCCGAGGTCCACCGCACGATCCGGGTCCGACACCGCCAGGAGCTGACCCGCATCGAACTTGTCGGCGGTGGTGGTACCGACCTGCGCCCGGCCTTCACCCGGGTCCCCGCCATGCGCGGGCTGCAGCTTGTGGTCGTGTTCACCGATGGCTGGACGCCCTGGCCCACAGCGCCACCCAACGTGCCGGTCCTCGTCGTGACCACCGATCGGCCCGGTCCGG
>CAZYKR010000018.1:0-28260 GCA_964648005.1 uncultured Iamiaceae bacterium
CAGCGCCGGAGCCAGGACCCCCCGGCGGAAGCAGTAGATCGACGTGCAGATCTCATCGATCGCCCGCTCGTCGTCCGTGGCGTCGCCGTGTTCGACGACCCGATGCACCCGCCCGTCGCGACTGCGCACGATGCGCCCGTACCCGGTCGGATCCGGCACACGCGCGGTCAGCAACGTGCAGGCGGCGTCGGCCTCGCGGTGGGCGGACACGAGCCGGGCGATGGTCTCGGGTCGCAGCAGGGGGGTGTCGCCCGGCAGCACGATGACGTCGGCGTCGTCGTCGAGCTCGTCGTCGGGGTACGCCGTGAGGCCGACCGACACGGCATCTCCCGTGCCCCGCTGCACGTGTTGCTCCACGAAGTCGAGCAGCAGGCCCGGGCCGTCCTCCTCGAGCTTCTTCGTCACGCGCTCAGCGCCGTGACCGACGACGACGACGGCGCGTTTGACGTCGCAGTCGCTCAAGGCGTCGAGGACGTACAGGAGCATGGCCTTGCCGCAGAGCAGGTGCAGGGGCTTGGGGCGCGTCGAGCGCATCCGCGTGCCCTCGCCAGCCGCCAGGACCATCGCCGACAGGGGTCGATCAGGCATGGGTGTTGTTCTACCAGGCTCGCCGCAGCGGGGCTGCTAGGCTCACCGGGCTTTCGGGGGTGATGTAATTGGCAACATGCGAGGTTTTGGTCCTCGTCTTAGGGGTTCGAGTCCTCTCCCCCGAGCGCAGCGAACATCGGTGACCTTGGCATGGCGGCCGGGAAGGGAGCACCCGAGTGGCCGAGGCGACAATTGGTCGGGCGAGCAGTCGATCACGCATCGACCGGCTGCTCGAATTGCATGACGGACGACGGGCAGGCGTCGCGCTCTACGGCGATCCTGATGGCGCGCCCGTGTTCATGTTCCACGGCACCCCCGCGTCGCGCATCACGTTCTCGTTCCTGCACGATCGCGCCGCCGAGCGCGGCGTGTGCATCGTGGCGCCCGATCGACCGGGCATCGGCCTCTCCGACGACCTGCCCAACCGGGGCATCCTCGACTACCCCGACGACGTCGCCGCCATCGCCGACGCGCTGGGGCACGCCAGGTTCGCTGTCGCCGGCTGGTCGCTCGGCTCGGCGTACGCGCTGGCCTGCGCCGACCGGCTGGGCGACCGCGTCACCTCGGTCGCCGTCATCTCGGGCATGGGCCCGCTCGATGCCGAGGGTTCCCTCGAGGGGTTCGGACGCACCGAGCGGGAGGCGCTGCGGCTGACGCACGTGGCGCCGTGGCTGATGAAGCCGTTCTACCGCGGCCTGTGCACCGCGGTGCGCACCCGGCCGGACCTGGCGCTGCGCGCCATCCGCCACTCGCTCGGCACCGGCGACCGCGACCAGCTCGGCGACGACGATCCGCGCAAGCTCACCGCCTTCCTGGTCGAAGCGTGCCGCCAGGGACCGCGCGGCATCGTGCTGGACTTCCGGCTGTACACGTTCCCGTGGGGCTTCGGGCTCGCCGGCATCGACGTGCCGGTGCACGTCTTCCACGGCGACGACGACAAGACCATCCCCGCCCGCCACGCGCAGCTCATCGCCGACGCCATCCCCGGTTCGACCCTCACGATGTGGGCCGGCGAGGGCCATCTGGGCTTCTGGCGTCACGCAGACGCGGTCCTCGACGCCATCACCTGAGCCGCCGGCGATGCGTCGTTTCGCATCGGTACGGTGCCGGTTGCTAGGTTGCCCGACGCCATGGGATCTCTGATCAAGAAGCGCCGCAAGCGCATGCGCAAGAAGAAGCACAAGAAGATGCTCAAGCGCACCCGTTTCCAGCGTCGCGCGCAGGGCAAGTAGCCACCACGACCCGATCGGGTCCTGCGAACGCCCCTTCGACGAACCAAGTCGACCCGCTCCCGGCCAACCGCGGCCGCACGCCGGCGATCTCGTACAGCCGATCTCGCCACGCCGCCAGGCGGGGCTCGACGGCCAACGCCGCCGGCTCGAGGTCGTTGCCGTGATCGCCGGTCGGGCCACCGAGCTCGTCCCAGGCGCGATAGACCGCCGGGGTCGAGCAGCCGAACGGCGGCGTGAGCAACGTGAGCGTCCGCGACTGTGGCGGGAGCGGTTCGACCACCTCGCCGATGCCGCGCACGCGAGCCCGCCCGCCCACGACGCAGAACGGCACGTCGGCGCCGAGGCGCGCTGCGGCGTCGAGGTCCTCGTGTCCTGCCCAACGCAGGACGGCAGCGGCGTCGGCTGACCCCCCACCGAGACCGGCGCCCGACGGGATGCGCTTCGTCAGCCGCACCATCGCCTGCCGGCCGACCAGGCGTAGCGCCCGGGCGACCAAGTTGTCGGCGTCGGCGGGCACCTCGAGGCCTCGCCCGGCCTCATCGACGACGGCCAGCCCGGACCCGTCGCGCAGCTCCACCGTGTCGCACAGGTCGAGCTCGACCATCTCGGCGTCGATCAGGTGGTAGCCGTCGGCGCGCACGCCCGTCACCCGCAGGGACAACGTCAGCTTGGCGGGCGCCAGGACCGTCGCCGGCAGCGTGCCGGGTCCGCCGGCGCTCACGACGCTGCTCCACCAGGACCGACCGCATCGGCGAGCCGCCCCCACGCCACGACGTCGAGCTGCTCGGGACGCGCCTCGGGGGCCACCTCGGCTGCGGCGAACTGCTCCGGCGTGACGCGGCCGGCCAGCGACCGCCGCAGCATCTTGCGGCGCTGCGAGAAGGCGGCGCGCACCAACCCGAAGAGCACCTCGGGGTCGGCCGTGACGGCGGGCGCCGGACGCCGCACGATGCGCACCAGCGCCGAGTCGACGCGAGGTTGGGGCACGAACACGGTGCGGGGCACGGCGCCGACCAGCTCGGCCGTCGCCCAGTACGCCACCTTCACCGACGGGACCCCGTAGACCCGCGAGCCGGCCGAGGCCGCCAGGCGCTCCGCCACCTCCGTCTGGACCATGACCAGCATCGTCGTCACCCGCGGCACGGCGTCGAGCACGTCGAGCAGCAGCGGCGTGGCGACGTTGTACGGCAGGTTGGCGACGAGCGCCCACCGGTCGGCCCCTGCCAGCAGGGTGTCCCAGTCGAGCGTCATGGCGTCACCCTCGACGACGGTCACGCCCGAGCCCTCGAGCACCTCGGTCAGCACCGGCACCAGGTGCCGGTCCTTCTCGACGGCGACGATCGACGCGCCCGTCTCGACGAGTGCGGCGGTCAGGCTGCCGAGCCCGGCACCGATCTCCACGATGTGGTCGCCGGCACCGACGCCGGCGAGCCGGGCGATGCGCCGCACCGTGTTGGGGTCGGCGACGAAGTTCTGCCCCAAGGCGCGGCTGGGCTCCAGGTCGTGGGCGGCCAGCAGCTCCCGGACCCGGCCGGCGCCGTCGGCGGTGACCATCACCCCTCGTCGGGCAGGCGGTAGAAGGCCGTGGCGTTGGCCCAGGTGGCGGCGGCCAGGTCCTCGACCGGCACACCCATGGTGTCGGCCACCGAGGCCCCGACAGCGGTGACGAGCGCGGGTCGGTTCTTGCGACCCCGGTGCCCCTCGGGCGCCAGGTACGGGCTATCGGTCTCGACCAGCACCCGATCGAGCGGGCAACGACGAGCGGCCTCGCGCACCTCGCCGGCGGAACCGAACGTGGCGATGCCCGAGAACGACAGCCAGAGGCCGAGCTCGAGCGCGCGGGCGGCTTCGTCGGGCCCGCCGGTGAAGCAGTGCAGCACGGCACGGCCCGGCCGCACGTCGTCGAGGATGGCGAACGTGTCGTCCCAGGCGTCGCGCGTGTGGATCACCACCGGCAGGTCGCGTGCGGCGGCGACGGCGAGCTGCGCCCGGAACACCGCCTGCTGCACGTCGCGGGGCGAGTGCTCGTAGAAGTAGTCGAGCCCGCACTCGCCCACGGCCACGACCCGCTCGTCGGCGAGCAGCGCGTCGATGGCGGACAGGTCGACGGCACCGCCGGCGGTCACGACGTCCTTCGCATCATGGGGATGCACGCCGGCCGTCGCCCACACGGCGTCGAAGGCGTGCGCCCGGTCGAGTGCCGCCCGCGACGACGCCACGTCGGTGCCGACGTCGACCAGCCGGGCCACGCCCGCCGCCGCCGCCTCCTCGACGAGCGCCGCCGCGTCAGCGTCGGCCGGCAGGTGGCAGTGGTGGTCGATCCAGCGCATGAGCTCAGGCCTCGGGCAGCGAGATGCGCGGGAACAGCGGCGCGCCCTTCTCGACCGGGAGCCCGCCCGGGTACCCGCCCCACGGCGCGACCTCGGCGAGCGGGCGGTCGGTCGGTCCGCCCGCCAGTCCGATGCGGCGCCACACCTCGGCCGTCGTGTTCGGGATGGCTGGCGACGCCAGCAGGGCGACCAACCGCAGCACCTCGAGCGCGTCGCCGAGGACCGCCTCGACCGCCGGGCCCGGGTCCATCTTCCAAGGCTCGTGCGCTTCGAGGTGGGCGTTGGCCTCACGCAGCAATCGCCACGTCGCCTCCAGCGCCACCGACGGCGCCACCGCCGCCCACGCCGCTGACGTCTCCGCCACCACCTCGGCGGCGACCGCCGCAAGCGGGCTGTCGGGCGTCGGCGCCGGCCCGACGCCGTCGCACTTCTTGGCGACGACCGTGGCCACGCGTGCCAGCAGGTTGCCCAGGTTGTTGGCCAGGTCGGTGTTGTAGCGGGCGACCATCGCCTCGTACGAGAAGTCGCCGTCGGGGCCGAAGGTGGCGTCGCGCAGGAAGTGGAACCGGAAGCCGTCGACGCCGAAGTCCTCGACCAGATCGGCCGGGAAGATCTGGTTGAGGCGGGTCTTGGACATCTTCTCGCCACCGACCAGCAGGAAGCCGTGGACGTCGATCTCGTGCGGCGCCGCCTCGCCCGCTGCCAGCAGCATCGCCGGCCAGTACACGCAGTGGAAGCGCAAGATGTCCTTGCCGATGATGTGGTGGACGTGGGGCCACCACTGGGCGAAGCGCTCCGGGTCTGCGCCGTAACCGACGGCGGTGGCGTAGTTGATCAGCGCGTCGTACCAGACGTAGAAGACGTGGTCGGGGTCCCACGGCACCGGGATGCCCCAGCTGATCGACGTGCGGCTGATCGACACGTCCTTGAGTCCCTGGCGGATCAGCCCCAACGCCTCGTTGCGCTTGCCGTCGGGGCGGATCGCCTCGGGCCGAGCCGTGTAGAGGTCGAGCAGCGGCTGCTCGAAGGCCGAGAGCCGGAAGAACCAGTTCTCCTCCTCGAGCTCCTCGACCGGACGCAGGTGGATGGGGCAGTCGGTCCCGTCGATCAGGTCATCGGTCGTGTAGTACGCCTCGCAGGCAACGCAGTAGAGACCGGCGTAGGTGTCCTTGTAGATGTGGCCGTTCTCGTAGCAGCGGGTGAGCAGCGTCTGCACCGCCGCAGCGTGGCGGGGTTCGGTGGTGCGGATGTAGTCGTCGTAGGAGATGTCGAGCAGATCCCACGTCTCACGGAAGCGGGCGCTCGTGGCGTCGGCATGCTCCTGCGGGGTGACACCGCGCTCCTCGGCGGCACGCTGCACCTTCAGCCCGTGCTCGTCGGTGCCGGTGAGGAGGAAGACGTCCTCGCCGAGCAGCCGGTGCCACCGCGCCAGCGCGTCGGCCGTGACCGTGGTGTAGGCGTGGCCGATGTGGGGGATGTCGTTGACGTAGTAGATGGGCGTCGTGACGTAGAAGCGCTGGTCGCTCACGGCGCAACCCTACTGGCGCACTGCGCGCGAGCTGCCACCCTCCTTCCAGCGCGCCAGCGTCCACACCAGGTCGCTCAGCCGGTTGAGGTAGGCGATGGCGAGCGAGTCGGTCAGGCCGGTGGCGAGGGCGTCGCGTTCGGCACGGCGCACGACGGTTCGGGCGACGTCGAGGTGCGCCGCCAGCACCGTCTCGCCTGGCACCACGAACTCCGTCGGCGGGTCGAACCGGTCGGAGATGTCGTCGATGAGACCCTCGAGCTTGTCGACCATGTCCTGGGTGACCAGGCTCTGGCCCGGCGTGAGCTTGTCGCGGTTCGCCGGGTCCGTGGCGAGCTCCGCCATCAGCACCCACAGGTCGCGCTCGAGGTCGAGCAGGATGTCGCCCAGCTCGCCGTGGCCCGCCGCCGCGGCGCGGGCGACCCCCAACGCCGCCTGGGCTTCGTCGACCGACCCGTAGGCGGTCGGCAGCGCCGAATCCTTGCGGACCCGACCGCCGTAGAGGAGCCCGGTCGTGCCGTCGTCACCCTTGCGCGTGTAGATCTTCACGGGCGCCGAGGCTAACGGGCGCTCACCTCGTCGGTGGCCGGGCGGCGCACCATGTCCTTGAGCACCTCGGGCACCGGTCGCTCGTCGGCGGCCACCTCGTGCCCCGCCGCCACCACGAAGGCGGCCAGGTACCACATGATCAGCGCGCCGCCGAGCCCATACAGCTCGGTGCCGAAGGCGGCGGCGAGCAACGTCAGGGCGGCCCCGAGACGCAGCACGTGCGCGTCGATCCAGTGGTCGACCGAGCGCGCCAGCGCGTACTGCCCGACGACCACCCCGACCAGGGCCACCGCCGCCCACACCGGCGTGAACAGCGCCACCCCGACGAGGACGGGGCCCGCCGCCACCACGAGACCGACGCCGGGGACGAAGCTCCACAGCGCGAACCACAAGGCGATGACCGTGCCGGCCGGCCAGCCCGCCAGCTGGGCCACGATGTTGACGATGACGCCGACGACGATGGCGCGCACCAGGAGCAGGCCGGTGTAGCGCGACGTCCGGCTGTACGCGCCGCGCAGGGCATCCCACGCCTGGTCGCGCGCCGGCCCACGCAGCACCTGCGCCAACCCGGATCGCACCATCCGTTCACCGGACACCAGGAGCAGCGCGACGAGGAAGAACACCGCCAGCAGGCCGCCGGCGTTGGAGGTCACGGCCTCGACGGCGTCGATCGTGTCCCCGCCGCCGAGGTACAGCGGGAGATTGTCGAAGAAGGTGCGCACCTTGTCGCTGAGCGCGAACTCCGACGCGACCTCGCCGTACTGCGAGGACCCCTCGTACTCCTCAGCGATCTGCACCGCCTCGGCCCGCAGCGCCGTCACCTGCGCCGCCACCTCGCTGAGGCCGCGCCACACGACGAGCGCGCCGAACGCGGTGGCGAGCACCAGCACGACCCCGATGGCGGCGGCGCGCGGGATGAACCGCTGCAGGCGCAGCACCGCCGGCGTCAGCATGGCCGCCAGCACCGCCGACACGGCGATCCACCACAGCGGCGTCTCGGCGGCGCGGGCCACGCCGATGAGCAGGGCTGCGGCCGCCACGGCGAGCAGGCCCCGGACCACCGACCACGTGGTAAGCCGGACGGTGCGGTGTGGCGCTGCGGCCATCCCCGGAGGCTCCGGCATGCCTCGGTACAGTACCGACGATGTCTTCGACGCACGGTGATGCTCCGGCCGTCGTCGACCTCTCCCTCCAGACGGTGCTGGTGGCGATCGGCACCATCTGCGTGCTCGGCCTCGGCCTGCGGGTGATCTCTGCGGCGCCCGTGACCACCCAGCTGGTGGTGCTCGGGGTGCTCTTCAGCCTTGCGCTCGATCCCGTGGTGGAACGACTCGAACGGCCGTTGCGCGGTCGGCGCGGCCTCGCCGTGGCCGTCCTGTGCGGGCTGATCGTTGCCGGCATCGTGGCGCTGATCGTGCTCTTCGGCCCGGCGACCGTCGAGCAGGCGCAGTCGTTCCAGGACGACTTGCCGCAGGTGCTCGACCAGCTCACGAGCATCCCGCTGGTCGGGCCGATCCTGGCGGACAACGACGTGCCGGCCAAGATCCAGGAGTGGCTGTCGAACCTCCCCAAGGAGCTCGGCGGCAACACCGAGGTCGTCACCGACGCCGCGGGCGCAGTGACCAGCGCGGTGATCGTCGTGCTGGCGATGGTGCTGGTGCTGCTCGCCTTCCTCATCGAGGGGCCGCTGCTCGTCGGCCGGGTGCAGCGGGCGCTCCCCGACGCCATCACGGCCCGGGTCACCCGACTCGGCCGGATCACCAAGGACGTCGTGGGCCGCTACTTCGCCGGCTCGCTGGTGCTGGCGATCCTGCAGGGCCTCCAGGTGCTCGTCACCGGGCTGATCCTCAACGTCCCGCTCACGCCCCTGCTGGCGCTGTGGGCCGGCATGTGGAACCTCGTGCCCCAGATCGGCGGCGCCATCGGCGGCATCAGCTTCGTGGCCGTGGCCTTCACCGTCAGCCCGACCGTCGGGGTGATCGCCGGCGTGATCTACGTCGTGTACCTGCTGTTCGCCAACAACGTGCTGCTCCCGGTCATCATCGGGCGCTCCGTCGACATCAGCCCGTTCACCACGATGGTCGCCGCCATCACCGGCTTCGCCGTCGGCGGCATCATCGGCGCCATCCTGGCCGCGCCCATCGCCGGCGCCGCCAAGGCCATGTACTTCGAGCTGCGGCCTGATGCACCCCGCGCCGCCACGGCCGACGGCGGCACGGCGATCGAGGTCGACGAAACTCCTACCTCATCTTGATCACTTTCTTGTAGTTTCCGACCTCGTTCCATCGGATGCTGGGGAGTGACGTACGATGCA
This sequence comes from uncultured Iamiaceae bacterium, assembly GCA_964648005.1. GTDB lineage: Bacteria > Actinomycetota > Acidimicrobiia > Acidimicrobiales > Acidimicrobilacustridaceae > JAGQTE01. The sequence continues at coordinate 8,539 of CAZYKR010000018.1, forward strand.
GAAGGTGAAGCGGCTGCAGATCATGATCGACGAGGACCTCGATGAGGCCCTCGCCCAACTCGCCGCCGATGAGGGCACGTCCAAGGCCGCGCTGATCCGGCGCTTCGTGCGTGCCGCGGTGCGACCGGGGTTCGGGCACATCGAGGACGACCCGATCTGGGACCTGGCCGGCGACCTCGACGACCCGGCGTACGATCCGGCGCACCACGACGACGTCGTCTACCCCCGGTGATCTTCGCCGACACGTCGTTCTGGATCGCGTTCCGCGTTCGCCAGGACCCCCGCCACCACGAAGCACTGTCCCTCGCCCGAGCGCACGACCACGCGGCGATCGTGACCACCAATCACGTGCTGGGAGAGACGTGGACCTTCCTGCGGCGGCGGTTCGGTCACTCTGCCGCGGTCCGCATGCTCGACGCCGTCGGCGCCTCCCACCGCCTCCGCGTCGTCCACGTCAGCGCCGAACTCGAGACCGAGGCGGTCGACTGGCTGCGCACCCACGACGAGCGGGAGTACTCGTTCGTCGACGCCACGAGCTTCGCCGTCATGCGCAGCCTGCGGATGGCGGAGGCGTTCGCGTTCGACGGCGACTTCAGCGCCGCGGGTTTCATCGAGCTGCGGGCCTGACAACCACCGCACGACCCGGAACGAGCTTCGAGCCCAGAGGGCTGCACCGGTAGCCTTGCCGGTCTATGACCGAGACGTTCCTCGATGCCGTCCGCGACCGGGTGGTCATCTACGACGGGGCCATGGGCACCTGCCTGCAAGCCCGTGACCTGACCGCCGACGACTTCGGCGGCCCCGACCTGGAGGGGTGCAACGAGCTGCTCGTCGTCACCCGCCCCGATGTCATCGCCGACATCCATGCGGAGTACTTCGCCGTCGGTTGTGACATCGTCGAGACGAACACGTTCGGCGCCAACGCCATCCCGCTCGCCGAGTACGGCATCGCAGAGCGCACCCACGAGCTGAACCTGGCCGCCGCCCGCATCGCCCGGCAGGTCGCCGATGACCACGCCACACCGGACCGACCCCGCTGGGTCGCCGGCTCGATCGGACCGGGCACCAAGTTCGCCTCGATGGGCGGCATCACCTACGCCGAGCTGCGCGACATCTACGAAGTGCAGGCGCGTGGCCTCATCGAGGGCGGCGTCGACGTGCTGCTCATCGAGACGCAGTTCGACCTGCTCGGCATCAAGGCCACGATCGCCGGTTGCCGGCGAGCGATGGCGGCGCTCGGCACCGAGGTGCCGCTCCAGGTGCAGGTCACCATCGAGACGGTCGGCACGATGCTGCCCGGCACCGAGATCGGCGCGGCGCTGGCGGCGATCGATCCGCTGCGCCCGGACGTGTTCGGCCTCAACTGCGCCACCGGACCCGCCGAGATGCAAGAGCACCTCCGCTACCTGTCCCAGCACGCCCGCATGCCGGTGTCGGTGCTGCCCAACGCCGGCCTGCCGTCGGTCGTCGACGGCGCCATGCACTACGACCTGACGCCCGAGCAGCTGGCCGGCTTCCACGAGCGCCACGTCACCGAGCTCGGCATCAACGTCATCGGCGGCTGCTGCGGCACGACGCCCGAGCACCTGCGCCACGTCGTCGAGCGCTGCGCCGGGCTCACCCCCGCCCCGCGCCAGCCGGTCCACGAGGCCGGCGCCACCTCGATCTACTCGTTCGTGCCCTTCCATCAGGACGCCTCGTTCCTCATCATCGGCGAGCGCACCAACGCCAACGGCTCCAAGAAGTTCCGCGAGTCCATGCTCGAGGCCGACTGGGACACCTGCGTGCAGATGGCCAAGGACCAGATCCGCGAGGGCGCCCACGTCCTCGATGTCTGTGTCGACTACGTCGGTCGACCTGGCGCCGCCGACATGGACGAGGTGGCCCGACGATTCACGACGACGTCGACCGCCCCGTTGGTGCTCGACTCCACCGAGCCCGACGTGCTCGAGGCCGGGCTGCAATGGCTCGGCGGCCGCGCCATCCTCAACTCGGCCAACCTCGAAGACGGCGAGGCATCGGGCTCACGGATGGACAAGGTGTTCACCCTGGCGCGCGAGTACGGCGCCGCCGTGATCTGCTTGCTCATCGACGAGGAAGGCCAGGCGCGCGACGTCGAGTGGAAGCTGCGTGTCGCCCACCGCCTGCACGACATCGCCACGCAGCGCTACGGCCTCGAGCCCGGCGACCTCATCTTCGATGCCCTGACCTTCCCGCTCTCCACCGGCGACGACGACCTGCGTGGCGACGCCATGGCGACCATCGACGCCATCCGCCGCATCAAGGCCGAGCTCCCCGGCGTGTACACCACCCTCGGCGTGTCGAACGTGAGCTTCGGCCTCAACCCCGCGGCGCGCCACGTCTTGAACTCCGTGTTCCTCCACGAGTGCGTCGCCGCCGGCCTCGACTCGGCGATCGTTCACGCGGCGCGCATCATGCCGCTGGCCAAGATCCCCGACGAGCAGCGCCAGGTGTGCGAGGACCTCATCTACGACCGCCGCCGCCCAGCGCAGGACGGCGAGCCCGCCTACGACCCGCTCGCCACGCTGCTCGAGGTGTTCGCCGACGTCACCGTCGCCGTCGCCGAGAAGGAGGACCGCTCCGGCTGGCCCGTGACCGACCGCCTCTCGGCCCGGATCATCGACGGCGACCGCGACGGCCTCGAGGCCGATCTCGACCAGGCCATGGCCGAGGGCATCGCCCCGCTCGAGATCATCAACGAGGTGCTGCTCAGCGGCATGAAGGTCGTCGGCGACCGCTTCGGTTCGGGCGAGATGCAGCTCCCCTTCGTGCTCCAGTCCGCCGAGACGATGAAGACAGCGGTGGCGTACCTCGAGCCGCACATGGACAAGGACGACAGCGGTGGCAAGGGCCGCATCGTCCTCGCCACGGTGAAGGGCGACGTCCACGACATCGGGAAGAACCTCGTCGACATCATCCTCACCAACAACGGCTACGAGGTGCACAACCTCGGCATCAAGATCGGCATCGCCGAGATGATCGAGAAGGCCGAGGAGGTGCGGGCGGACGCCATCGGCATGAGCGGCCTGTTGGTCAAGAGCACGCTGATCATGAAGGACAACCTCGGCGAGCTGAACGACCGGGGCCGGTCAGACATCCCCGTGCTGTTGGGCGGCGCCGCCCTGACCCGCACCTACGTCGAGCGCGACATGCGCGAGGTGTACGACGGCCGGGTGTTCTACGGCAAGGACGCCTTCGAGGGTCTGCACGTCATGGACCGCCTCGGCGAGCTCCGCCGCACCGGCGAGGACGATCCCGACTGGGGCCGCGTCCCGACCGAGGGACGCATCCCGCGCCGTGAGGCGTCCGCCGACGCCGAGGACGTCGACCTTCCGCCGCGCTCGCCCGAGGTCGCCACCGACAACCCGCTGTACCCGGCACCGTTCTGGGGCTCGCAGGTCGTGAAGGGCCTGGCCCTCGACGACATCGCCGCCTACGTCAACGAGACCGCGCTGTTCCGCAACCAGTGGCAGTTCCGCCCCGAGGGCGGCGAGACCGACGAGGAGTTCAAGGACCGCATCCGGCCGCAGCTGCGCGAGCAGCTCGCCGGTGCCAAGAGCGAGGGCCTGTTGGTCCCCGCCGTCGTCTACGGGTACTTCCCCGCCAACAGCGACGGCCAGGACCTGATCATCTGGACCGACGAGACCCGCTCCGCCGAGCGCATGCGGTTCCGCTATCCGCGCCAGCGCAAGGCGCCGTTCTTGTGCATCGCCGACTTCTTCCGCCCGGTCGACAGCGGCGAGATCGACGTGGCCGCCTTCCACATCGTCACGATGGGAGCCAAGGTCTCCGAGCGCACGGCCGAGCTCTTCGCCGCCGACAAGTACCAGGACTACCTGCTGCTGCACGGCCTCGGCGTCGAGATGGCCGAGGCGCTCGCCGAGTACTGGCACCACCGGATCCGCACCGAATGGGGCTACGTCGACGAGGACGGCCCGAGCTTGGCCGGGCTGTTCCGCCAGCAGTACCGCGGCGGCCGCTACTCGTGGGGCTACCCCGCCTGTCCCGACCTCGAGGACAACCAGAAGGTCGCCGAGCTGCTCGACGCCGGGCGCCTCGGCATCGAGGTGTCCGAGGAGACGGGCTTCCAGTACCAGCCGGAGCAGACGACGTCGGCCATCATCTGCCACCACCCCCAGGCGAAGTACTTCGTCGCACGCTGAGCGACGCCAGCTCAGAGGCGGTCGAGGATCTTCGCCTTCTTGGCGTCGAACTCCGAGCGGTCGATGAGGCCTTCGTCGAGCATCGTCGCCAACGCCCGCAACCGATCCAGCGCGTCGACCGGGTCGTACCGTGGCGCCGGTGTCGTACTGGCAGGCGGAGCGGCCGGGGCCGGCTTCGGCTGCGCTGCCACCTGCTTGGCCGGGACGGGCTTGGCGGCGACCGGCTTGGCGGCGACCGGCTTGGCCGGGACGGGCTTGGCGGCGACCGGCTTCGCGGGGACGGGCTTGGCCGGGGCCGGCTTGGGCGCCAGCGGTGCCGCGGCTGCCGGCTTGGGCGGGGACGCCGCAGGCGCGGGCGTCGCCGGTGCGGCGGACACCGCCGGCGGCGAGGTCGTGAGGTCGATGTCGCCCTTGAGCGAACCCAGCCGGGCCAGCAGGTCCGGGGCCCGGTTGGCGAGGGCCTGGGTCCGCACGGCGAGATCCTGTTGCGCCGCCACCGCGCGGCTCACCACCTGGTCCGTCACAGGACCGTCGTCGAAGTACCCGACACCGACCGATGCGGCACCTGCCACCGCTGCCTCCTCATCATCCGCCATGCTCACGTCACCGTTCCCGGTGCGCCCCTCGATTTCGACGACATGCTTCCGACCCCTCGCTGGCGTGCCTCCGGCAGCACACGCCCGAATCCGTCAACATGCCGTCGCGCCGCTCGAGCGTCCCGCACCGCTCCTGACTGTATTCCGCCTGGTTGCATCCTGTCTCGACCCAGCGGACTCGCCGCTGGACCGTGGTACGAAGTTCGGCCGGTTCGCCATCGGACTTGAACAAAATGTGGGTCGTTCGACCTATGGCGGGGGCCGAACGGCCTAGACGACCGGCCAATCAGGTCCGCAGCAGGGCGCGCGCCACGAGGTCGGTGCCGAACGCCGTCAGGATCGCCAGGTACAGCAGGCCGGTCGCCGCCATCACGGCCGAGTACTGCCGCTCGCGCAACGCCAGGCGTGTGGTGATGAGCAGGCCGAGCGTTGTCACGGCGCACGCAGCCCAGAACCACCCCAGCATCCCGCCGTAGCTGTCGTCGATGTCGCCGACGAACACCGACACCATGCCCGTCGGCACCAGCAGCAACGCGATCTCGGGGATCGTCAGGTTCGTCGACCACCGCACCAGCTCGAGCAGCGGCGCACGCGGCAGCCCCGGCTGCACGAGGTACCAGTGCCCGAGCAACATGGCGTCGGTGACGGCGCCGAGGAAGAGCGCTCCGACGACGAACCGGGCGATCGTGAGCGGCACCTGGTCCCCCGCCGCCACGGCCGCCGCCACGACGCCGACCATGCCAATGATCGGCGCCACGACGTCGAGCACCGGCGGGAATTCCTTCGCGGTGTCGTCCTTGGCCGCCGGCGCCCGATCGATGCCGGTCATGGCGGCGACCCGCTCGGAGCGGGCGTCGGCCAACGCCGTCTGGCCCGCCACGCCGGCCCCGCGCCGCAGGATCGACACCGCCAGCGCCACGCCTGTCGCCAGCACCACGCCGGCGGACGCCGCCTCGCGCACCGGGACGGTGTCGATCACGACCAGCCCGACATACAAGGCGCCGATGGCCATCAGGCCGTAGGTGCTGCGCATCAACCAGCCATAGCCGAGCCCGACCTCGCGCCGGCGGGTCGTGACCCACAAGAACGCCAGGCCACCCGTCGCCCACTGCAGCAGGAAGGTGGCTGCATCCAGACTGGTCACGGGCGGCGAGGATACGGCCGGTGAGGGTGCCGGAACCACCTGCGCCACTAGGGTTGCCGAGTCATGCCCCGACGACTGTGGAGCACCATGTACCGCCGACGGACCGCCGCTGCGGCCCTCCTGGCCACCACCCTGCTCGCCGCCTGCAGCACCGAGACCCGCGTGGACGAGGGTGCCGGCGGCACCACGCCGACCAGCCGCCCGGCCCCGGCGCCGGGCACGACGGTCGGGACGACGGTCGGGACCGTCGCCGACGATCAGCTGGTGCTGGGCCTGCTGGTGCCGCGATCGGGTCAGCTCGCCGAGCTCGAGGACGCCTTGGTGGCGCCCACCGAGCTGGCCGTGCGCCAGATCAACGACGCCGGCGGTGTCGACGGTCGCGAGGTGCGCCTGGTGGTGGCCGACGACGGCTCCGACCCCGACGTCGCCCGAGCATCGCTCGACGAGCTGGTCGAGGGCGGGGCGCACGCCGTCATCGGACCGGCCTCGTCGACGACGACGCGCGGCATCATCGACGAGATCCGCGCCGGCGGGGTCCCGGTGTGCTCGGGCTCCGCCTACGCCGCCGACCTCGACGAGGCGCAGACCGACGGGATGTTGTTCCGCACGGCGCCACCGGACGAGCTGCAGGCCGAGGCCCTGGCCGGGCTCGTCAAGGCGGACGGTCGCACCAACGTGGCCATCCTCGCCCGCGACGACGGCTACGGCGACGTCATGGGCGACCTCGTCCACGAGGCGCTCGGCGACGCCGGGGTGCCGGTGAACATCATCGTGCCGCACGACCCGGGCGGCATCGGCGCCAAGGAGTCGGTGGCGCAGGCCCTCCAGATCTCCCCCGACGCCGTGGTCGTCGTCGGGTTCGCCACCGACGGCGAGGCGGTAGTGCGCGAGCTCGTCGCTGCCGGCCAGGGCCCGACGACCATCGGCGTCTACGGCACGGACGGTCTGCGCAGCGCCGGGTTCGCCGCCGCCGTCGATGCCGACCCGTCCAAGGTCGCCGGCCTCAGCGGCGTGGCGCCCAACCCGGCACCCACCGGCGTGGCCTCGCCCTTCAACGAGGCGTTCGCAGCGGTGCAGGTCGATGGCGCCGCCGTGGATCCCGTGTTCTCGGCGCACTACTGGGACTGCACCAACCTGCTGGCGCTGGCCGCCCTGCAGGCCGGCTCCTCCGATCCCACCGCCATGCGCGATGCCTTCGCCGAGAGCTTCGCCGGCGACACCGACTGCAACGACTTCGCCACGTGCGCCGCGGCGCTCGCCGACGGCAAGACCATCCACTACCGCGGCGCCTCGAGCACGTTCGACGACTGGGATGGCACCCAGCCCGGCCACGGCGCCTACCTCGAGTGGTCGTACCTGCCCGACGGCACGCTGGTCACGGAGACGACCCAGATCGACGTCTGACGTCTCGCCGTCCGTCGCCGGCAGGGGCCGGCCTCCGTGGCGATCAGACCGGTACGGCGCCCGCTGCCGCTCGGCGGGCGTGGTAGCTCGACCGGGTCAACGGGCTCGCTTCGACGTGCGGCAGGCCGAGCTCGGCCTCGCCGATGCGCTTCAGCTCGGTCAGCTCGTCTGGCGTCCACCAGCGGGCCACCGGCAGGTGCGCCGCCGTCGGTCGCAGGTACTGCCCGACGGTGACGATGTCGACGCCGACCGCTCGAAGGTCGGCCATGGCGCTCACCACCTCATCGAACGTCTCGCCGAGCCCGACCATCAACCCGGACTTGGTGACCAGGCCGGCGGCGCTGGCCCGGGCCAGCACGGCGAGGCTGCGGGTGTAGTCGGCGGATGGTCGAACCGCCCGCTGCAGGCGGGCCACCGTCTCGAGGTTGTGGTTCAACACGTCCGGCCGCGCCGCGAAGATGACGTCGAGGGCGTCGGCGTCGCCCTTGCAGTCCGGGATGAGCACCTCGACCCGCGTGTCGGGGCACCGACCCCGCACAGCGTCGATCGTGCGGGCAAAGGCGTCGGCGCCCCCGTCGGGCAGGTCGTCGCGCGCCACGGCGGTGATGACGGCGAACGCCAGACCCAGCTGGTCGACCGCCTCGGCGACCCTGGCCGGCTCGGTCGGGTCGAGCGGCCCCGGCTTGCGGGTGTCGACCAGGCAGAACCCACACGCCCGGGTGCAGCGCTCACCGTTGATCATGAACGTCGCCGTGCCGTCGTCCCAGCACTCCGAGATGTTCGGGCAGCCCGCCTCCTCGCACACCGTCGTGAGGCGCAGCGCCTCGACGGTGCGTCGGGTGGCGCCGAAGCCCGCCGTCGTCCGCAACGGCGCCCGCAGCCAGTCGGGCTTGCGCTCGCGGGCCCCGAGGCCGCCGTGGACGCCGGCGGCGTCGAGGCGGGCGGCGCGGCGCGGCGTCGTGTCGCCGGAACGTCGCCGGGCGTTCGTCGTGAGGTGCACCGGCGTGGCCCCGTCGAGGGAGACGCCGTCGATCACCGCGGTGCGCTCGACGATCCGTGGCAGCGCGCCACCCGGCGGCAGGTGTGCCGCCGCGGCATCGACGACGGCGTCCACGACGTCGGCCATCGCCACGTCGAGACCCTCGGCAGCGAGGGAGGTCACCGCCTTGTCGGGGATCCCGCAGGGAACGATGTACGAGAAGTACGCCAGGTCGGGGGCGACGTTGAGGGCGAAGCCGTGCATGGACCGTCCTCGCGTCAGGCGCACGCCGATGGCGGCGATCTTGCGCGGCGCCTCGCTGTCTGGTGCCACCCACACGCCCGGGTAGTCGGCGAGGCGGCCCACGTCGGTGAGGCCGAGCGCCGCGACGGCGTCGATCACCACCTGCTCGACGGCTCGCACGTACGCCACCGTGTCGGCCATGCCCCCACCGCGCTTGCCGGGGACCTGCAGCACCGGATAGCCGACGAGCTGGCCCGGTCCGTGGTAGGTCACGTCGCCGCCGCGGTCGGTCTCGATCAGCGCAGCCCCGACGCTGGCAGGGTCGACGAGGACGTGCTGCGGATCGGCCCGCACCCCCAAGGTGTACGTGTGGGGATGCTCGAGCAGCAGCAGGTGATCCTGCTCGCCGGCGTGCAGGCCGGTCTGGAGCGCGTGCGCGTCGGCGTAGGGCACGGTGCCCAGCCAGCGGACGCGCAGCGGGTCCACCTCGCTCAGAGCTCCGCCGCCCAGTCGCGCGTCTCGAGGATCTGCTTGACGTGCGACAAGAAGGCGCCGGCGTACGAGCCGTCGAAGGCCCGATGGTCCCAGGCGAGGGCCAGCATGCCCACCGAGTGGATGGCGATCGCCTCACCGCCGTCGCCGTCGATGACCACGACCGGCTTGCGGGTGATGGCGTCGGTCGAGAGGATCCCGACCTGGGGCTGGTTGATGATCGGCAGCACGATGGCCGTGCCGAACGAGCCGTTGTTCGTGATGGTGAACGTCCCACCGGTGATCTCGTCGATCGACAGGCGCTTCGTGCGGGCCCGGCCGGAGAGGTCGACGATCTCGCGGGCGATGGCGCGCAGCCGCTTCGACTCGGCGTCGCGCACGACGGGGGCGAGCAGCCCCTCGAAGTCGAGGTCGACGGCGATGCCGAGGTGCACAGCCGGCTCCACGACGAGCTCGTCGGCACCGACCGTGGCATTGAGGTGCGGGAACTCCTCCAGCGCGTCGATCACGGCGCGGGCGATGAACGGCAGGTAGGTGAGCGAGAAGCCTTCCTCGGCCTTCCACGTATCGCGCACCGTGCGTCGCACGCGCTCGACGTTCTCGTAGTCGACCTCGATCACCGAGTAGGCGTGCGGCGACGTCTGCTTGGATTGCGCCATGTGTTCGGCCGTGCGCCGCCGGATGTTGGTGAACGGCACGACCGTCGGCGGGCGGACCGGTGCGCCACCGTCGGCCGGCGCCGCGGCCGGGGCAGGTGCCGGTGGTGATCCGGCCGCCGGGGCGGCGACCGCCCTGGCACCGGTGGCGCGGATGTGCCGCTCGACGTCGGCACGGGTGATGCGCCCACCCGGTCCCGTCGCCTCGACGGCGGCCGGGTCCACGGCGTGCTCCCGCAGCAGCTGACGCACGACCGGCGACACGAGGCGACCCGCCGGCGGCGCCGACGGCGGCGGGCCGGTCTCGGCGGCGGCAGCAGGTGCCGGAGCCGGCGGCGCGGTCGGGGGTGCCGGGGTCGCCGCAGCGGGCTCGGGCGTGGGGGCCGGTGCGGGCACAGGCGCAGCAGGTGAGGGTGCAGGCTCGGCCGGTGCGGCCGGGGCGTCGACCGGTGCGGCACCGTCGGCGGACACGACGGCGATCACCGTTCCGACGGGGACCGTGTCGCCTTCGGCCACGCGGATCTCGGTCAGGACGCCAGCGACGGGCGAGGGCACCTCGGAGTCGACCTTGTCGGTCGACACCTCGAACAGCACCTCGTCGAGGGCGACGGCCTCCCCGATCTGCTTGAACCAGCGGGTGATCGTGCCTTCGGTGACCGTCTCACCGAGCTGCGGCAGTGTGACCTCGGCCATCAGCGCTCCATGTGTCGTGGGGGGACTCGGCCGCCGTTCATCCGTGCAGGCCGCGTCCCGTGAGGGCCATGACCGTCTCGCCGAACAGCTCGCTCAGCGTCGGGTGGGGCTGCACGAAGGGGGCGATGTCGTCGACGGTCGCCTCCCAGTTGACCGCCAGGTACGCCTGGCCGAGCTGTTCGGTCACCCAGGGCCCGACCATGTGCACGCCGAGCACCTGGCCGGCGGTGCCGTCGGGACGCTTGGCAGCGATGACCTTGACCATGCCATCGGGCTCGCCGAGGATCAGCGCCCGCCCGTTGCCGATGTAGCGATGCTTGGAGACGACGACCTCGTGGCCCGCCTCGACCGCCGCCTGCTCGGACAGCCCGGTGAACGCCACCTCGGGATGGCAGTAGATGCACCACGGCACGCGTCCGTAGTCGACCGGTGCCGGGTCCTCGCCCAGGAGGTCCTGCACCACGAGGATCCCTTCGGCGAATCCGACGTGGGCCAACGCCGGCGTGGCGATGACGTCACCGATGGCGTACACACCGGCGACCCCGGTACGGCACCGGTCGTCGACGGCGATGTGGCCACGCTCGGTGACGGTGACGCCGGTGCCCGCATCCAGCAGGCCGTCGGTGTACGGCGCCCGGCCGACCGCGACGACGACGAGCTCCACCTCGAGGGTCGACCCGTCGGCCAACGCCACTGTGGTCGTCGACGCTCCGGGCGTATGGCCGGTCACGCCCACGCCGGTCTTCACCGTGATCTTGCGCTTCTTGAAGGCACGCACGACGGTGGACGTGATGTCGTCGTCGCAGCCCGGCAGGATCTTGGGCAGCGCCTCGAGCACCGTCACCTCGACGCCGAGGTCGGCCATCATCGAGGCGAACTCGCAACCGATGGCACCGCCGCCGATGACCGCGGCCGACGCCGGCAGCTCGGGCAGCGAGAGCAGCTCGTCGGAGGTGACGACGAAGCGTCCGTCCACCTCGAAGCCCGGAATGGTGCGCGGCACCGATCCGGATGCCAGGGCCACGGCGTCACCGGTGACGGTCACGTCGCCGGACGCTCCGCCCGACACCCGCACGCTGCGATCGGCCGCCATCGTCCCGTGCCCGTCGAGCACCGTGACCTTGCGCCCCTTGAGCAGGCCGCTCAGCCCCTTGTAGAGCTGGTCGATCACGGTCTGCTTGCGATCGAGCGTCGTCGACCAGGACACGCCGTTGATCGTGGCGTCGATGCCGAACGTGGCGGCCGCCGCCACATGGCGGCGCATAGCCGCCGTCTCGAGCAGCTCCTTGGCCGGGATGCATCCGACGTGCAGGCAGGTCCCCCCGACCTTGGCCTTCTCGATGAGCGCCACGTGCAGCCCGGCAGCGGCGCCGTAGAGCGCAGCCCCGTAACCGGCCGGCCCCCCGCCGATGATGACCAGGTCGTAATGGTCGTCGCCACCGGTCGCAGCAGCAGGGTTGGCAGACGTGGGGACCACCTCCTCGGAACAGACGTCGAACGCCGATCCTACCGTCGGCCGGGCGAGCCCCGTGCCGGTGACCGAAGCGTCCGGTCACCGGCACGCGCCCGCTCCCCCGCGACCTCGGTGGAACCACCTTGGCGCGTCGGTCGTCGCAGCTGGCACCCACCTCCGCCGGTGGGCGGCGCCGTCACAGATATGCCATGGGGTCGAGCGCGACCCCGTTCACCCTCGTCTCGAAGTGCAGGTGCGGCCCGGTGGAGTTGCCGGTCGAGCCGACTGCGCCGATCACCTGCCCCTTGGACACGCGTGCACCGTTGCCCACGCCGATGGCGCTCTGATGGGCGTACACCGTGACCATGCCGTTGCCGTGGTCGACGAGCACGACGTTGCCGTAGCCGTCCATCCAACCGGCGTAGATCACCGTGCCGGTCCCCGCCGCCAAGATGGGCGCACCCATCCCGGCACCGATGTCGATCCCCTGGTGCATCCGCCCCCACCGCATGCCGTAGGGCGACGTGACCGGCCCGGCCGCCGGCCAGGTGAGGCCGTAGCTCCCACCGACCGTGGTGGTCGTGCGCGGCGGTTGCGTCGTCGTGGGCGCCGCGGTCGTCGCCGGCTGTCCGGGCCCGGGGCTCACGACGGCCGTGGTCGAGGTGGACGGCGCCGCCTCCGTCGTCGAGGGCGCCACCTCCGCCGTCGTGGACGGGGTGGCCTTGGCCATGATCAGGGACACGAGCTGGCCCTCGTGGGCGCTGAGCAGGTCCGCCTCGCGCTGGAACTCGCCGATGCGGGTCTCGAGCGCCCGCTGCACCTCGGCGTGTCGGTCGCGCGCTGCCGTTGCCGATGCCAGCTCGGTCTCGGCCTCGGCACGCAGACGGGCGGCCTCGTCGACGGCGGTCTTGAACCGGGTCTTGGCGTCGAGGAGCATCGCCTCGGCGTCCTGCTTGGCGCGCAGGACGTCGGCGTCGTGCTCCGCGACCTCGGCGAGCAGGGTGGTCTTGCGGTGCGCCTCGTCGTAGTCCTCGGCGGTCAGCACCGACGAGAAGCTCTCGGTGCTCGGACGCACGTAGGCGGCGACGGCCCGCTCCCGCAGCAGGGCCTTGCGGCGCTCGGTGAGTCGCTGCGCCTCACGCACGTCGGCTTCGAGTGACCCGAGTGAGGCTTCGACCTCAGCCAGGTTGGCCTGTGCCGTCGCCGCCGCCTCCTCGTGTTGCCGGACCACGCCCTCGAGACGTTCGGACTCGCGCTGCAGGTCGACGTCGGATGCCCGCAGCACGTCCAGCTCGGCGTTGAGCTCCTCGCGCCGCTGGCGCGTCTGGTCGATCTCGGCCTGCGGATCGGCCTCCTGCGCGGCAGCGCCCACGGGCACCAGCAACAGCGCAGCGATGACGGGAAGGAACTTGCGGAACAAGGGGTGCCACCTCGAAAAGGGCAACGACAACTCACGGCTTGCTCCGCCCGCCGTCGGGTCAAGGTAGCAGGGATGGCCGAGGATGAAAAGGCCTGAGATTGCCCGAGGGAACGCGTGTTCGTGAACATGCTCGGTGGCGGGCTAGCCGCGTGCCATGAGCAACTGGGCCGTGAAGGCGCCGATGATGGCGATGCCGCACAGCAGCGACAAGAAGATCAGCTTTCGCGTGCTCACCGGCATCGGAGCGTAGTACCCGCGGGTACTACGCTCCCACCCCCATGACCGGACCCGAGCACCTCGTCGTCGTCGGACAGGGCTATGTCGGCCTCCCCTTGGCCATGCGTGCCGTCGCCGTCGGTATGCGGGTGACCGGCATCGACCTCGACGCCCAACGCATCGCCGGGCTCGCAGCAGGCTCCTCCCACGTGGAGGACATCGCCGACGCCGAGCTCGCCGCGGCGCTGGCGACCGGGCGCTACCTGCCGACGACGGACCCGGCCGACGTCGCCGGCTTCGACGTCGCCGTGATCTCGGTGCCGACACCGCTCGCCGACGGCGTGCCCGACCTGGGCGCCGTCGAGGCCGCCTCGGCCATGCTGGCGAGCCACATGCGGCCGGGGGTCTGCGTGGTGTTGGAGTCCACGACCTATCCCGGCACCACGACGGAGTTGGTGGCGCCGATCCTCGAGGAGGCGAGCGGCCTCGTCGCCGGCGTCGACTTCGACCTGGGCTACAGCCCCGAGCGCATCGACCCCGGCAACCCGACGCACGGGCTCGTCGAGACGCCCAAGGTCGTGTCCGGCGTGTCGCCGGCCTCGCTCGCCCGGGTGCAAGGCTTCTACGACCGCATCGTCGACGAGACGGTCCCCGTCGCCGACACCGGCACGGCCGAGCTGACCAAGCTGCTCGAGAACACGTTCCGCCACGTGAACATCGCACTCGTCAACGAGCTGGCCGTGTTCGCCAACGAGCTCGGCATCGACGTGTGGGCCGCGGTCGACGCCGCCGCCACCAAGCCCTTCGGGTTCATGCCGTTCCGCCCGGGCCCGGGCGTCGGCGGCCACTGCCTGCCCATCGACCCGTCGTACCTGTCGTGGAAGGTCAAACGCTCGACCGGGCGCGACTTCCGCTTCGTCGAGTTGGCGAACGAGGTCAACGAGCAGATGCCCCGCTACGTCGTCGACCGGGCGCTCGCCCGGCTCGAACGTGAGGGCGTCCCGGCGGCGGGAGCCACCGTTGCCCTGCTGGGCATGAGCTACAAGCGCAACACCGGCGACGCCCGCGAGACGCCGTCGATCCCCATCGCCGAGGGCCTCGCTGCGGCCGGCGTGCGTGTGCTGGCCTGCGACCCGCACGTCGACCCCGCATCGCTGCCGGCGATCGTCGAGCCGGCCCCGTGCACGCCCGAGATCCTGGCGGAGGCCGACCTCGTGGTCTTGCTGGTCGACCACGACGCCTTCGACGCCGCCGAGATCGTGCGCCACGCGCGGGCGGTCCTCGACACCCGCCGGTGGCTACCCGAGGCGCCTGGCGTCGAAGCGCTCTGACCTCGGGCGCGGAATGCGCGGCGCGCGCCGCCGGTTGCAGGTCGCTGGAGGTGTGCCGTGGACATCGCAGTCACCGGAGCGACCGGCTTCATCGGAACGGCGCTCGTCGACGCCCTGCGCGCCGACGGCCATCGCGTGGCGACGCTCGTGCGGCGTGCGCCGGCCGCCGGCCAGGACGCCGTGCGGTGGGACCCGGCCGCGGGCACCATCGACGCGGCCTCGCTCGAGGGGATCGACGCCGTCGTGCACCTCGCCGGCGAGCCGATCGGGGCCCGTCGGTGGAACGACGAGGTCAAACGTCGCATCCTCGACAGCCGCGTGCAGGGCACCGATCTGCTGGCCCGCACGCTTGCCGATCTCGACCGTCCCCCCGCCGTCCTGCTGAGCGGGTCGGCGATCGGCATCTACGGCGAGCGCGGGGACGAGGTGCTGACCGAGCGGTCGCCGGCGGGGACCGGCTTCCTCGCCGACGTGGTCACCGCCTGGGAGGCGGCCACGGCGCCCGCCGCCGCCGCGGGCATCCGTGTCGCCCACCTGCGCACGGGCATCGTGCTGGCGCCCGGCGGCGGGGCGCTGGCCAAGGTCCTGCCACTGTTCCGCTTCGGGCTCGGCGGACGGCTGGGTCCGGGCACGCAGTGGTGGTCATGGATCTCGCTGACCGATGAGGTCCGCGCCATCCGCTTCCTCCTCGATGCCGACGTCGCGGGCCCGGTCGACCTGACGGCGCCCCAGCCGGTCACCAACGCCGCCTTCACCAAGGACCTCGGCTCGGTCCTCGGCCGCCCCACCGTGCTCCCCGTCCCCAAGTTCGGGCCGAGCCTGCTGCTGGGCAGCGAGCTCGCCACCGAGCTGCTGTTCACCAGCCAACAGGTGCTGCCGGCGGTGCTCGAGGACGCTGGCTTCGCCTTCGAGCACGCGGCGCTGACGGACGCCCTGCGCGCCGAGCTCAGGCGCGACAGGTGAACCGCACGCTGCCGTTCAGCTCGGCGTTGAGCAGCGGGTCGGCGCTCGATTGCTCGGGCTTGTAGCCGCTGAACACCAGCGACATCGAGCCGTCGAGGCCGATCTCGAGCGTCGCCTGCCCCGTGCTGGCCTCGTCCCAGGACTGCGTGACCGACGAGCCGTCCGGGTCGGTGCGTTGGTAGGCGATCGTGACCAGGGGCTCGATGGCGTTGTCGTAGACCCCTGGACCTTGCTTGCCGTCGGGCACGGCGACGCCGAGCGTGATGGTGCCGGCCGCTCCGCTGCCGGGCAGCGCCGTGGCCGAGAACCCGGCGAAGCGCGCCACGCTCGAGCAGTCGGTGCTGCCGCCGATCGATCGAGCGTCGGCCGACCGAGCACCCGACAGGGGTCCACCGAGCACGAGCTCGGCCGTACCGGGCACACCGGCATCGCCGGCCGGGGTGACCAGGCTCACCGACGTCGCCGCAGCAACGGCGTCGGTGTCGGTGTCGTCGGCGCCGCCGCCGGATGTCGGGCGCACCATGAAGACCGCCACGACCGCCAGCACCGCCACGACGACGGCACCGCCGATGATGGCCAGCGACGCCTGCCGACTCAAGGTCGTCGTCGGCGTGGCGGCCTTGGTGAACACACGACGCACGATCCACCCGCCGTACGCCAACGGCACGCCGCAGTACTGGCAGACCTCGGTGCCGCGCACCCGTGGTCCGCCGCAGGTCGGACACTCGGTGCGCGCCGTCTCGTTGATCCACCTTGCGGTGGCGTCGGCGCGCTCGAACCGCCAGTCCTCCCCGATGACGCCGTGCTCGGCTTCGTCGTCGAGCGCCACCAGACGCACGACGATGTACTGGCCGACCACATCGTCGAGGCCGGCCTCGACGATGCGCGCAGAGCGCACACCGCTCACCGGTGCGATCCGGACGCCGCCCGACACGCCGGCATCGAAGTTCCGGCGGATCTCCTTGTCGAGGTACGGCCGGATGTCGGTGCTGTCACCCTCGGCTTGGGCGCGGTGATAGCGCAGGAACAGCCGCCGTGCCTGGGCCAGGAAGAGCTCGTCGTCGAAGGTCGGGTCCGCGTTGCGGATACCCCGCATCCCGACTGCCACCTGATCCGCCGTTGCTCTCGCCATGACCCCCCGAGGCTAGATCGACCGGCGTCGGACGGTGGGAGGTTGACGTCCTCTTTCGGCCGGGCGCCGCACGGACCCGCCGCCGAGGCTCCGCCGCCGGTTCAGCCGTCGATCTGGGTCGCCAGGTAGTTCTCGAGCCCCACCTGGCGGATCAACTCGAGCTGCGACTCGATCCAGTCGAGGTGGGCCTCTTCGCCCTGGAGCCGCTCCTCGAGCATGGCTCGGGTGCCGTTGTCGCCGTGCTCGACCGTCAGAGCGATCGCCCGGTTGTACCGGTCGATGGCGTCGACCTCGAGCTCTGCGTCGATGGTCAGCTGCTCGGCGACGTCCTCGCCGACGCGCACGGGATTGAGGCGCTGCACGTTGGGCACACCACCCAGGAAGAGGATGCGGTCGATGAGCGCATCGGCGTCACGCATCTCGTCGATCGATTCGGCCCGGATCGTGCCGGCCAGCTTCCCCAGACCCCAGTGCTCGTTCATCTTGGCGTGGATGAAGTACTGGTTGATCGCCGTCAGCTCGGCGGTGAGGATCTCGTTGAGGACCTCGATGACCTCGGGGGCACCGTTCACGTGTCGACCTCGTCTCTGGGTGGTGGGCGGCGCAGTGCGCCGGCCCGGGGCAGTCTCGCGCACTCAGCTGGCGAGGCCGACTACGACGACCGGCTGCTCGTGGTGCACGAGCCGCTCGATCTCGGGCACGCAGCCGCCGCAGCCGCCGCCGGCCCCGCACCGCTGCGTGACCTCGTCAACGGTCGTCGCACCCTTGCGCACGGCCTTGCGGATCGCCCGGTCGGAGACAGCTTCGCAGTGGCAGACGATCATCGCTGCCCCTCCGTGCCCCGAAGGCGATCGGTCTCCAAGACCGCTTTCCGCATGGGGTTAAGGCTACCTAACCCCCGGGGCGCTCGCAAGGCGTCGGGTGGCGCTCGGCAACCCTGCCGGAACGCGACGAGGGCGCCCCGAAGGGACGCCCTCGACGGCGATCAGGCTGCGGCGCAGCGAGCGATCACTTCGGCTGCATGCGCACGCCGCCGTCGACACGGATGGTCTCGGCGTTCATGTAGCTGTTGGTGACCAGCTCGGTGGCCAGCGACGCGAACTCGTCGGCGAACCCGAGGCGCTTCGGGAACAGGACGTCCTTCTTCAGGTTGTCCTTGAACTGCTCCGAGAAGTCGCCCTCGCCGTAGATCGGCGTGTCGATCAGGCCGGGAGCGATGGTGTTGACCCGGATACCGACGGCGGACAGGTCACGGGCGATCGGCAGGGTCATGCCGACGACGCCACCCTTCGACGCCGAGTACGAGCACTGCCCGATCTGGCCGTCGAACGCCGCCACCGAGGCGGTGTTGACGATGGCGCCGCGCTCGCCGTGCTCGTCGAGCGGCTCGTTCTGCGACATGGCCGTGGCGGCGATGCGGATGCAGTCGAAGGTGCCGATCAGGTTGATGTTGATCACCCAGCGGAAGACGTCGAGGTCGAACGCGGAGTCGTACGAGCCGTCCTTGCCGATGGTGCGGCCGGCCATGCCGACGCCGGCACAGTTGACGAGGGCACGCAGCGGCCCCATCTCCTTGGCGGTCTCGACGGCGGCGATGATGTCGTCGGTGTTGGTGACGTCGGCCGCACAGAAGGCCCCACCCACCTCGGTGGCGAGGGCCTCGCCCTTGTCGCGCTGGCGGTCGAGATCCAAGATCGCGACCTTGGCGCCCTTGGCGGCGAGGTGCTTGACCGTTGCCTCACCGAGGCCCGAGGCGCCACCGGTGACGATTGCTGAAGCTCCGCTGATGTCCATGGCGTCGCAGACTATTGACCAACCGGTCAAGTTGCGAATTCCGCGGCGCGGTCGCCGTCACTTCGGTGCCGTGAACCAACCGAACAGGTCGACGATGACGTGGGTCGACCCGCTGTTGTTGCGGATCTGGATGGTGCGGTCGGGGCCGACCTCGACCGCCACGAGGTTTGCCCGGGTCTCACCGGCGGCGAGGTTGAGCGACGACGTCGCCGGGACGGGACCGCTCGGCCACACGGTCAGGTGCGTCGGCGCGGTGGCGATGCCGGTCACGTTCAGCACGACGGTGTGCGCCAACTCGGGCACGCCGCCACCGAACGACGAGAGGCTGTCCAGCCCGCTGAGGTCGATCGTGCGGGTCTCGCCCGGGGCGAACGGCTCCACGATCGGGAACGGGAACAGGTCCTCGCCGCGGCTGTCGTAGAGACGTGTCGGCGACGTGTCGGCGAAATGGCCGCCGACGCCGCCGCCTGTGTCGTACCACCCGACCACGTCGGCGACGAGGTCGACCTGCCCGGTGTTGTTGCCGAGCGACACGGCGCCGGTGGCGCCGACCTTGACCGTGACGAGGTTGGCCGACGTCTGGCCCGGCACCAGGTTCAGGTTCGACGCCAAGGGCTTGGACGTCCCTGCAGGCCACGCCGTGACGTGTGTCGGCACGGTCGGGAAGACGCCGGTGACGTTGAGCACCACCGCCGACACCCCGTCCGCCGGCACGCCGCCGGAACCGGCGACCTGGAGGTCGACCTTGCCGTTGGCGCCGATGCGGGCCTTGGGCGCGCCGAGCCCGGCGCGGGTGTCGAGGATGCGCGCCGGGGCGAGCGGATGCAGCGCCGCGCCCTCGGGCACCGGAGCGAAGTCCGCTGCCGTTGGCGGTCCGGTCGGTGCGCTGTTCGCCACCCACCGCTCCAGGCCGGCGGCGGCCTCCGGCCGGGCGGCGAGGCGCTCGGCGAAGCGGGCGGTGGCGGCGTCCGCGTCGAGCGGCGCCACCGGCGGGTCCGTCGGGGGGCCGGCGTCGTACCAGC
>CAZYKR010000019.1:0-27566 GCA_964648005.1 uncultured Iamiaceae bacterium
CTTGGCGCTCTTGCCCAGGAAGACCCCGAGCCCGTTGCGGCGGGCGATCCCCACGATCTGGCGGTAGCGGTTGATCGGCTCGATGGCGTTGCGCGCCCGGTGGATCGGGCGGGGCAGCCGGGTGGTCTCGGGGATGCCGGCCTGCTGCGCCAGCGTGACCTCGCGCAGGTGCTTGGGCTTGGTCAGCAGATCCATCGAGACGTTGGTGAGCATCGTCATGATGAGCCCGAGCACGAACACGTCGCGCACGAGGCCGTTGTCGTCGAGGTTGTACTGCGAGACCTGCAGCACGGTGAGCACGGCGAGGCTGAAGCCGATGATGCCGGCGAACAACGTCTGGACGATGCCCCGGCGCGAGCCCAGCAGCCGTCCGGCCAACCACGACACGGCCAGCATCAACGGCAGGCCGATGATCAGCCAGACGACGACGGCGAGGTTCATCCGTACACCTCGGCGACGTCGGCCCGGATGTGGCGCATGAAGGCGTCCGCCGTCAGCGGAGCGCCGGTGGCCTGCTCGATCAGCGCCGGCGCCTCGAGCGTGGAGGCGTGGCGGTGGACGTTGGTGCGCAGCCAGCTGAGCAACCCCTCGAGGTCGCCGGCGGCGAGCTGGGCGTCGAGGTCGCCGAGCGCCGCGGCCGCCGCCTCGAACAGCTGGGACGCCGCCAGGTTGCCGAGGGTGTAGGTGGGGAAGTACCCGAAGCCGCCCTGCGCCCTGGGGTTGACCTGGAGCCCCCGGTCGGGGGCGCGGGTCGGCCGGATGCCGAGCAGCGCCGCGTAGATGTCGTCCCAGGCGCCGGGAAGGTCGGCCACGTCGAGGTCGCCTCCGATCAGGCGCCGCTCCAGCTCGAACCGCACGGCGATGTGCAGGTTGTACGTGGCCTCGTCGGCCTCGACCCGGATGAGCGACGGCTGCACCGTGTGCAATGCCGGCCACAGCGCATCGACCCGCTCGCCCGATGGAAGCTGCGCCACCGCGGCACCGGGCACGTGATCGACCAGGTGCGGCATGGCCCACCGCCAGAAGCTGCGGCTGCGTCCGACCAGGTTCTCCCACAGGCGCGACTGCGACTCGTGCACGCCCAGCGACACGGCCTCGCCGGCGGGCGACCCGGCGAGGTCCACGGGCAGGCCCTGCTCGTAGAGGGCGTGGCCTGCCTCGTGCATGATCCCGAACAGGCCCGGGCGCAGGTCGCCGTCGTCGGCCCGCCACGTGATGCGCACGTCGGTCGGGGCGAAGCCCGTCGTGAACGGATGAGCAGACGTGTCGAGGCGGCCGGCGTCGAAGTCGTAGCCCATGCGGGCGGCGACGAAGCGACCGAACGCCTCCTGCTGGTCCACCGGGAGCACGCCGCCGCACACGGACGTGTCGACGCCGATGCCGCTGTCAGCCGCGGCGGCGACGATGGGCGTCAACTCGTCACGCACGGCGCCGAGCAGGGGTGCCAGCATCGCCTCGGTCCAGCCCGGCTCGTACTCGTCGACCAGGGCGTCGTAGCGGGTGGCGGCCAGGCCGGCAGCCACGTAGGCGTCGGCCTGCTCGAGCGTGAGCCGCACGATCTCGGCGAGATCGGGGGCGAAGGCCGCCACGTCGTCGTCGGCCTTGGCCTGCTGCCACGTCCCGAGCGCCCGGCTCTGCGTCTCGGCCATGGCCCGGGCCAGGTCGGCCGGAACGGCGCTGGCGCGGCGTACGGCACGGCGGGCGAGCCGGGCCTGGGTGGCGGCGAGGTCATCGGCGGGTGCCGCCTCGACGGCAGCGATGGCCTCGTCGAGGGCCGGGTCGGTGAGCTTGGCGTGCACCAGGCCCGCCAGCGCCGCCATCGTGCGACCCCGCGCCGGGAGGCCCTTGGGTGGCATCTGCGTCTCCTGATCCCACCCCAGCACCGCGCTGGCGGCCGAAAGCGCCGCCACGTCACCCCACAACGTCAGCAGCTGTTCGGTCATGGCGGGCGAGTGTGTCACAACCCGGCCGGCCGGATCGTCTCTGTGGTGAGGACGAGCGCAGGAGGCGAGCGATGGACGAGACCTACGACGTGGTGGTGTGCGGTGCGGGGTTGGCGGGGCTGACCGCCGCTGCCGTGGCGGCGCGCCAGGGCGCCCGGGTGGCGCTGGTCGAGCCGCACCGCGCCGGCGGCCGGGCGCGCAGCGAGACGCGCCACGGGTTCACGCTCAATCTCGGGCCGCACGCCTTGTACCGCGGCGGTGCCGCGGAGCGGGTGCTCGACGACCTCGGCGTCGCCGTGCACGGGGCCTACCCGGGCGACCTGCGGGGACAGCGCCTGCTCGTCGACGACCGCAGTGAGCAGGCACCGGTGTCGCCGGCCACCCTGCTGCGCACGGGCGCCGTCGGATGGCGGGGTCGGATGGCGCTGGGGCGGGTGCTCAACGCCGCCCAGCGCGCCGAGCCCGCGGTCCTCGCCGACCTGTCGGTGGCGGCGTGGTTCGACGGTTTCGGCCTGCACGGGACGCCGCGGCGCGTCGCCGAGGCGTTCGTGCGGCTGATGACCTACGCCAACGCCCCCGACCTGTTGAGCGCCGAGGCCTTCGTCACCCAACTGCAGCTGGGCGCCGTGCGCTACCTCGACGGTGGGTGGCAGACCATGGTCGACGGCCTGGCCGCTGCCGGTACCGCCGCCGGCGCGACGGCGCGCGCCGCCGACGTGACGGCGGTGCGCCACGACGGGGACGGGCTCGTGGTGCAGACCACCGCCGGGGACCTGCGGGCGGCGTCGGTGGTGCTGGCCGTGGGCGGCCCCGAGGCGGCGGCACGCCTCGCCGGCCTGCCCGATGCCTGGGTGGCGTCGGCCGGACCGGCGTCGGCGATGGCCTGCCTCGACCTCGGGTTGCGCCAGGCGTTGCCCGGGCCGTGGTTCCTGCACGGCGTCGACGAACCGCTGTACTTCGCCCAGCAGGCACCGCCCGCCGGCTTGGCGCCCGATGGCGGCGGGGTGGCGGCGGTCGGCCGCTACCTGGCGCCGGGGGAGCGGCCTGAGGCGGCGGCGACCAAGGCGCAGCTGCTGGCGCACGCGGCCCGGGCCGGCGTCGAGCCGGACGACGTCGCCGTCGAGCGGTACCTGCACCACATGGTCACCGCCCACGGCATGCCGCTGGCGGCCCAGGGCGGGTTCGCCGGTCGTCCCGCCGTGGCCGTGCCCGGGCGGCCGGGGCTGTTCGTGGCCGGCGACTACGTCGGCGCCGAGGGGATGCTCGCCGACGCCGCCCTCGCCTCGGGCGAGCGCGCCGGGCGGTTGGCTGCGGCGCGCCGGGTGGCGGTCGCGGCATGATGCGCAGCGTGAGCGGTCCATCGCCGGCGGCCGTGTTCGACGCCGAGCGTCCGCGGCTGGTCGGTCTGGCCTACCGGATGCTCGGGTCGGTCGCCGACGCCGAAGACGTCGTGCAGGAGGCGTGGCTGCGTTGGGCGGCCGTCGACCCGGCCACGATCGACTCCCCGCCGGCGTGGCTGACGACGGTCGTGTCCCGTCTCAGCCTCGACCAGCTGCGCCGGCGCCGCCGCGACCAGGAGCGCTACGTCGGCCCGTGGCTACCCGAGCCGCTCGTCGAGCCGGCGTCGCCCGAGCCCGGTCCGGCGGCGCGCGCCGAGCTCGCCGACTCGCTGACCACGGCGTTCCTGCTGCTGCTCGAACAGCTCTCGCCGACCGAGCGGGCGGTGGTGCTGCTCACCGACGTCTTCGGCGAGCCCTTCGACGCCGTGGCACAGATCGTCGGGAAGTCGCCGGCGGCCACGCGCCAGGTGGCATCGCGCGCTCGTCGTCGCCTGCGGGCCGAGGAGGCGTCGGCCGACACGACGGTGGCGACCGCGCCGACCGACGACCAGCGAGAAGTCGCCCGCGCCTACCTGCTCGCCGCGCTCACCGACGACAAGGAGGCGCTGCTCTCCCTGCTCGCCGACGACGTGGTCGTGATGAGCGATGGCGGTCCCGACCAGCACGCCGCCCGCCGTCCGGTCATTGGCCCCCATCGCGTGGCGCGCTTCTCGTCCAACCTCGTGCGGCGCTTCGCCGACGTGTTGGCCTTCGAGGAGGCGACCGTCAACGGCAACCCTGGGGTGGTCGGCCGCCTCGGAGATGCCGTCGCCATCGTCGTGTCGGTCGAGGTCGCCGGCGGTCGGGTGCAGCGCGTCACCTCGGTGCTCAACCCCGACAAGCTCCGCCACGTAGACGAGGCGATCCAGCTCATCTGACCGGAGGTGCCTACCATCGCTGGCGATGGATATGACGCCGCTGTCAGGGATGACCCGGCGTCGCTTCCTCGGGGGACTCGCTGCTGCCGGCGTCGCCGGTGTGGCCGCCGGATGTACCGATGAGGCGACGTCGCCTGCCGCACCGTCGGGCACGGTTGCCGATCCGGCCCGTTGGCAGGGCGTCGCCGGGCCGGCCTTCGGCCTCGGCGTGGCCTCGGGCGACCCGACGCCGACCTCGGTCGTGTTGTGGACGCGCCTCGACCCGGAGGACGCCACGGTGCCGTCCGAGCCGGTCGAGGTGCGCTGGGCGATCGCCACCGACGAGGCGTTCGAGGCGATCGTGGCCGAGGGGACAGCCGTGGCCGAGCCGGCCGCGGCGCAGAGCGTGCACGTGCGCGCCGAGGGTCTGGAGCCGGCCACCACCTACTGGTACCGGTTCGGCGTCGGCGACCAGCGATCACGCCTCGGGCGCACACGGACGACGGCGGCGGCGGGCACCGACCCCGAGCAGGTCCGGCT
Organism: uncultured Iamiaceae bacterium; assembly: GCA_964648005.1. Classification (GTDB taxonomy): domain Bacteria; phylum Actinomycetota; class Acidimicrobiia; order Acidimicrobiales; family Acidimicrobilacustridaceae; genus JAGQTE01. The sequence continues at coordinate 4,720 of CAZYKR010000019.1, forward strand.
CGGCGTGGCCAGCTGCCAGGCGTACCAGTCGGGCTACTTCACGGCCTACCGGGCGCTGACCGAGGCCGACCTCGACGCCGTGGTGTTCCTGGGTGACTTCATCTACGAGCTCGAGGGCGCCGTCGACGTGCGCCCGCACGGCATGGTCGTGCCCTCGACCGTCGAGGCGTACCGCGCCTTCTACGAGCTGAACCTGCGCGACCCCGACCTGCAGGACGCGCGCGCCGCGCACCCGTGGATCGTGATCTGGGACGACCACGAGGTGGAGGACAACTACGCCGACGGCCTGCCCGGGAAGTTCGGTGTGGCCCAGGGCGAGACGCCGGAGTCGTTCGTCGCCAAACGTGCCGCCGCTTACGAGGCCTGGTGGGAGCACATGCCCGTGGCGGTCGGGCCTCCGCTCGACGGTGCGCTCGAGATCTTCCGCGGCGCCGACTGGGGTGACCTGGTGCAGCTGTCGGTGCTCGACACCCGCCAGCACCGCAGCCCCCCGCCCGAGGCCGGCACCGCCAACCTGCCCCGCCAATTCGGCGGCGGTCCCCGCCCGCCTGAGGCCTTCGCCGAGGAGGCGACCATGCTCGGCGCCGATCAGGAGGCGTGGCTGGACGAGCGGTTGCGCAGCGGCGACCCGAGATGGACCGTCCTGGCGCAGCAGTCGATCCTGGCGCCGGTCAACCGCCTGCCCGACCAGCCCGGCGGCGGCTACTCGATGGACAGCTGGGACGGCTACGTCGCAGCGCGCCAACGGCTGATCGACGCCGTCGTCGACGCGGGGCGGATCGACGCGGTGACCATCGGCGGCGACCTGCACACCTCCGTCGTGGCCGACGTGCACCGCGACCCGGAGGATCCCGGCTCACCCGTGGTGATCAGCGAGCTGATCGGTCCGTCGATCTCGGCGCGCGAGACGCTCCAGGACGCCCCGACGGCCGGCGCCCGGTCGAACGCCCACATCCACCTCTACGACATCGAGCACCGGGGGGTGCTCATCGTCACCTTCACCGCCGACGCGGCGCGCGCCGAGTTCGTCCACGTCGACGCCACCGTGCCCGACGCGCCGCGCACCGCCGGGCCGACCTACCAGATCGATGCCGGCACCCCCGGCGCGGTCGCGATGGCCCGATGACGACGACAAGGAGCCGACCATGACCACCATCTATCACGACGCCGACGCCGATCCGACGGCGCTGGCGGGAGCGACCGTCGCCGTCGTCGGCTACGGCAACCAGGGCCGGTCCTGGGCGCTGAACTTGCGCGACTCGGGCTGCGACGTGCGCGTGGCGGCGCGCGCCGACGCCAGCCGTGACCAGGCCGTCGCCGACGGCTTCGTCGCCGGCGACGTGTCGTCGGCGGTCGATGCCGACGTGGTGTGCGTGCTCGTGCCCGACGACGCCATCGCCACCCTCGGCCTCGAGCCACGGCCCGATGCCCTGGTGGTCGTGGCCAGCGGTTACTGCCTGGCCTTCGACCGCTGGGTGCCCGACTGCGACGTGGCGATGGTGGCGCCGCGCATGCTCGGGCCCGAGGTGCGCTCCTGCTATGAGGAGGGCGTCGGCTTCATCACCGCCCTCGGCGTGCACCGCGACCGCTCCGGCACGGCGTTGGCGCGCACGCTGGCGGTCGCTCAGGCCATCGGTGGTCTGCGCCAGGGCGCCATCGAGATGACGCCCACGCAGGAGGCGGTGCTCGACCTGGCCGTCGAGCAGGCGCTGGCGCCGGCGCTGCGGCTCGTCAGCACCACCTTCACCGAGGTGATGCTCGCCGAGGGCGTGCCGCTCGAAGCGATCCTGTGCGAGCTGTTCCTGTCCGGCGAGGTCGAGCGGACCTACCGGCGGCTGAGGACCGAGGGCTATGCGGCGCAGATGGCGCACCACAGCCCGACCAGCCAGTACGGCCAGCTGTCGCGCGCCGATCGCTACGACGGCGCCGATGTGGCCACGCCGATGCGCGCCATCGTTGCCGAGATCCGTGACGGCCGCTTCGCCGACGAGTGGGACGCCGAGCGCGCCACGGGCTACGCCACACTCGAGGCGCTGCGCGCCGCCGCGCTGCCGGAGGCGATCACGGCGTGGGAGACCGAGCTGCGCGCAACGCTCGGCGAGGGCGCCGCCGGGTAGGTGCCTTGACCGTCGCTTGACGTGCGATGGGTAGGTTCGGGCGCATGGCTGACTCGACCGAACTGCGCGTGGCGGTGATCGGCGCCGGGATGATGGGTGGCGAGCACATCCGCAACGTCGGTGCGCTGCCAGGGGCAACCGTGACCGCCCTGGTCGACCCGGAGGCCGCCTCGATCGCCGGCGCACTCGCCACCGTCGCCGACACGGGGGCGGACCCCGACGCCGTGGCGACCTTCGCCGACGTCGAGGCCCTGGTGCGTGCCGACGCCGCCGACGTCGTGGTCGTGGCCAGCCCCAACCACACCCATCGTGCGGTGCTCGACCCGCTGTGGGGCACGGGGCTGCACCTGCTGATCGAGAAGCCGCTGTGCACCACCGTCGACGACGCGCAGGCGGTCGCCGCCGCGGCAGCCGAGCACGACGGTGTCGTGTGGATGGGGCTCGAGTACCGCTTCATGCCGCCGGTGGCGGCGTTCGTCGAGCGGGTGCACGCCGGCGATGCCGGCGATGTGCGGATGCTGTTCGTGCGCGAGCACCGGTTCCCGTTCCTGGCCAAGGTCGGCGACTGGAACCGCTTCACGCGCAACACCGGCGGCACGCTCGTCGAGAAGTGCTGTCACTTCTTCGACCTGATGAACCTGGTGCTCGACGAGCGACCCGAGCGTGTGCTGGCGTCGGGCGGCCAGGACGTCAACCACCTCGACGAGGTCTACGACGGCGAGGTGCCCGACATCGCCGACAACGCCTTCGTCATCGTCGACTACCCGTCGGGGCGGCGGGCGCTGCTCGACCTGTGCATGTTCGCCGAGGGCAGCCGTTTCGAGCAGGAGCTGGTCGCCACCGGCGACGCCGGCAAGGTCGAGGTCTTCCTGCCCGGGTTCATGGAGGTCGCCCGCGGCCGCGGTGCCGAGCTGCACGTCGGCCGCCGCGCCGACTGGAGCACCGCACCAGTGCCAATCGCCGCCGACGAGCGCATCGGCTACCAGGGCCACCACCACGGCGCCAGCTACCTCGAGCTGCTCGGCCTCGTCGATGCCATCCGCTCGGGCGCGCCGCCGGCCGTCACCATCGACGACGGGTTGTGGTCCGTGGCGATGGGCGTGGCGGCGCATCGCTCCATCGACGAAGGGCGGGCCGTGGCCCTCGCCGAGCTGGGGCTCGACCCCACGGCGTGATCCGGTAGCGTCGTCGCGTTCGTCAACGGGGAGGACGCCCACATGAGCAACGTCGATGCCGCCTTCGAGGTCTTCCAGGCCGCCCTCGGTCAGGAAGAGGGCGTGGGGGAGTGGCTGGAGATCACCCAGGAGATGGTGAACCAGTTCGCCGACGTCACCTTCGACCACCAGTTCATCCACGTCGACCCCGAGGCGGCCAAGGCCACGCCGTTCGGCGGGACGATCGCCCACGGCTTCTTGACCCTGTCGCTGCTCACCCACCTGTCGGGTTCGATCCGGGTCGATCCCGGCCGCTTCCAGGGCGTGATCATGGGTGTGAACTACGGCTTCGACAAGGTCCGCTTCATCAGCCCGGTGAAGGTCGGCTCGCGGATCCGGGCCCGTGCGACGCTCAGCGACGTCCAGCGCAAGGGCCCGAGCGGCATCCTGTCGACGCGCACCATGACGGTCGAGATCGACGGCGAGGACAAGCCCGCCTGCATCGCCGACTGGCTCACCCTCATCCAGTACGGCTGAGCGCCGACGCCTGACCGCGTCAGCGCCGGTCGAACGACAGGCCGAACGAGCGTACGGCGCAGGCGAACATGTTCGGCTCGTCGACCAGCTCGTCGCCGACGCGCAGGTTGGTGATGGCCGACGTCAGCTCCTCGAGCACGATGCCGAGCTCGAAGCGGGCCAGCGATGCGCCGAGGCAGAAGTGCGTACCGAAGCCGAAGCCGAGATGCGGGTTGGGCGAGCGGGTGGTGTCGAAGGTGAACGGGTCGTCGAAGACCGCCTCGTCGCGGTTGGCCGACGGGTAGCAGAGCAGGAACCGGTCGCCGGCGGCGACGGGCCGCCCGCCGACGGTGGCATCGGTGGCGGCGGTGCGGAAGAAGTTGTTGAGCGGCGTCACCCACCGCACCAGCTCGTCGACGGCCGCCGGGATCCGCGAGGGGTCGGCGGCGATCGCCTCCCATTGGTCCGGGTGGTCGCAGAAGGCCCGCAGCCCCCGGGCGATCACCGTGCGGGTCGTCTCGGCGCCGCCCGAGATGAACAGCCCGGTCTCGTGCATGATCGTCTGCTCGTCGAGCGGTTCGCCGTCGATGGTGGCGTGCGCCCACACCGACACCAGGTCCGGCGCCTCGGCGAGGTCGTGGACCGGGCAACCGCGTGCGGCGTCGACCATCGGGCCGAGCTCGCCGTTGAACTCCATGATCGCCGTCATCATCCCCATGGCGGCCTCGGGGTCGAGCATGGCCCGGTCGTAGCGCATCAGCCGCTCGGACCAGCTGGCGATGTCGGCCCACCGGTCCTCGTCCCAGCCGAGCAGCTTGGCGGTGAGCCGGCCGGGGAGCTGGGCGGCGAACGCCGGCACGATGTCGACCGGCTCGTCGCCGTCGCCCATGCCGGCGATCAGGTTGCGCACCGTCGTGCGGATCCACTCGCCCTGCTGGCGCACCGCCTTCGGGGTGAACCGGCGCGACACCAGCGACCGCTGCGCGGCGTGGCGCGGGTCGTCCTGGGCGATCATGTTCGTCTCGTCCGGGGCGAAGAACGACCGGTAGCCCTGACCGCTGAGGAAGGTCTCGTTGCGGGACTCGACCTCGTACACGTCGGCGTGGCGCAGCACGACCCACATGGCGTTGGCCTCGTCCCGCCACAGCCCGTCGCTGGTGCGGAGCTCGGTGAGGGTGCGGTGGAAGTCGCCGGTCCAGAACGTCGGCTCGAGGAGGTTCGGTGCGCTCATCGGGGACGCATGGTAGGCAACGCGCGTTGCCTCGGTTGGCGAACTGGAACACGTTCTGATTTCCTGGCGTGGTGCTGGAGCACGAGCTGATCGCCCGGGAGGGCCCGCAGGACCGGCTGTTGCTGCTGATCCACGGCTACGGCGAGTCGACGGCGCCCATGGTCGATCGGCTTGACCTCATCGATCCCGACGGGCGGTACGTGGCCCTGGTGCCCCGGGCGCCGTTCAGCCACAAGGGCGCCGACATCTGGCACCGGGCGCTGTTCGGCAACGCCGACGACGCCGTCGAGCAGTACCACTCGTCGCTGGCGCGCCTCGGGCGTCTGGTGGACGAGGTCTGCGCCCGCGACGGCTTCGACCCCGCCGAGGCCGTCTTCGCCGGCTTCTCGCAGGGAGGTGGCCTGGCCATCGGCCTCGGTCTGGCCAGCGCGGCGCGACCGCGCCCGGCGGGGTGCATCGGCTGGTGCGCCTTCGCCCCGCCGATCGAGGGCCTGGCGATCAGCGGCGGTCGGGTCGCCGGGATGCCGGTGCTGCTGACGTCGTCGCACGACGACGCCTTCATCGCCATCGACTCGTCACGCCAGTCGGCGGCGGTGCTGCGCGACCTCGGAGTCGACCTGAGCTTCGTCGAGGTCCACACCGGGCACCGGATGACCGACGAGCTGGCCAAGGCCGCCGGCGCCTGGCTGGCCGGCGAGGCGGTGGGCCGCAGCACCGACGAACTCGACGCCGGCGACTTCGCCGCCTGGATCCACGACCTGTGGGACCTCACCGAGTGAGAGGATCGATCCGATGAGCGAGGACGCCGAGCCGCACCTGCTGTTCGACCGCACGGGGCCGGGCGGCGCCGTTGCCGTCGTCACCCTCAACCGGCCGGAGCGTCGCAACGCCCTGTCGATGGAGATGATGGCCCGGATGTACGACGCCTGGGTCGAGATCGACGAGAACCCCGACATCCGGGCCGCCGTCGTCACCGGCGCCGGCGGCGACTTCTGCTCGGGCATGGACCTCAAGGCGTTCGCCGGCGGGTTCGAGGACGACCCGTGGCAGCAGCGCATGGCCGCCGACCCCGACCTGCACTGGAAGGCGCTGCTGCGGCACGTCAAGCCGAACAAGCCGCTGATCGCCGCCGTCGAGGGGTTCGCCCTGGCGGGCGGGACCGAGATCCTCCAGGCCCACGACATCCGCGTCGCCGGTGAGAGCGCTGTGTTCGGCATCACCGAGGTGTGCCGGGGCCTGTTCCCGCTCGGCGGCTCGACCGTGCGCCTCAGCCGGCAGATCCCCTACACGCTCGCCGCCGAGTACCTGCTGACCGGCCGCCGCATCCCCGCCGCCGAGGCCCGCGAGGTCGGCCTGATCGGCCACGTCGTGCCCGACGGCGAGGCCCTGGCGACGGCCGTCGAGATCGGCGAGCAGATCGCCGCCAACGCACCGCTGTCGGTGCAGGCCGTGCTGCGGTCGCTGCGCGAGAGCCGGGAGCTGCCCGAGACCGAGGGCCTCGCCCTCGAGCTCGAGATCGGCTACCAGATCATCGGCACCGAAGATGCACGCGAGGGCGCCAAGGCCTTCGCCGAGAAGCGCGAGCCCGTCTGGCGAGGCCGCTGACCGGGGGTCAGGCCTCGGTGACCAGCTGGCTGAAGAAGTCGCGGTCCGACAGCAGCGACAGTTCAGACAGGTACATCTGGCCGTAGCGCTCGAAGTACAGCAGCTGTTTGGCCAACAGCAGCATCGACCGGTCGAACGCCGCCGGGTCCATGCCCTCGACGTCGCCGGTGCCCCCGACACCCGCCAACCCGGGCCGGCCGCCCTGGAGCTCCTCGGGGCCGAGCAACAGGGTCGACAGCTTCACCTCGCCGAAGGGCTTGGTGAACATCGGCTCGAGCACGGCGCGCACCATGGCGGGGATCTGGTCGGGCGTGACACCGAGGCGGTGCTCGATGAGCGGCCCGATCTGGGCCACGATCCGGTCAGTGACGCGTCCCCACGCCTCCTCGTCGCCGAGGGCGGCACGGATGATGTCGCAGAACGCCTCCCGGTTCTCCTCGTCGAGCCGGCCGACGATGCCCCAGTCCAAGACGCCGATGCGTCCGTCTCGCAGCAGCAGCAGGTTGCCGGCGTGCACGTCGCCGTGGAACAGCCCGTAGCGGGCCGTCGTCAGGAAGAACGCCTTCACCGTGTCGGTCACCAGCGGCACGGGGTCGACGCCGAAGGACTCGATGGCGCTGAGGTCGTCGATGGCGGCACCGTCGAACCACTCCATCACCAGCACCCGACGGCTCGACAGCTCGGGGTAGGTGCGCGGGATCGCCACCGACGGCAGGTCCACCTCGTCGAGCAACCCGTTGAAGTGGTCCATCGTGCGCGCCTCGTTGCGCAGGTCGAGCTCCTCGCAGAGCTGGTTGCGTAGCCCGGCGAGCATCGGCTCGATCATCTGCGCCTGCGCACCTGCCACCCGGGAGGCGACGCGGGGGATGAGCCAGCCCATCAGCTGGAAGTCGGCGGCGACCTTGCGCTCGATGCCCGGGCGCAGGATCTTCACCGCCACGTCGGTGCCGTCGGCCAGGGTCGCCCGATGCACCACCGCCATCGACGCCCGCCCGACCGGCTCGGGGTCGAACTCGGCGAAGACGTCGCGCAGCGGCTCGTGGGTGGCGCGCTCGACCTCGTGCTGCACCTTGTGGAAGCCGACGGGGCGTCCTTGATCGAGCAGCGAACGAAACGCCACCGAGACCTCCTCGCCGAACACCGACGGCGCCGAGGCCACGAGCTGGCCGAACTTCACGTAGGTGGCGCCGAGGTCGGCGCAGGCGGCGACGATGCGCGGCGCGGCGCGCGCCGGGTCGATCGGCTTGCCCAGTGCCTTTCGGGTCGCCAGGGGCCCGAGTCGGCGACGCGCCACGTCGAGGGTCTGCGCCGTCCGGCGGCGCAGGTGGGCACCGCTCGGCGCGCGCAGGTGGTACGGGTGCGGGATGGGGGCGTCGGCGCGCACGGCGCCAGCTTGGCACGGTGACACGCCCGTCAGGGACGACGCCGTACGATCGTCCGGATGGACGGCACGGTGCACCCGGACTTCGCCAACGTCGCCCGCACGTTCCGCCACCAGCTGCAGCGCACGACTGGCGGCGCGGCGGTGGCCGTGTACCACCACGGCGAGCTGGTGGTCGACCTGTGGGGCGGCACCCGGGACGACGACGAGCCATGGGAGGCCGACACCCTCGCCATGTGCTTCTCGACGACCAAGGGCATCACGTCGACGGCGCTGCACCTGCTCGCCGACCGCGGCCTCGTCGACTACGACGAGCGGGTCGCCACGTACTGGCCCGAGTTCGCCCAGTCCGGCAAGGGACGGGTCACCGTCCGCCAGCTGATGAGCCACGCCGCCGGCCTGCACCGCATCCGCACCATCGTCGACCGCGCCGATCGGATGCTCGACTGGGACTACATGGTCGACGCCCTCGCCGGCGCCGAGCCTGCGTACCAGCCGGGCACCGCCAACGGCTACCACGCCCTCACCTACGGCTGGCTGGTCGGTGAGCTCGTGCGTCGGGTCGACGGGCGCGACCTGGCGACGTTCGTCCAGGAGGAGCTGGCCGTGCCCCTGGGGCTCGACGGCTTGTTCCTGGGTTGCCCCCCGGAGCAGCGCCATCGGGTGGCGCCGCTGACCCGCATGGGGCACCTCACCGTCGGCGCCCGCCCGCTGCGCGAGTTCCAGCGCCGCTTCGGTGAGCAGGCGGGCAAGGCGCTGTCCGCCTTCGGCTCCCCGATCAACCCGCGCCGGATGATCAACGCACTGGCGCCGCGCGGCGTCGAGGACGTGCTGTGGGACACCGAGGTGATGGACGCGTCGATCCCGGCCGCCAACGGCTTCTTCGATGCCCGCTCGTTGGCGAAGGTGTACGCGGTGCTCGCCGGCGACGGCACGCCCGGCGGCCCGGGCGCGGTGGACGGCGTGCGGCTGCTGTCACCCGAGACCGTCGACCGGGTCGGGCGCATCCAGACGTGGCGGCGCGACCTGGTGCTGGTGGTCCCGATGCGTTGGCGGCTCGGCTACCACCTCGTCGGCACGACCCGCGGTGTCGTGCACGAGGGCTTCGGCCACTTCGGGTTCGGCGGTTCGGGCGCCTGGTGCGACCCGAGTCGCGGCCTGGCGGTGGCGATGGTGTGCAACCGCGGCATCGGTACGCCGGTCGGCGACCTGCGGCTGTTCCAGCTCGGTGCCTCGGTGATGGATGCTGTCGGCGCCCGCAGCCGCCGAGCGGGCCTGGCCGACGCCGCGTGAACTGTGCGGCTCAGGCCGGCGGCGGCGCGTACACGGCGACGTCGATGCCGCCGTTGGTGGTGGTGACGGCAGGCGTCAACCCCAACCCGGTGTGCCCGACCAGCGTGGCGTCGGCCGCCACCAGGCCGACCTGCCACCCGGCGAAGCGTTCGCGCACCACGTTGCCGAGCGCGGCGTACAGGTTGCGCAGGTCCCGCCCGCCACCGTCGACGCGCTTGCCATAGGGCGGGTTCGTCACGATCCAACCGCTCGCAGCGCCCGCCGGTGGCGCCAGCGCGCTGACCGGGCCCTCTGCCACGTCGAGCAGGTCCGCCACGCCGGCGGCCTCGGCGTTGGCGCGGGTCGCCTCGACCGCGGCCCGGTCACGATCGGACGCCACGATGGCCACGTCGACGACGCGGCGGTCCCGCTCGGCGGCGGCGAGCTCGCCGGCGACGCTGGCCCAGGTGCCCGGTTCGAACGCCGGCCAGCGCTCGAACGAGTACGAGCGCCCGAGCGACGGCGGCAGGCCGGCCACCAGGCGCGCGGCCTCGATCGGGATCGTGCCGGCGCCGCACATCGGATCGACGAGCGCCCCGCTCGCCGCGCTGCCATCCCAGCCGACGGCGGCGAGCGCGGCGGCGGCCAACGTCTCGCGCAGCGGCGCGGGGCCGGCGGCGACGTGCCAGCCACGGCGGTACAGGGGCAGGCCCGAGCTGTCGGCGCTGATCGTGAGCTTGTCGCGCGTCACCCGCACCACCAGCAGCTGGGCCTCGAAGTCCGGGTCGTCGGCGGCGGTCACCAGGTCGGCGTTGAAGGCATCCGCCACCCGTTCGGCGATGGCGGTCGTGTGGTACAGCTTCGACGCCGACGACGACACGCGCAGCCGCATCGGGGCCCCCGGCCGGACCAGCCCGTCGAGCTCGAGCCGCTCGATGCCCCGCTCCAGCTCGACGAAGGAGCGGGCGGGGAACGAACCGACGCGCACGAGCACGCGCGTCGAGGTGCGCAGCCAGGCGTTGGCGGCGTAGAGCTGGCGGTGCGAGGCCCGGAAGGTGACGCCGCCGCGGTCGGTGCGCCCGGTGTGGATGCCGAGCGCCTGCAGCTCCGCCGCCACGAGCGGTGCCAGGCCGGGAGCGCACACGGCGTAGGCGCGCAGGGGAGGTCGTCGAGCTGCCATCAGGTCGACGTGCCTAGCATGCGCGGATGTCGCTGCCCGAACACGGACAACCGAAAGACCAGATCCTCGACGCCCTCGAGGCCAAGCGAGCGAACGATGTGCGCTGGCAGGACGGGCGCACGTTCGGCATGGTCTACGACGGCGGACCCGAGCTGCACGCCGTCCAGGATGCGGTGGCCTCGGCGTTCCTGCACGAGAACGCCCTCAACACCATGGCCTTCCCGAGCCTCGGGCAGATCCAGGGGGAGGTGGTGCGCGCCGCCGCCGACCTGTGCCACGGCGGTGACGCGGCGGCCGGCTTCATGACGTCGGGCGGCACTGAGTCGATCCTGATGGCCGTCCTGTCGGCGCGCGAGCGCGGCCGCATCGAGCGGGGCATCGACCGGCCGGAGATGGTCGTCGGCGAGAACGCCCACGCCGCCTTCCACAAGGCGGCGCACTCGTTCGGCCTCACCTTGCACAAGGTCCCGGTCCGCGAGGACTGGCGGGTCGACACCGACGCCATGGCCGACCGCGTGAACGACAACACGGTGCTCGTCGTCGGTTCTGCGCCGGCGTATCCGCAGGGCGTCGTCGACGACATCGAGACCATCGCCGCCATCGGCGCCGACGCCGGTGCCAACGTGCACACCGACGCCTGCATGGGCGGGTTCATCCTGCCCTTCGCCGAGCAGCTCGGCCACGACGTGCCGCCGTGGGACTTCCGCGTGCCGGGCGTGACGTCGATCTCGGCCGACATCCACAAGCTGGGCTACGCGCCGAAGGGTGCGTCGGTGATCCTGCACCGCTCCAAGGAGCTGCGCCGGTACCAGACGTTCGTGTTCGACCAGTGGCTCGGCGGCTTCTACGCCTCGCCGAACATGCAGGGCACGCGCTCGGGCCTGCCGATGGCCCTGGCGTGGGCGACGATGTGGCACCTCGGCCTCGACGGCTACCAGCGCCTCACCGACGTCGCCCTGCGCGCCGCGGCGCAGATGCGCGACGGGGTGCGCGCCATCGACGGCATCGACGTGCTCGGCGACCCGCAGTTCCACCTGCTGGCCATCGCCGCCGAACCCCCGGCGTCCAGTGGCGCCGCGGGCGTCGACATCTTCGCCGTCGGCGACGCCATGGCGGCGCGCGGCTGGTTCCACGATCGCCAGGCGCCGCCGGACTCGTTGCACGCCACCGTCTCGGCCGGCAACGCTCCCGTCATCGACGCCTACCTGGCCGACCTCGCCGAGGTCGTGGCCGAGGCACGCGCCACCGCCGCCGCCACCGAGGACCGCTCCACCAACTACGCCACCCTCGAGTAAGCCCTTCCACCACTCGGCGTCCGCTGAGTGTTCGGTTCGGCACCTCTTCGGGGCGGAGCCGCGCACTCGACGGTTCGCGGGGTCCGCCGGCTGTGGCAGCCTGTGGCGCCATGGACGCGAACCAGGCCACCGCCATCGTCGACGAGTTCATCCGCCTCGTGGTCAGCAAGGACCTCGACGGCGCCTGCGAGCTCGTCACCGACGACTGCGAGTACGACAACGTGCCGATGGGCAAGAACATCGGGCCCGAGGGCATCAAGGCATTCCTGGCGCCGATGGTCGAGAGCCTCGACGAGGTGCAGTTCGTCGTGCACCGCCAGACCGCCACCGGCAACGTCGTGATGAACGAGCGCACCGACCGGTTCCGCACCGGCGACACGTGGATGGACCTGCCGGTCTGCGGTGTCTTCGAGCTCACCGACGACGGCAAGATCTCGCTGTGGCGCGACTACTTCGACCTGCCGACGATGATGGACCAGATCGCGGCGCTCGGCGGCGGCTGAGGCATCGATGAAGATCCACTGGTTCCTGCCCACCGGTGGCGACAGCCGTGACGTGCTGCCCACGGGCCCCGTCCCGCACCACCGATCGCCGACGCCGGACTACCTGGCGCAGGTGGCGCGCGCGGCGGACCGCCTCGGGTACGAGGCGCTGCTCACGCCGTGCGGCACCCAGTGCGAGGACGCCTGGCTGGCGACGGCCTCGCTCATCCCGCTGACCGAACGGGTCAAGTTCCTCGTGGCGTTCCGTCCGGGGTTGCTCTCGCCGACCCTCGCCGCCCAGATGGCCAGCACCTACCAGCGCATGTCGGGCGGCCGGCTGCTCATCAACATCGTCACCGGCGCCGAGGCGCACGAGCTGGCCCGCTTCGGGGACCACCTCGACAAGGACACGCGTTACGCCCGCACCGGGGAGTTCCTGCGGGTCATGAAGGGTGCCTGGAGCGACGAGCCGTTCACCTGGGCGGGGGAGCACTACGACGTCGTCGAGGCCACCACCCGCGCCGTGCCCGACCCCGTGCCCGAGATCTACTTCGGCGGCGCGTCCCCCGCCGCCGAGGCCGTCGCCGCCGAGCACGTCGACGTCTACCTGACCTGGGGCGAGCCGCCCGACGCCGTGGCCGAGCGGCTGGACCGGATGCGCACCAAGGCCGCCGAGCACGGACGGTCGCTGCGCTTCGGCATCCGCTTCCACGTCATCGCCCGTGACACCGCCGACGCCGCCTGGGCCGAGGCCGACCGCCTGCTGGCCGGCATGTCCGCCGAGGCCATCGCTGCGGCGCAGGCCGACTTCGCCGCCACCCAGTCCGAGGGGCAGCGGCGCATGGCCGAGCTGCACGGCGGCGACCCGTCGCGCCTCGAGATCCACCCCAACGTGTGGGCCGGCATCGGGCTGGTGCGCGGCGGCGCCGGCACCGCCATCGTCGGCAGCTTCACCGAGGTCGCCGACCGCATCGCCGAGTACCACGCGCTCGGTCTCGACGAGTTCATCCTGTCGGGGTACCCGCACCTCGAGGAGGCGTACTGGTTCGGCGAGGGCGTGTTGCCGATCCTGCGCGACCGCGGCCTCGTCGACGTGCCCGGCCCCGCGACGGACGTCATCTCCACCTTCCGCTGAGCGGCACCCCCGCTGACGAGTGCCACCGCGACCGCGGTCGGCCACGCCACAATGGCGAGGTGCGATCCCCCGCCGCCGCTTCTTCGCGCGCCGACACGCCCCATGGGCGCGACCTCGATCCGGGCGGGCGCGCCTGGCAGGGGGCCCAGCCGGGGCGCCTGCACTACGTGCCCGGGCTCGACGGCCTGCGGGCGATCGCCGTCATGGCGGTGCTGCTGTACCACGCCAACCTGACCGGGCTCTTCGGCGACGAGGGCATCGCCTTCCCCGGCGGGTTCCTGGGCGTCGAGGTGTTCTTCGTCGTCTCCGGCTACCTCATCACGGCCTTGCTGCTCAGCGAGTGGCGCGACGCGTCGAGGATCGCGCTGGGCAACTTCTGGCTGCGACGGGCCCGGCGCCTGCTGCCGGCGCTGTTCCTGCTGCTGGCGGCGGTGATGGTGCTGTCGCTGCTGTTCTACCCGGACGAGGTGGCGAGCCTGCGCGGCGACGTGCTCTCGGCGCTCGGCTACGTCACGAACTGGAACTTCATCCTCGCCGACAAGTCCTACTTCGAGCAGATCGGCCGACCGTCGATGGTGACCCACCTGTGGTCGCTGGCGGTCGAGGAGCAGTTCTATCTGATCTGGCCGCTGGTGTTCGCCTTCGGCATGAAGCGCCTCGGGGCGCGGCGCTTCGGCATGGTGGTCATCGCCGGCGCCGCGCTCAGCGCCCTGTGGATGTTCATCCTGTTCGACCCGGATGCGGACCCCTCGCGGGTGTTCATGGGCACCGACACCCGCGCCTCGGCTCTGCTGATCGGGTGCGCCCTCGCCTTCGTGTGGCCGCAGTGGCGCCTGCGTGCCGAGGTCCGTACCGGAGCCCGCGTGCTGCTCGACGTCGCTGGCGTGGCGGCGCTGGCCGGTCTGGTCTGGATGTTCTGGAGCGTCGGCGAGTTCGACACGTGGCTGTACCCGTTCGGGTTCCTGGCCTGCTCGGTGCTCTCGGCGGTCGCCATCGCCACGGTCGTGCACCCGGCGTCGCGCCTGGGTCCCGCGCTCGGCAACCGCCCGATGCGCTGGGTCGGCGTGCGCTCCTACGGCATCTACCTCTGGCACTGGCCGATCTTCATGATCACCCGCCCCGGCATCGACGTGCAGTTCGAGGGCCTGCCCCTGTTCGCCTTCCGGTTCGGGCTCACCTTCGCCATCGCCGCCCTGTCGTACCGCTACGTCGAGGAGCCGATCCGTCGCGGCGCCATCGGGCGGGCCATTGCCCAGTACCGGTCATCGTCGGGCCAGACCCGCCAGCAGGCCCAGTTCCGGCTGCTCGGCGGCTCGGCCGTGCTGCTGGCGTTCGTCGGCGTGATCTCGGTGTCGGCGATCAACGCCGAGCAGAAGGACTTCAGCTACCTGCTGAACGCCACGCCGGGCGACACCCAGCCGACCGACGTCGGCGCCGACGAGTTCGCCGCCTACCTGGGCACCCCCGGCACGACGCCGTCCACCGACACGACCATCACTCCGGAGTCGACCACGACCGCGCCGGCGCCGGGCACCACGGTCCCGGGGGTCACCACCGTGCCCGCCCCACCGCCGCCGACGCCGCCGACCGTGCCCCTCACCCAACGCAAGGTGGTGTTCCTCGGCGACTCGGTCATGTTGGGTGCCAAGAACACGCAGGCGATCAGCAGCTTGTTCGGCAACGCGCCGGTCGACGCCCAGCAGAACCGTCAGGTGGCCCAGGGCATCGACGTGCTGCGGACGTGGTCGAGCGCCGGGTGGCTCCAGGGCGTCGACGCCGTCGTCGTGCACCTCGGCACGAACGGCACGTTCACCGACGCCCAGTTCGATCAGATCATGACGATCCTGGCGGGCGTGCCCAAGGTCGTGTTCGTCAACGACAAGGTGCCGCAGCGGTCGTGGGAGGGCACGAACAACCAGGTGATCGCCGCCGGCGTGGCGCGCTATCCCGGCCGGGCCGTGCTCGTCGACTGGTACAGCGCCGCGGCGAACCGGCCGGAGCTGTTCTACGACGACGGCACCCACCTCAAGCCCGACGGCGCCGCCTTCTACGCCCAGCTCATCGCGTCGGCGCTGTGAGCGGTCATCCCGCGGCGTTGGTGAGCGGCACGTACGGTCGGCACGGCTGACCGCGCAGCGCGCCGCACGGCGGCCGCTCGGCGGGGATGCCGAGCTCCTCCACCGTCACACCGGGCAGCACCGGCAGCACCAGTCGAGACGGCGTGGCGCCGCCCCGGCCGACGCGGTACGTGGCGTCGGGGTTGCCGTAGTCGGGGTTCTCGAACAGCCACAGCGGTAGGTCGCCACCGGGGTTGTTCACCTGCACCCGCAGGCGTGAGCCGGGGCGCAGGACGTGGGCCGCCGGGAAGATGGGGACCACCACCTCGGTCAGCTCGTCGGCGGGGAGCTCCTGGTAGTCGGCGGCGGCGAACGTCTCCTGGATCGAGAACTCGTCGGAGCGCTCCGCGTCGACCTTGCGGTGCCCGGCGCGCAGGATGCCGTTCTGGATGCGCACCTCGTTGCCGTCGGGCGTGATCTCGCTGAGGACGACCTCGATGTCGGCGTCGGGCGCATCGGCACCGAAGTACAGATCGAGGTGCCCGGGCCCGGCGATCACGGTGTCGGACTCGATCGGAGCCGACACGTACGACAGGCCGGTGCCGTCGGCGGTGGGCTGCCACTCGATGGGGATCTGCGGCTCGATGAAGTCGTAGGCGCCCACCGTGGTGTAGCCGACGAGGCCGATCTCGGGGTCGTAGCGGTAGGTGTCGACGCCCTCGGCGCTCGGCGCGGTGGGCTCGAGTGTGCCGTCGGGGCCGAGGAACAGCTCCCACGGCTCGACGTCGGGCGGCGGCCAGCTGTCGAAGCCGGCTTCGAAGACGGGCACCGGCGCGCCCGGCACGTCGGCACGTCCGGCGCCCCACTCGAAGAGCACCCGCACGGTCGGGTCCGCCTCCCACCGGGCGAGCGCCTCGTCGTACTGATCCTCCGACAGGTCGGCGAAGCGATCCTCGCGCAGCGTCAGGTTGGGCACCTTGAAGTTCTTCTCGAACTCGGCGACGGCGCCGGCGCGCACGATGTCGGGCAGGCGCGGCACCTCCTGGGCCACGTACAGCGACAAGAAGTCGTACCACCAGCTCAGGTTGTACGGCGCGTAGCCGTCGGGATGGTGCCCGTTGAACAGCACGAACTTCTCGTCGTCGGTCCCGGTGAAGTTGCCGAGCATCGTGGCGAAGCGGGGGCCGGTCTGCTCGTCCTGGAAGGCGCCGGTGAGGTAGACGGGCACCTCGATGTCGCTCACGAGCCGCGACAGGTCGCGGCCGTCGGCATCGCCGGGCCGGAACTCGAGCATGCGCGTGAAGGCCTCGAAGTCGATGTTCTGGCTGCGCAGCTGCTGGTTGGACTCGCAGATCGAGTCGCCGGCGTCGATGCGCTCGTCGGTCCAGGACATGCCTCCGGGCGCGGCGGAGCGGTCGCGCTGCTCGAGCCACTGCTTGGTGAACCCGGCGTTGTAGATGCCGCCCGACCAGGCCATCTTCCACGGGTCCTCGATGACCGACAGGGGAGCGATGGCGGCCAGGCTCGGCGGCTTGGTGGACGCCACGAACAGCTGGGTGATGCCCGAGTACGACAGGCCGATCATGCCGACCTTGTTGTGCTTGACCCACGGCTGGCGGGCGACGATCTCCACGACGTCGTAGCCGTCGGCCTGCTGGGCAGGGTTGAAGACGTCGAACACGCCGCCGGAGCAGCCGACGCCACGCATGTCGACGCCGACCGTGGCGAAGCCGAACGCCGTGGCGATCATGCTGCCCGGCTGGGGCGAGTCCGGGTCGGCGGCGCCGTAGCCGTTGTACTCGATGACGGTGGGGTAGGGGCCGGGGCCGTAGAGCGTCTGGTCGGGCAGGCGCACCATGGCCGAGAGCTTCGTGCCGTCGCGCATCGTGAGGTAGTTGAAGCCCTCCTCGAGCGAGGAGCCCTCGGCGACGCCGCCGAGCACGGTCATCTGGGCACCGGTCATCGTCTGGCCGTCGTAGAGCGACGGGTCCGGGTGATCGTCGCGTGCCGGCACCCGGAACGGATCGCTGGTGGCGCCGTCGCTGTCGTCGCGCAGCGAGTAGGTCCCTGGCTGGAGCGCCTCGCCGTTGACCGTCGGCGGCACACCACCGCCGGTCTCGAGCGTCATGTGCTCGGCCGGGACGTAGGCGAACACCACCTGGCCGCGCTCGTCTGCCGAGAGGGTGAGCAGGTCGTCGCCCGCCTCGCCCACGAGCGTCAGCCGAGCACCGGGCTCGGCGTCGGTCACGGTCACGAGCTGCACGCCGGGCGTGACGGTGAAGGCGTGGGTGACGATCGACCCGCTCGGGGCGCCGGTCGTCGCCGCGCCGCCGTCGGCCGGAGCAGCGGACTCGCCGGGCGGGTCCGAGGTGCAGGCGCTGACGACCAGCGATGCGGCCGCGACGCCGCCGAGCAGTGTTCTGATGCGCACGTCGTGTCCCCCTCGCCGCCGGCCCGGACGCCGGTGTGGCCCCGCGTTCCTAGCAGCCGCGCCGTATGCATCGTGTCGCGAGTCACATTGTTTCGTGTTCGGTGTGCGTCGTACAGTGAACGTCCACGTGGGACAGCTCGCTGTCATTGAATCGTCATCGAACGTTGGTGTCCATGGATCATCGAACACTGAACGACCTGGCCGAGGAGCTGCGCAGCGTGCTGGGCGAGCTCGAGCTGGAGGCCGAGGTCGAGGTGCTCGACACCATCGACGGCCGCCTGGGTGAACTGCGGGTGGACGTCGACGGGCGATCGCTCCGGACGGTCGTCGCCACCCGAGCCGATCTGCGACCGGTCCACGCCCGGGACCTTCCGGCGCTCGGCCCCGACCGCAGCGGGCTGGTGTTCGCCGACCGGGTCGGCGGGACGAGCCGCCAGGAGCTGGCCGAGCGGGGATGGGGATGGTTCGACCGCCGTCGAGGTCGGATCCGGTTGTGGGCGCCCGGCCTACGCCTCGACACCGATGTGGCGCCGCGCCTCGGCGTGGCGGCGCCCACCTCGCCGGGCAACCCCTTCACACCAGCGGGCATCGAGGTGGCGGTGTGGCTGCTGGCCCATCCCGACGACAGCGCGTCGCCTCGCGCCCTGGCCCGCGCCCTCGACATCTCGCCCAGCCAGGTGTCCAACCTCCTGAAGGCGCTCACCGCCCACGCCTTGCTGCGGCGCGATCGGCGGCCGTTGGTGCCCGAGCTGTTCTGGGCGTTGGCCGAGCACTGGCGTCCGGTGCGCCACCCGGTGGCGTCGCTCCCCACACCCAGCGAGCTCGCCGAGTCGCCGGAGCTGCGCGCCGACAGCTGGGTCGTCACCGACACCGTGGCCGCGGCACGCCTGGGCGCCGGCTTCGTGGTGTCGCCCGACTATCCGCCCGACCTGTACCTGCCCGACGAGCGTTCCCTGTCGTGGCTCCTCGGCCGCACGGTGCGGGCCTCCGACGACGCGTCGCGCGCCGCCACCGTCGCCGTGGCGCCCGCCGGGCTCGCCTGCGACCCGCGGCTGCGGCTCACCGGCGAGCCCTGGCCGGCGGCGCACCCCGTCGTGGTGGCGCTCGACCTCGCCGTCGACGCCGGGCGTGGGCGCGAGGTGCTCGACGCGTGGGACCCGTCTCCGTTGGGGGTGGCCCGTGTCTGGTGAGGAGCCGACGGTGCCCACCGACGGGCTCGACGCTCTGGTGACTGCCGGGCGCCCGCTCAGCGAGCACTGGCCGCCGACGAGCCGCTACGGCGCCAACGCCGTCGTGCTCGCCAACGACCGCCACGGCGTCGTGGCCCGGTCGGTCGAGGCGCTGGCGGCGCTGCCCGACGACCTGCCGCCCAGCGCACTCGTCGGTGGGCTCGCTGTGATGGTCCGGCTCTACGCCCCGCATCGGGTGACCACCGACTTCGACGAGGTGTCCCAGGGTCGCGACGAGACGATCGAACGCCTGCTGTCGCTCGGCGCCCAGCGCACGTCGAGCGGGGTGGCCCTGGTCGAGCACGGCGTGCGCCTCGACCTGCTCGACGCCGAGCTCGACCTCGCCGAGCTGGCGGCGATGGCCGCCGAGCTCAGCGACCCGCTGGAGCGTCGTGGTCTCGCCCTGGCGCTGGTGTGCCGCTACGCCCTCGAGACGGCGGTGCTGACCGACATCATCGTGGTCGAGGAGGCGTCCGTCGTGGCCCGCGTGGCCCTGCCGGTCGCCGTGGCCGGCGCCCTCGTGGCCATGAAGGTGCACGCGGCCCTGGCGCCCGACCGCGCGCCGGGCAAGGCGGCATCGGATGCCTACGACGCCTGGCGCCTGGTGCGGGCGTGGGGGCCCGCCGTCGTCGCCGAGGACCTGAGTCGTGCGCCCGTGCCGATGGTGCTCGGCGTCCAGGCCGACCTGCGCCGGCTCTACGACGACGAGGTCGACCGCACCGTGCGGTGGATGGCGTCGACGTCGGTCACGGGTGTCGAGCAGCTGGTGGCGCAGGACCTGGAGCCGATCGCCGGTGTCGCCGACCTGCTCGAACCGTTCACGTTCTGGGACCAGGGCGACGGCGTCGAGCAATAACCTTCGGCGCATGACCACCTCGACCATCGCCGTCGCGGACGCGGCGGCGCTCATCCGCGACACCGACACGCTCGGCGTCCCCCTCGGTCCCGGCCAGCCCGTCGAGCTCCTCCACGAGCTCGGCAAGCGTGAGCGCTTCGACGACCTGCAGGTCTACGGCGCGCTGCTCGTCGACCTCTACGAGGTCTTCACCCGGCCGGGCGTGCGCATGGCCAGTGGGTTCTTCGGCCCGGCCGAGCGGTTCCTGCGCGACAGCGGGGCGTCGATCGAATTCGTCCCGGCCGACTTCCGCCGGTTCACCCCCGTGCTCGAGGCCACCCGTCCACGGGTGATGGCGACGATGGCCGCCCCGCCGGACGAGCACGGCTGGTGCAGCCTCTCCCTGCACGCCGGCGCCACGGTCGGCGAGCTGCACCGCGCCGGCGCCGATCCCGACCGTGTGCTCATCGTCGAGGTGAGCCCAGCCTTCCCGCGCACCTTCGGCCTGGAGCCGGAGTTCCCGCACCGCCTGCACGTCGACGAGATCGACGTCCTGATCGAGAGCGATCGCCTGCCGATCAACCTGGCCGACGACGAGGCGGGGGAGGTCGACCTGGCGATCGCCGGCTACGTGCGCCCCTTCATCCACGACGGGTCGACGCTGCAGACGGGCATCGGCGCCATCCCGTCGACCATCGCCAAGGTGCTCGCCGAGTCCGACGGCGGCGACTACGGCATCCACTCCGAGATGTTCACCACCGGGCTCATGCACCTGCACAAGGCCGGGAAGGTGACCAACGCCCGCAAGGGCATCTTCGAGGGCTTCTCGGTGACCACCTTCGCCGCCGGGACGCCCGAGCTGTACGAGTGGCTCGACGGGAACGACCTCGTACGCTTCTTGCCGGTGGAGCAGGTGAACGCCCCGGAGCTGATCGCTCGGAACGAGTCGATGGTCACGATCAACGGCGCGTTGTGTGTCGACCTGTACGGCCAGGTCGTGGCCGACACCATCGCCGGCCGACAGTTCTCGGGCATCGGCGGCCACGAGGACTTCATCGGTGGCCCGGGCCTCGACATCACCGACCGGAGCCTGATCTGCCTGCCGTCGATGGCGGGACACGTCGGCGACCATCCCCACAGCCGCATCGTGGCCGAGCTGCCCGCCGGGTCGATCGTCACCACGCCCCGCCATCAGGTCGACGCCGTCGTCACCGAGTACGGCGTGGCGGACCTGTCCGGCAAGACGGTGCGCGACCGGGCGCGGGCGCTGGCGTCCGTGGCCCATCCCGATGTCCGCGACGAGCTGCTGGCCACCGCCGAGCAGCTCGGCTGAGAGCGAGGTCCCCATGGAGCACCACGTCACCCACCGCCCGCTGGACGGGCCGTACCCCGACGGCACCGAGACGGCGATCTTCGGTCTCGGCTGCTTCTGGGGCGCCGAGCGGCTGTTCTGGCAGACGCCGGGCGTCTGGGTCACCGCCGTCGGCTACGCCGGCGGGGACACGCAGGACCCGGACTACCACCAGGTCTGCTCGGGCCGCACCGGGCACGCCGAGGTGGTGCTGGTGGTCTTCGATCCGGCACAGGTCACCTACGACGAGCTGCTGCGCGTCTTCCTCGAGGGGCACGATCCCACGCAGGGCATGCGTCAGGGCAACGACATCGGCACCCAGTACCGGTCCCTCGTCGGCGCCACGACACCGGCACAGCGCACGGCCGCCGAGGCGGCGCTGGCCGCCTACGCCGAGCGCCTCGCCGCTGCCGGTTACGGCGCCGTCACCACCGAGGTCGCCGACGACCCCACGTTCTTCTTCGCCGAGGAGTACCACCAGCAGTACCTGTCGAAGAACCCGAACGGCTACTGCGGGCTCGGCGGCACCGGCGTGTCGTGTCCGATCGGTACCGGGGCCTGAACCGGCCCCAATTCGGCCATTGTGACCACATTCACAAATCGCCGCGCTCAGCGGTGATCCGGGCGCCGACCGGCGTCTGAACGGCGCGCGTCTGTTCGGTCGGATCCGGCGATGAATGTGCTGGTCCGGGCGCGTGCGGCCGCCTGAGCTCCAAACCACACGCCTGTAACTACAAGCAGGTGGCCCATGTTGCGAACGCATGGCGAAACGCGCTCTGGCAGCGGGGGCCAGGTTGCATTTGTGTGACGGTGCCCCGCAGCCTTGTCCCCCGTCCGGCACGACGACCGGCCCAGGACGGGCCGACCAAAGGAGGACCGACGTCATGCCTACTCCCTCTGACAGACCGAACTCGCGCCGAGCGCGCCGCGTGGCCATCGTGGCCGGCGGCGCCGTGGCCGTGACCGCCGCCGTGGCGCTCCCGGCGCTCGCCGCCACCGGCAGCACCGAGGAGGCGGCGCCGCAACTGCCGGCGCTGTCATCCGATCCGGTGCGTACCCTCTCGGCCACCGAGGCCGTCGGCGCCTGGTTCGCCGGTGCCAGCGACGAGGAGAAGGCGCAGTTCGCCCTCCTCACCGCCACGGACGCCGAGCGGGCGCAGTTCACCTACCTAACAGCGAGCGACGCCGAGCGTGCCGCCTTCTCGTTCTTCGTCCTGACGCCCGAGCAGCGTGACGACTTCGTGCGCTTCACGACGCCACCCCCGCCGCCGCCGGAGCCCGAGCCCGTCGTGACCGTCTACGCGAGCAGCGGCTCGGGTGGGTCCTACGGCGGTGGTGGTGGCTACCTCGACTGCGTGCGCGGTCGTGAGTCCGGTGGCAACTACGGCGCCGTCAACGGATCGTCCGGCGCCGGTGGTGCGTACCAGTTCCTCCCCTCGACGTGGAACAACACCGCCAACTACGCCGGCCGCCCCGACCTCGTCGGCGTGCATCCCAGCCAGGCCAGCGCCGCCGACCAGGACGCCATGGCCCAGGCGCTGTATCAGTGGCAGGCGGCTCGCCCTGGGCGGGCCCG
>CAZYKR010000020.1:0-26287 GCA_964648005.1 uncultured Iamiaceae bacterium
GCCCCCGGCGGTGCGCTGGCCGATCAGGACGTGTGGAACAGCCGGGCGATGCGCGCCGCCGAGGTGCCCGCCGCCAACGGCGTGTGCGACGCCCGATCGCTGGCACGCGTCTATGCCGCCTGCGTCGGTGAGGTCGATGGCATCCGCATCCTCACCCCTGAGCAGCTGACTCGTGCCACCACACAGCTCACGTCGGGCCCCAACCACGTCCTGATGGACATGGACATCCAGTTCGGCCTCGGCTTCATGCTGCCGTCGAGCATGATCCAGCTCGGGGGTCCGCATAGCTTCGGGCACTTCGGCGCCGGCGGCTCGGTCGGTTGGGCCGACCCCGACGCCGAGCTGGCGTTCGGCTACATCATGAACCGCATGGACATGGGTCTCGCCGGGGACCTGCGCAGCTCGAACCTCATCGGCGCCTGTTACGACGCCATCTGAGCGGCGCAGCAGTTCACGCCGCGATCGTGTTGCCGCACGCCTCGGGACCGGTCGGGTAGGCGTCGGTGGCGAACGGTCCGCAGATGTTGGGGATGTCCCACACGTGCACCATGGGCGGGGTGGGCACGAGGACGGCGCCGGGCGGGCACTGCCCGTCCGGACCAGTCGGCCCGACGTAGCGCAGCTCGCCGTCGATCTGCATGAAGCAGTGATCGGTGTGGCGATGCCAGAAGATGACGCCCGACCCATAGGCGGGGATGTCGGCCTCCGTGGTGCCGAACGGGAGCATGTACATGGCGCCGATCAGCGAGAGGCCGCCCTGACCGTCGGCGACGTAGACGATCGATTCGATGGCGTCGGGGTTCAGCGTCTCGGGCGTGGCGGTGTGCCCGAGGTGGATCCAGTGGTCGATGAACCCTGCCGGCAGCGCCAGCCCGGGCGGGGTGAGCGAGGTGTAGCCGGCGGCGCGGGCCGCAGCCGGGTCCCGCCAGCGGTCCATCTGGGAGCGTGTGGCGACGACGAGCGCGTCGGCCTGCTCCTGGGACGACGGGGTCGTCGGACCGGTCACGATCGACACCGAGGTGTGGTCGTGCGTCTCGGGGGTCGGAGCGGTCGGGCCACCGGCCGGTGCGGTGGACACGATCGACGTGGTGGTCGGTGTGCTCTGTCGACCAGAGGTGACGGGCACGAACGTCGATGAGTCGATGCTGGAGCTGGCGCTGACGGGGGCGGGTGCTGTGGTGGATGGCGTCACGGGTTCGGCCGCTGGCGCCAGCGCCTCGCGCACCACGAACAGCCCTGTGGCCTCGTCGATGGTGGTGGACGGACCGGCGGCGGTGAGGTCGACCACCTCCTCCGGGTCGTCTGGCGCTCCGATCACCGCGCCGGCGGCCGCACCCAGCACAACCTGCCCGGCGAACAGCGCCAGCAGCCACCGTCGCAGCGAGCGGTCATCGCGGCGTGTTGATCTCGTCATGGCCCCACCGTCGCCTTCAGGCCCGCTCCGCCAGCGAACCTCGCCGGGACCTTAGACCAACGGATGTGCGCGTGCGCCTGCTTGGTGCAGCATCAGATGGCTCGTCGATCCTCGTGGTCAGCTGGCCCGGGCGGCTTCGATGCGCTCGGCCAGCGCGACCCGATCGGGGTGCTGCAGCACGACACGGCACGGGCGTTCGATGCGCGTGTCGATGACGAGGAGCTCACGGTCGCGGTAGACGTCCCAGAGCTGGCGAGCTCCCGGTCGGCCCTTGACCATGAAGTGGCCGGTGGCGAAGCGACCGGGCAAGTAGCCGCCCGCGACCCGCCAGCCGAGAGCCGGTCGCACGTCGTCCCAGGTGCCGACCCAGGCCCGCTCGATGTCTCCGTAATGGAGGCGGAGATGTTTGACCAGGCACAGGACACCGTCGAGTCCCGTGAAGCTCAGATCGATTCCCGTGTCCCCGACATCTACGAGCAGTGCCATCAGCGCAGTCTCGCAGAACGGTGCCGCGGGGGATCCGTACGCTTCGGTGACCTTTCGGTCAGCAGTACCCGCCCCAGGGCGCCTTGCCCTGCCAGCGATACAGCGACAGCGCCATGGCGTCCTGGTCCGCGGGCGACGCCTGGTTCGGCGGCACGCCGACGAGGTCGCCTCGCCCGGCGTTGGCGGCGGTGTTGTCCCACGTCGAGCGCATGAACTGGTAGGCGCCGTAGTACAGGCCGTTCGCCGACACGATGGCGTAGTTGCCACCCGACTCGCGCTGGCGCACGCAGGCGAGGAAGGCCGCCTCGTCGGCGCTCATGCCGCCGGAGGGGGCGGGGGCAACGGCGATGGGCGCCGGGGCGGGGGCGGGTGCCGGCGCCGCGGTGGTGGTCGGCGCAGCCGTGGCGACCGGTGCATCGGCGGCGACGGCCGGTGCCGTGGTCGTGGTCGATGCGGCGGCGAGGGCCTGGAGGTCGGCGGCCGCCTGTGCCTGCTCGTCGAGCTGGCTGCGGGTGGTGAACGCCGACGGGTTGGTGCGCTGCTGCGAGGCGGCGAGGAGGGCACCGTCGGCCGGGAGGCCGCCGCCGTCGTCCGCCGAGGTGTCCTCGAGCACCGTCACCGGCGTGGTCGCCTCGGTGGTGGTGACCGATGCCGCCTCCTCGGGAGCGCCGACGGTGAGGTCGGAGGAGCCAGGTTCCTGGCAGGCGGCGAGGCCCGTGAAGATCGCGCACGCAACGCTTGCGGCGGCGATGATTCGGGCGAGGTGGGTCGTGCGGTTCTGCATGAGGTGTCTCCGTCCGGGCGCACCCGGACGAGGTCACAAGAGTCGGTCCGCAACGCGTTTGCAAAATGTGTGGGTGCCGGTCCAGGGGGGTCAGAGGGCCCAGATCGGTCGAAAAACCCCTGTTGAACCGTAGTTACATGGCTGTGATGTGAAAACCGTCACGCTGTTGTCATGACGGAACGCTTGCTGGTGATTCGCGTTCGCAACATTCTCGTCAGCAATACAACGATCTGTTGTAGTGTGAGGTGACCACCTTTGGAGGGCCGATGGCGAAGGCCGGCTCGAACGGCGCGAACGCGAAGAAGGCGAAGCCGAACAAGACGAAGCAGAAGACGGCGAAGGGCGGGCTGATCGGCCCCGTGGTCGAACCGGTGACTGCGGCCGAGACGGTCGAAGTGGCTGAGCCCGTCGAGGCCGCCGAGGCAGTGGCCGAGCCGATCTTCGACGGCGGCGGGACCTACCGGCGCGACGAGGCCGGCGTGTGGCGGTACACGGTGGGCGGCGAGCCGGTACCCGGCGCTCGAGACCTGCGCCTCGGTGAGCTCTACGACCCCGAGGCGCATCCCGACGACCCGGGTCTGCGCGTCGTGCCGCGGCATTGGGTCGGTCTGCGACCCGGGCACCCCCTGGCGTGGGCAGCGGCCTACGGCGAGCTCGGCACCCGTACGCCCTTCCTCGTGCCCGCCGACGAGTGGTCGAGCCACGTCGAGAACGTGGTGGGCATGCTGGCGCCGGAGTTGCACCCGAGCCGCCTGCTGGCGATCGATGAGGTGGCATCGATTGCCGGCATCTCGGAGGTCACGGTCCGGGCCTACGTGCACCGACGCCAGATGCCCCAGCCTGTTGCCCGGGTCGGTGGGTCGCCCGTGTGGTCCCGACCGGTCATCGAGCAGTGGCTCCGGGGCCGACGCCGCGGGCGCCGTTCCGCGGCCGAGGTCGGCGCCGCTACTGGCTTCCCTTCCGCTGACGACGACGGCTAGCCTGCGAATCCACCACGCGCGAGTGGCGGAATTGGCAGACGCGCAGGATTCAGGTTCCTGTGCCCGAAAGGGTGTGAGGGTTCAAGTCCCTCCTCGCGCACTCGACATCTCCGGTCCCGCACTCGAGTCAGCCTCCGCCCTCAGCAGCCGAATCCTCTCCAGGAACGACCGGCGTGCACCCGGGAGCGTACGGATCGCAGCCCCACATCTCGATGCGGGCAGCAGTTGCGTCGAAGGTCTCCAACTGATCGAGCGGAACGAACCCGACGCCCGAGTAGTGGTACCCGATGATGGCCCCATTGGGTGCGTCGTACACGGGGAACCGTTCGAGGTGTCGCCCGACGACGTTCCCGGAATCATCGAAGGTCGGGGCCATGTCCTCGAGCTTCTGATATCGGACCCACCCTTCTTGCGCACTGCCCCCCGGGATGGCTGACCCACCTCCATAGGGCACCCAACCGTTCGCCTGTTGCTGGGCGAGGAGTTCGTCAGCGGCCTGGAGCTCCTCGGGAGTCGGGCCCGTGCCGGTAGGCGTCGGCGAGGCGGTCATCGACGTCGTTGGCTGATCGACGATCACGGCACGCTCCTCCTGGTCGTCACCCTGAAAGAGCCAGCCGAGCGCAAGCGCAATGAGAAGGGCCCCGACGATCACCGACGCGGCGACAGCAAGGTGTCGTCGCGTGGAGCGGCCCTCGCCGGGGTTCAGGCCGTCGAGCTGGGCCACCAGCAATCGATCCGAGGCGTGGTGGACGGCCGCTCGTTCGACCGCCTCGCCGTAGCTGCGAAGGTCATCGAGTAGGTCAGACATTGCCGCTCACCTCCAGGTCCTGTCGCAACCGGGAGAGAGCTCGGGCGACGTGCGTTCCGACGGCCGACACGCTGACGCCCATCGCCTCGGCGGCCTCGGCATACGTCCAATCGCAGGCATGGACGAGCCACACGGCCGTGCGTTGTGTGCTGGGCAGGTTCTTCAGCGCAGGGACCAGGTTCGGTTCGATCTCCGGCAGGCCGACGACGCCAGGGTCAGGAAGCAGCGCTTCGCGCCGTCGTCGGGACCGAGACTGACCGACGCGATAGGCGTAGCCGATCGGGTTCTCCATCGCGCTGACTCGCTCCCAGTGCTGCCACGCGTAGGCGAGCGCTTCGCCGGCGGCATCGGCAGCGTCCTCGATGCCGAGAACCGGAACGAGGGCGCGCACGAGCCTCGGCCCGGCAAGTCGAGCGAAGTCCTCGTAGCTCTGACGGTCGGGCTTGCTCACGATCTTCACGCTCCCATCCATTGAGACCGCTCAGGTCAGTGAACGCGCAACAACGAATCGCTCCGTCGGGTTTGTGACTCGGAATCCCTACAGATATCATTAGATATCACCCGGAGGTGGGCATGACCGACATCTTGATCCGCGACGTACCCGACGATGTGCTCGCCGCTATCGATGCCAAGGCCAAACGAGTGGGACTGTCGCGGTCTGCGTACCTCCGACGAGCGCTCGAGCGTGAACGTGGCCTCGACGCGGAAGCAGTGACGGTCGATCAGCTCGAACGCCTTGCCCGACTGGCCCAAGACCTGGACGACCCCACGGTGATGTCTCGCGCGTGGTCATGAGCGCCTGGCTCATCGACAAGTCGGCGATCGCTCGCCTGCACGCCGCGGTCAACGCTGAGGAGTGGGCGAACAGGATCGAGCGGGGCCTGGTCCGGATCTGCACCGTGACCCAGCTCGAGGTCGGGTACTCCGCACGAGCCGCCGCTGATCACCGAGCCCTGCTCGACGAGCCGCCGATGGCGTCGATGCCAGTCGAGTACCTCACCCCCCGTATCGAGGACCGCTCCCGCGAGGTGCAGCGCCTGCTCGCCGAGCGTGGCCAGCACCGCGCGCCGTCCATTCCCGATCTGATGATCGCCGCTACGGCGGAGCTCGCTGAGCTCACGGTGCTTCACCTCGACAAGGATTTCGAGCTCATCGCCGAGCTGACCGGGCAACCCGTAGAGCGTCTCAAGACCGAGTGATGCGCGCGTAGCGTCCGCGACGACGGCATCGCGGCTGCCTCGGCAACGAGCACGTCGATTGATCGGGTCAGCCGACGCCAACGGACTCCGCCGGCCTGAACCGCTCGGGCCGCCTCTCCGCGGGTCCCTCTGAGCACCGATTCGGGTCGTTCAGCGGCGTGCGAGCCGGACTGCACGAGCAATCGCCGCCGCGGCTTCCGGCACCGACTGCACGTCCTCCCACGCGGACGTGCACCGCCGGAGCGGCCAGATCCGCCACCGGACGAGTCGCTTGCGTACGGGCACATGGATGGTCGGTCCGAGCCACTCGGTGCCGAGCTCCGCGCGCACCGGACCGGTCCAGACCATGAAGCCTTCGATGTCGTACCCGCCGTCCTCGTATCGAACGACCTGCACTCGAGCTGGATACTTCGTCGTGAGTCGCTTCGCGACTTCCTTCATGGCGTCGATCGTGAGATCCCGACTCCCGCCGTCCGAGGTGCCTTGCAGGCCCAGGCCGATCACGTGCCCAAGTCAACCAGCCGACCCCGGTCCGGGCAGCTCGGATTGACAGGTCAGCCAATGGCCGCCGTGCGGTGCGTCCCAGATTGGCCGTCGTGCGGCTCAATCCTCGGCGAAGATGAACGCCGTGCCGTAGGGGCCGTAGCTCGACGTGGTGATGCCGTTGGCGGTGGTGCCCTCGTAGGCATCGAGTCCCTCGACGAGCTCGATCGTGACCTCGCCGCCGGCGTCGGCCTGGATGACGCCGGCGTGCACGGCGGCGGTGCAGATCGACGAGTCGGCGGTGTACGTCGTGGTGCCCCAGACGCTGCCCGGTTCGCCGTTCGCCTCGCACGTCAGCGTGATCGGGCCCTCGCGGCCGTCGTAGAAGGTGGCGGCCCGGCCCCAGTCGATGGTGGCGGTGACGTCCAGCGGGTCGGCGTCGGGGAAGCTGAAGCTCCCACCCCACGAGCCGTAGCTGTTCGAGGTGACGTCGTTGGACTCGGAGCCGATGTACTCGTCGAGCCCGTCCTCGATGACGATCGTGACCTCCCCGCCGTCCTCGAAGGTGATCAGACCCATGTGCACGGCAGCGGTGCACACCGAGCTGTCGTCGGTGTAGGTGTTCGTGCCCCAGATCGTGTGCTCCACACCGTCGGCCGGGCAGTCGTAGGTGAACTCGTCGCCGACGTTGTCGCGGCGATCCTGCGCCGAGCGCACCCACGGGTCGACGTCGTCCTGGGACCCGCCGGGGCTGTCGGACTTGGTCGTGGTCCCCGGCGTCTTGGCAGAGGTGCCGGTGCTCTTCGCGGTCGTCGTCGACGCATCGGCCGCAGCCGAGGTCGAGGTGACCGTTGCGTCGTTGCTCGAGCTACAGCCTGCGGCGAGTCCGGCCGCGGCGAGCAGGGCAGCCATCCAGCGAAGCGTGTGACGACCGGTGACCTCGGTGCGTTGTGCCGACATAGAGCACGAAGCTAGACGACGGACATGACCCGGCGGGTCGGGTTGGATCAAGCGACAGCACTCGCGCCGTCAGCGCACACACGAGCTGTAGTCGCCGAGCAACCACGCCCAAGGGAAGAGCACGGCTGCACCGGTCGACACGACGATGACGGGAACGATCAACCAGATCAGCCGCGGATACCGTTCGCCCCAGATCGCCAGCCAGACCGCTGGCACGAGGAGCGCCACCAGGACCCCGGCGAACCAGAGGACGACCGTCGTCGGCGAGATCGGCAGCTGCTCCGGGCAGGCCGGCGTCCCCGCCGGAGCCGATGCCCGCCAGCTTGCTGAACCAGCGGTGATGCCCAGCGTGGTCAGCACGGCGACGTAGGCCGCCAGCAGCGGCCAGAATGCCGCCGGCGCGAATCGCTCCGTTGCACCGTCCACCCTGCGATCTTGGTCAGCCGGCAAGGGTGGAGGAAGAGGCGGAGGACCTGTTGCCTCGACGTCCGGAGGTGGACTGAATACTGTTCAGTGCCATGGAAACGAACGGCATGTCGTTCCGGACCCTTCGACGCGCGGCAGTCGTGACCGTCGCCGTCATCGCAGCCTCGTTGGCCTCGATGGCGGGACCGGTGCCCTCTGCCTCCGCCACGCCCGGGGTGGCGGACTGGAAGCATGTGTTCGGCGGATCGGGCCTCAACGACGCCGTGTTCCACGTGACCAGCGACGCGTCAGGCAACGCCTATGTCATGGGCACCGTGCACAACGCCACGACGTGGGGCGGCAAGGCCATGACGCCCGTCGGCCTGTGGGACGTGTTCGTCGCCAAGGTGGCGCCGAACGGCACGGTGACCTGGGTGCAGACCTTCGGCAGCAATGGCGGGGACAACCCCTACGGCGTGGCGATCGACGGGTCGGGCAACGTCTACGCGCTGATGTCGTTCAACGTGGCGATGACGATCGGCGGTGGGACGCTCACCAGCGCCGGGATCTACGACCTCGCCCTCGTGAAGTTCAACAGCGCCGGCACGTTCCAGTGGGCGCGCAAACTCGGCGGTGCCACCTCCGGCGACGAGGAGAGCGGCGTCGGTCTCTCGGTCGACGCCAACGGCAACGCCACCGTGCTCGGTCACTTCCGGGGCACCTTCAACGCTGGCGGACAGAGCATCACGTCGGCTCCGTCGAACCAGGACCTCTTTCTCGCTCAGTACTCGAGCACCGGGAACCTCAACTGGCTCAAGAAGAAGGGCATCGCAGCGTCCTACGAGACGGCCGACGCCATCGTCCCGTATGGCAGCGGCTTCGTCATCGCCGGACACGTCGGCTCGGGCGTCGTGTCGATCGACAGCTTCACCCGCGACCCCGGATCGGGGAACAAGGGGTTCGTCGCATGGTTCGACGCCGGGGGCACGGCCACCGCGTTGGCGGCCTTCCCCGGCGTGGTCGTCGACCCGAACGATCTCGCCGTGTTGCCCACCGGCGACGCCGTCGTCGTGGGCGGCTTCAAGAACGGGCTGACCACCGGCGCCGGCGCACTGACGGCACCGGATGGGGTGGAGCGGGCCTTCGCCGTCACGGCGACGATCGGCGGCACCGCCGTGCACGGGTTCACCCTGGGTGACAGCAGCGAGACCCGGGCGCTCGCCGTCGACACCGACGAGGCCGGCAACCTGGCCATCAACCTGCGCACCACGGGCACGATCGTGCTCGGCGGCGTGGCGTACTCGTCGGCCGGAGGCTATGACGCCATCACCACGATGACGTCGCCGACGGGCTCGGTGCTGTGGACGGCGGGCAAGGTCGGCAGCAACGGCGACGACGAGCCACGGGCGCTCGACATCGGGCTCGACGGCGACCTCTACATCGGTGGCGACATGGACAACGACGCCAACGTGTTCGGCACGTCGTATGCCATCGCCGAGCCGCAGGCGTGGGTCGGACGCATCGACGACCCGATCTCCGAGGTCGGCGCCAACCGCTACTTCCCGAAGAACCCGACCCGCGTGCTCGACTCGCGCGACGGCACCGGCACCTCGATCGGTCCGTGGACGGCCGGACAGACCCGCCTCGTCAAGGTCGCCGGGACGGCAGGCGTGCCGTCGAACGCCACCGCCGTCGTGCTGAACGTCACGGGCACGGGGCCGACGAGCGCCACGCACCTCACGGCGTTCCCCGCCGGGCAGACCATGCCGACCAGCTCGAACCTGAACCTGGCGGCGGGTGAGACGGCGGCGAACCTCGTCACGGTGAAGGTCGGCACCAACGGCAACATCGGCCTGTTCAACAACGCCGGGTCGACCCACGTCATCGCTGACATCGTCGGGTGGTACGAGAACAACGCCGCCGGCGCGCGCTTCAACGGGATCAACCCGAAGCGCCTCATCGACACCCGCGACGGCACGGGCGGTGTCACCGGCAAGCTCGGTGCCGGTGCGGGGGCCACGCGCACGTACACCCTCGCTGGGGTCGCCGGCTCGGGCGTACCGGCGGGGGCGACGGCCGTGGTCGCCAACGTGACGGCGACGGGGCCAACGACCGGGACGCACCTCACGGCCTGGCCGGCGAACCAGGCGATGCCGCTGGCGTCGACGCTCAACGTGCCTGCCGGCGCCACCCGGGCCAACCTCGCCATCATCGGGCTCAGCGGCTCGGGCCAGGCCAAGTTCTTCAACAACGCCGGCGAGACGCACCTCATCGTCGACGTCGTCGGCTACTTCACGACGACCGGCACCATGTTCACTCCCGTCGTGCCGGCCCGCATCCTCGACAGCCGCAACGGGCTCGGCGGTCAGACGACGCCGTGGCCCGCCGTGCCGGCATCGCGTGCCATCAAGGTCGGTGGCGTCGGTGGCGTCCCGGCGAACGCGTCGGCTGTGGCGGTCAACGTCACGGTGACGGGACCGACGGCGCCGTCGCACCTGAGCATCTGGCCGACCGGGCAGCCGGTGCCGACGGCATCGAACCTGAACTTCGTCGCCGGTCAGACCGTGCCGAACCACGTCGTGGTGAAGCTCGGCACGTCAGGCTCGCTGAACGTGCTCAACAACGCCGGCAACGCCCACGTGATCGTGGACGTCGTGGGCTGGTACAGCTGACCGTCGTCGCCCGCTATCGGGACGGCAACCCCAGCCGATGCCGGGACCGGCTTCAGCGGCCGAGCTGGAGGATCCCGGCGATGGCTCGCACGGGGATGAAGATGCGCTGGCCGTCGTAGAGGGCCTCGAGCACGGTGTTCGGGTCTGCCAGCACGGTGGCGATGCCGTCGGTGCTCGCCTCGTTGACGACCAGCTCCTGTCCACCGATGAAGAAGATCTTGATCATGGTCTTGCCCCTCACGTCCGGACCGGGAGCGCAGCCTAGGACCTCGGGCTACGGTGCGGCGCCGTGACCGATGTGATCTCGACCTCGACCCCGGCGCCCATGGCGACGCCGTCCTCCACCCCCGACGCGGCCCTGCGTCAGCGGGCCCTCGTCGGCGCCGGCATCCGTGCCGCCTTCGGCGTGGCGACGCTGGTCGCCCCGGGTCCGGCGTCGCGCCTGTTCGGCTTCCCGAAGGCCCACAACAACGGCTCGGCCCGGTTCATGGCGCGGCTGTTCGGGGTGCGCGAGCTGGCGATGGCGGCGCTGGTCGTGACGGCGCTCGATGACAAGGAGCGGCTCGGGCACGCCTGCGCCATCAGCGCCGCCGTCGACGCCGGCGACGTGATCGTGTCGGTGGGGACCTGGCGGCGCGGCGAAGGCCTCCGTGTGGCCTCGGCGCTCACGATGCTGGCCGGCACCGCCGGTGCCGCAACCTGGCTCGACCTGCTCCGTCGCCTCGACGACTGACGCCGCCGCTGCGGCGATCGTTCGGTCGGGCCCGGCGCTCAGGTCAGGTCGAGCGAGTCGAGGAAGGCCACGAGCGCAGCGTTGACCTCGTCGGGACGCTCCTGCTGGACCCAATGGCCGGCGCCCTCGATGGAGTGGCTGGCGCGCAGGTCCGTGACCCAGCCGTCCATCACCGAGGCCGGCGTCATCATGACGACCGGGTCGGCCGAGCCGGTGAGGAACATGGCGGGGATCGTCACCTTCGTCTCGGCGAGGTCCTCGCTGTGCTCCCAGTTGCGGTCGAGGTTGGCGTACCAGGCGGTCGGCCCGAAGAAGCCGGACGCCTCGAAGTTGGCGATGTAGGTGGCGAGCTCGTCCTCGGTGAGCCAGTCGGGCAGCGTCTCGGGATCGGGCAGGCGCTCGCGCAGTCCCCGGCCGTCGTGCGGGCCGAGCATGGCGCTCATGTCGGCGTCGGCCCCTGGGCTCAGCCCGGCCATGAAGCCGCGCATCGTGTGGCGCACGTCGGTGGAGAGGTCGGCGTCGGCGGCGACCGGGTCTTGGAAGAAGAGCATGTAGAAGAACGTGTCGCCCATGACCATCTTCAGCAGCTGCGTCGGCGGCATCGGGGCACGGGGAACGAACGGCACGCTCATGCCGACGACGCCGGCGAAGCGCTCGGGGAAGCGCTGCGCCAGGCTCCACGCCACGATCGAACCCCAGTCGTGGCCGACGACCACGGCGCGCTCGGCGCCGACGGCGTCGAGCAGCCCACAGATGTCGGCGCACAGCTCGCGCACCTCGTAGGCCTCGACCGTGTCGGGGCGGGTCGAGCCCCCGTAGCCACGCTGGTCGGGGGCGAGCACGTGGTAGCCGGCCTCGGCGAGCGCCGGGAGCTGATGGCGCCACGAGTACGCCAGCTCGGGGAAGCCGTGGCAGAGCACGACGGGGAACCCGTCGGCCGGTCCGGCTTCGAACACGCGCAGGTCGACGCCGTTGGTTGCGATGGTGCGTTCGGTGATCGTCACGTCGCCCATTCGATCACGCCCGGGCCAGTGCGGCGTCCGGTGCCGACTGGGCGCCGCGCAGCAGGCGACCGGGACGCTCGCCCGTCGCCTCGTCGTCCTGGCGGACGACGACGCCGGACTTCACCGTGGCGCGGTAGCCGTGCGCCCGCTGGATCAGGCGCTTGCCGCCGGCCGGCAGGTCGTAGGCCATCTCCGGCGCCTCGAGCGCCAGGCCGTCGAAGTCGATGACGTTGACGTCGGCGACGTAGCCCGGCGCCAGCAGGCCACGGTCGGCGAAGCCGTACAGCTCGGCGGTGCGGCGCGTCTGCAGGTGCACAACGGTCTCGAGCGGCAGCCGGTCGCCACGGTCTCGGTCGCGGGCCCAGTGCGTGAGCATGAACGTCGGGAGGCTGGCGTCGCAGAGCACGCCGCAGTGGGCGCCGCCGTCGCCGAGGCCGAGCACGGTGCCAGGGTTGCGCAGCATCTCGCCGATGGCGTCGAGCCCGCCGTCGGTGTAGCCGAGCAGCGGCAGGTACAGCAGCTCGTGGCCGTCGCGGCGCAGCATCAGGTCGTAGGTGATCTCGAGCGGGTCGCGCCCCTCGCGTGCCGCCTGGGCGGCGATCGAGGTGGCTGGGTCGGGCTCGTAGTTCGGCGGGTCGCCGAGCGGGAAGAGCTTGGTGAGGCTGGCCGCCATCAGGGCGCCGAGGCCGCGGTCGGGGGCGTCGGGCTGGGCGGCGAGGATGGCGGCGCGCACCTCGGGCTTGGCCAGCTCGGCGATGCGCTGCTCGAACGGCAGGTCGGCGTAGCGGCGGTACTCGGCGTTGCGGATGAAGGGGTGGAACGACGACTCGAAGCCGACGAGCACCGAGGCCGGCTTGCCGGCCACCTGCGGGACGAGCCAGGCGCCGGTGCGGTTGGCGGCGATGCCGCGGTCGATCCAGTCCCGCCACCACGTCGGGGCGAAGTCGGCGGCGAGCACCTGGTAGGTGACCGGGATGCCGGCGCGCCGCGAGATCTCGGCCATCCAGGCGAACTCGTGGTCGGGGTCCATCATGTCGCTGGCGACGCTGAAGACCTTGTGGCCGGTGCCGCCGAGGGCGCTGCCGATGGCGATGAGCTCGTCGGCTGCCGCCGTGGTGCCGGCGGCGAGCTCGCCGTCCTTGGCGCGGTGCAGCAGCGTGCGCGTCGTCGACACGCCCATGGCGCCGGCGATCGCCGCCTCGTGTGCCAGCGTCGCCATCCGCGCGATCTCGTCCGGGGTGGCGTCGTCGTTGGGGCGCCCCTGGCCGAGGACGTAGGCGCGCAGCGCGCCGTGCGGCAACAGCGCGCTGACGTCCATGACCCGGTCCATGCGTTCGAGCTCGTCGAGGTACTCGGGGAACGACTCCCAGTTCCACGACATGCCTTCGGCCAGCGCCGTGCCGGGGATGTCCTCGACGCCCTCCATCAGCTGGATGAGGAAGTCGCGCTCGGTCGGGCGGGCGGGGGCGAACCCGACGCCGCAGTTGCCCATGACGACCGTGGTGACGCCGTGCCACCCGGACGGGGAGACCTCCGGGTCCCAGGTGGCCTGGCCGTCGTAGTGGGTGTGCACGTCGACCCAGCCCGGGGTGACGATGGCGCCGTCGGCGTCCACCTCGCGGCGGCCGGGTTCGTCGACCTTGCCGACGGCGGCGACGCGCCCGTCGTCGATCGCCACGTCGGCCGTGCGGCCCGGCTTGCCGGAGCCGTCGTGGACGGTGCCGCCACGGATCACGAGATCGTGCATGGAGTCCCCCTCAGGACGTGTCGCCGCAGGCCTACCGGATTTTGGCAACTGACGTTTCCAGAAATGCTAGGCGGCGTGAGCGCCGTGGGCAACCGTCACGTCGGGCGGACGCCGTCGACCACGGCGAGCACCTCGTCGCCGTAGCGCTCCAGCTTGCTCGGCCCGATGCCCGACACGCCGAGGAGGTCGTCGAGGGTGCGCGGCAGGGTGGTGGCGACCTCGGCCAGCGTGCGGTCGTTCATCACGACATAGGCGGGCACGCCGTCGCCGCGGGCTCGTTCGAGGCGCCACGCTTTGAGCGCGCTGACCACGTCCTCGTCGGCGTCGCCGAGTGCGGCGTCGGTGGCGGCGCGGCGCGACGTGCGCGCCGATGTCGCGGACCGGGCGAGCGTGCGGCGACGGCCGTCGACGGAGACGACCGACCCGTACGGCACGGCGAAGCTCGACCGGCCCGCCGCCAGCGTGACGCCCTCCGGATCGGCGCCGGCGACGGTGCAGTCGTACCCGCCCCAGCGGACCTCCAGCCCGATCGTCGCCTCGATGTCGGCACGGCGGGGACCGGCGTCGACGGTGGGCGCCTCGACGATGGTCGCCGGTTCGGGCGGCGTGGCAGCCGGCGCCGCGAGTTCGTCGAGGAACATCGACGGCGCGGCGGCGTCGGCGACGATGGTGCAGCGCTGGCGAGGGCGGGTGATGGCGACGTGGAAGACGCGCCGCTCCTCTTCGATGTCGGTGGACAGCCGGTGCGGGAACAGGCCCTGCGAGGCGTCGTGGACGATGACGTGGGGCCACTCGAGTCCCTTGACCGTGTGGACGGTGGCAAGGGTGACGCCGTCGGGGTCGGCCGGACCCTCGAGCATCGAGCGCAGGAACGGCTCGAACGACCCTGGGTCGGGGTGCAGTCGGCCCAGGGCGACCAGCGCCCGCAGATCGTCGGCGTGCGCCGCCGTGTTGCGGCCCCGGTGGGCGGCATCGAGTGTCTGCATGGACCGTTCCAGACCGAGTTCGCTGCGGACGATCTCGACCAGCGTCGCCGTATCGGCGTCGCCGTCGGCGGCGCGCGCCGCGATGCGCCGCAGGTCCGTGAGGAACCCGAGCACCTTGTCGGTGTCGCGCTGGTCGGAGAGTCGACCGGCGAGGCGTTCGATGCCCACCTGCGTGCGCTGCTCGGCCATCCACTCGATGACCCGCGGGGAGAGGCTGCGGCCGGGGCGGCGCGCCGCCTGCTGCACGTCACGGTCGCGCAGGCGCTCCGGATCGAGCGCCAGCCGAAGCCACGCCAACGCCGCCGCCACGCCGGTGCGCTCGAGGAAGCGGCCCGACTCGCGCGATGCCACCCCGACGCCGTCGCGCCGCAGCGCCACCAGGACCGGGGCCAGCAGGGTGTTGACCCGGGTGAGCACGGCGATATCGCCAGGCTCGGCACCGGCGACGAGCAGCTCGTGGACGCGCGCCACAGTCGCCGTCGTCGGGTCGGGCACCGTCACCACGGTGAGGGCATCGGCGTCGTCGACGGCGTCGGGCCCCGGGCGGATCTGTTTGGGCACCCGCTCGGCGTTGTGCGTCAACAGGTTGCTCGCCGCCGTGACGACCGGTGCCGGGCAGCGGTAGTTCACCTCCAGCGCCAGCTCGTCAGCGCCCGGCACGAAACGGTCGAACGTCAAGAGCCAACGCGGCGACGCCCCCGAGTACCCGTAGATGGTCTGATCGTCGTCGCCGACGCCGAACACGGCCAGCTCGGGACCGGCGAGGAGCCGCAGCAGGAGCAGGTGCGCGGGGGTGAGGTCCTGGAACTCGTCGACCAGCAGCACCCGGCACTGTTGCTGCGCCCGTCGGCGGACCACCGGGTCGCGCAGCAGCAGCTCGACGGCGCCGGCGATCTGCTCGTCGAAGTCGACCACGCCTCGTCGTGCCAGCTCGCGCCGGTAGCGGGGGTACACCTCGGCGAAGCCGTCGACCTCGCCGCCGAACTCGGCCTCGACCTGGCGCGGGTCGCGCAGCCCGAGCCGGGCCGCAGACAGCGCGTCGATCCAGGCCGCCGCCGGGTCCGTGTTGGCCCGGCGGGGGAAGCGCACCAGCTCGTTGATCAGGCCCCGCACGTCGAGCTCGTCGATGGTGCGGACGCGCCGGCCGGTGTCGGCGAAGCCGTCCGAGCCGTTGAGCACGGCGAGGGCCAGCGCGTTGAGCGTGCGGATGCGCAGCCCGGGCAGATCGCTCGTGCGATCGAGCATCTCGAGCTGCGCCCGCTTGTTGAAGGCGACCAGGCACAGCGACTCGGCGGGCACGAGCTGATCGCGCAGCAGGGCGCGGGTGCGCTCGGTCAGCACCCGGGTCTTGCCCGACCCGGCCGGCGCGATGATGCGGGCCCGCGGACGCGGGTCGGTGACGGCGGCGAGCTGGTCGGGGGCGAGGGCGTCGCGCAGGTGCTCGGGAACGGTGGCGACGTTCGGGTCGAGCCGGCCGCGCTCGAGCGTGATGCGCGGGACGACGACGGTGCCCGGCGTCGGCTCGTCGGGCCCGAACGCGTGCAGCGGCCCACCGTCGCACCAGGCGGCGCGGCCGTCACTCAGCACGACGTCGGCCGTACCCGGCGCAGCCTCGCCGGCGCACGCCTCGGCTCCGGCGGCCACGGCGGCGCCGGTGGCCCACCACGTCGGCGCGTCCGGGTCGCGACCATCGACGGCGTTGGCGCGCAGGAGCTCCCACGTGGCGTCGCCGGTGAGCTCGACGTCGACGGGCACCTGCCACAGCTCGTCCTCGATCGAGCAGGGCGTCGGCGACAGGTCGGGCGGGTCGAGCTCGTACACGACCGGCATGCGCGCCAGGTAGGCGGCGCGCACGGCGACGTGCATCTCGGGGTCGGCGAGCGCCGCCGCCGTGATGCGGACGCGCTCGCAGTCGGCCCACGGTTCGGGCACGGCGCCGCCCGCCGGGAGCAGCAACGATCGGCCGAGCGCCGGCGGTCCGGCCAGCGCCGCCCACGGACGGACCGGACCCGGTGCGACGTCGTCGGGGCCGACGGCCGGGCGGGCGGCGCGGCCGGACCCCGCTCGACGTGGCGCTCCCGTGGCGGGCGGCGCGCTGGCCCGAGGCGACGAGGTGCGAGCCGACGTGCTCGCCCGAGGGGCGCTGCGGTTCGGGCTGTCGGCGGGTGTCGACGCCTCGTCGTCGAAGAGCGCCTCGGTGTCGAAGTCGCTGATGTCGATGTCGTCGGGGTCGATGTCCAGGTCGTCATCGACCCCGGACGCACCAGCGGCGACCGTCACCGGCTCCGGAGGCGGCTCGCGCACGATGCGACTCGGCGAGTGCTCCCGAGCGAGGTCGCGCGCCGCGGCGAACGCATCGGCACGCGACGCGAAGCGCGTCGCCGCACCGTCGCGCCACACGAACCAGGCCTCGCCGTCGGCGTAGAGATGGATGTCCACCGCCCTTGATCATCGCAGCACCCACCGACAGGACGCGCCGAGGCGATCGGCACCCGGCCGGCTCAGCCCGCGAAGGTCGGCGTGACGGCAGCTCCGCTCGCTGGGGTGCTGGTGGTGGTCGTCGTCGGTGGATCGCCTGGCACGTAGCCGAGCAGGTCGACCGCGGCGCCCGGCGGGCACGTTGCGGTGGTGGCCGTGCGCACCACACCGAAGGGAACCGGTTCGGCGCAGCCCCACAGCTCCGTATGCCCGTCGGTGGGCGCGACGCGGATCCACCCGACCGGACCCATCGGCGTCGCACCGTCGCAGTGCGCGGCGCGCGACAGCCACGTGGCGAACCCGTCGCCGCACTCGACGAGTAGCGCCGTACCGGGCGCTTCGGCGTAATCGAGGGTCCACGCCTCGGGTTGGACGGCCGTTCCGGCGGCGGGCACACGGGAGGAGTAGCGGTGGGCCCCGGTGGTGGGGTCGACGGCGTGGCGGACGACGGTGTGGCCGTCGAGCTCGAAGCCACACGACCGCGCCTCGGGGTCGGTGGCGTGCCGCCACACCTCGTAGGCCGGCTTCGGCGCGTCACCGGTATGCCACAGGCCCAATGCCAGGCCCTGCTCGTCGGGGTGGTCACGCAGCCGGTGGTAGATGAACGAGGTCACGCCGGGCGTTCCGAGCACGTTGCGGAAGGCGTCGCACAACGAGTCCGCCTGCGCCGCGTCGTGGTCGCCCGTGTTGTGGAGACCGACCTCGGTCAGTTGCACCTCCCAGGCGTGCGGATCGTCCGGGAACTCGGCACGGAGCCAGCCGGGCACCACGCCGATCGTCCCGAGGGTCGCCCACGGCAGGTCGGTGGCGTCGATGCGAGCGTCGAGGTTGTTCGGGTACGGGTGCAAGGCGATGGCCCAGGCGCGCTCGCCCAGTCGCGGTGCCAGCCGCTGCACGAACGTCGTGATCGACATGATCGGGTGCTCGAGGTCGAGGCGGTCGAACGTCGGCGCGAAGTGGTGCGTGAGCGGCACCAGCACCTTCGCCGCCGGCTGCGCAGAGCGCACTGCGTCGTAGGAGGCGTTGTAGATGGCGGCGTAGTCGGCGATCCAGCTATCGAGGTCGCACGGTGTCCCGGCGCCGCAGCCGACGTTGAACCATTCGTTGAGGTTCACCTCGTTCTGGATGACGAAGTCGACGACCCGTCCGTGCCCGCCGGTGCCGTCGAAGTGCGAGGCGACGGCGCCGGCGAAGCGCGCGGCGTCGGCGGGGTCGTCGGGCACGCAGAACAACTCGAAGCCCGGTCGGATCGGGACGCAGGGGCGTACGCCGCGCGCCCACGCCGGTGTGCCGTAGACGATTCCGGTCACCGCCACGCCGAGGTCGGTGTAGGCGCGCACCTGCTCCTCGACGACGGCGGGCACGGCGAAGCACCGCTCGTCATAGGTGACCTGGTCGGTGGCGCACGGTGCCGGATGCGGCGTCGGCTCCCAATGCGCCCAGACGAGGTTGACCGCGACGATGCCGAGCCCGGGGGCGAGCTCGGCAGGGTTCGGCCACAGGTCGGGCTGCAGGCCCTTGACGTCGTGGAAGCCGCGCTCGGGGTAGGTCGTCGGGTCGGTGAGGTCGCTCGGGTCGGCCGCGCCCGGCGTCGCGGCCGCGTTCGCCGCTCCGACGTGCGGCGGGGCTGCCGAGGCGGGCCTGGTCGTCCCGACCGACGCCACCAAGGCGACGACGAGCGCGAGGAGCACCGCGCCCCGCGCCCCGCCGCCGCGTCGCTCACGCACGGCCGGTCGCTTCCATGGCCAGTTCGGCCACGTCCTGGGAGGCGGGCACGGCGATCTCGGCGCCGCGCCGGTCCTCGACGGCGACGATGCCGTAGGCGTTCTGGGTGCGGTCGATCCACGGGTAGAACCCACCGGCGCCGTTGCCGCTCATGATGGCGATGCCCTCGTCGCCGTCGGGCACGTCGCGCCACGTGCCGAGCCCGTAGGTCGGGATGCCGGTGATGTTGACGGCGAAGTCGCCCGACGTGTCGTAGCCAGCGACCTGGTTGCGCTCGATCTCGGCCACGGCCTCCTCCGACAGGATGCGCCGCCCGTCGTAGGTGCCCCGGGCGAGCTGCATCTCCAGGAAGGCCTTGGTGTCGTGGACGGTCGTGATCATCGACGACGCCGGCGTCGGGTTGCGGGTCTCGCCGTAGCCCCAGGTGGTGCCGGTCATCCCCATCGGCTCGGCGATCCGCGTGCGGAACAGCGTCTGGAAGTCCGTGCCGGTCACGACCTCGGCCAGGTAGGCGGCGACGTGGTAGCTGGCGTTGCCGTACGAGAACGCCGAGCCGGGCTCGAACTCCAACGGCGCGGCGAGCAGGCGCTGGGTGCACGACGCCAACTCGTCGCTCGGGTCGAAGATGCACTGCTGCTGCTTGACGCCCGACGTGTGCGACAGCAGTTGGCGCAAGGTGGCCTCGCGCACCGGGCCCTCGAGGTCGGGCAGCCAGGTGCTGATCGGGTCGTCGAGCGTCAGCAGCCCGTCGTCGACGAGCGTCAGGACCGTCGAGGCGGTGACCCACTTCGCTGTGGACGCCACCGACAGCGGCGTGTCGTCGCCGACCCCGCCGTAGGACTCGTCGATCAACACCTCGTCGTCACGCACGACGATGAGCTTCCCGCCGATGCCGGCCTGGGAGACCCGGGCCGCCATGGCGGCGTCGGTGTCGTCGAAGGCGGCGCGCCCGAGGCCCGGCTCGGTGAGGGTCGGCGCGGCAGTCATCGATGTCGGCGTCATTCCGCCGGCTTCAGCGGCCGTGCTCTGCGTGCCAGCCGCCGTCGAGGTGGTCGACGCCTCCATCGCCTGGGCATCGGGCGACGGTGCAGTGCTCGAACACGAGGTGCCGCCCGCCACCGTCACGGCGACGGCGGCTGCGATCACGATCCGCCGGTGCCTCGTGTCCTTGCGCATGGCGGACCAGTGTGGCCGACGCCGGCGTGGGCGGCGCCGCACACCGGACCTAGCATGCCGGTCGTGATCGATGGCGAGGACCGCATCCGCGGGGTCGGCGGCGAACAGCTCTACGTGCGGCACTGGGCGCCGGAGGGGACCTCGCGCGCCCTCGTGCTGATCGTGCACGGGCTGGGTGAGCACTCGGGTCGCTACGGCCACGTGGCGGCGCGGCTCACCGACGCCGGGTACGTCGTGTGGGCGTACGACCATCGCGGGCACGGCCGCTCGACCGGCACGCGGGCGCACGTCGACCGGTACCACGACTTCCTCGACGACCTCGAGCTGGTGCGACGCCACGTCGTCGCCCACCATCCGGACCTGCCGCTGGTGCTGCTCGGGCACAGCATGGGGGGCAACATCGCCCTGGCCTACGCCCTCGACGAGCAAGAGCACCTCGCCGGCCTCGTGCTGTCCGGCCCGGCGGTGGCGCTGCCCGACAGCGTCCCCGGCGCGCTCGTCGGCGTGTCGAAGGTGGTGGCGCGGGTGGCGCCGACGGCGCGGGTGCTGGCGCTCGACGCCACCCAGGTGAGCCGCGACCCGGCGGTCGTGGCGGCGTACCAGGCCGACCCACTGGTGCACCACGGCAAGATGACGGCCGGGCTGGGGGTGGCGTTGCTCACGTCGATGTCGTCCTTCCCGGACCGCGTCGCCGACCTGCGGGTGCCGACGCTCGTGATGCACGGCACCGACGACGGCCTGGCCGACGTCGCCGGCTCGCAGATGCTCGAGGCGAAGGCGGGCAGCGACGACCTCACGGTCACCTACTACGAGGGCCTGGCGCACGAGATCTTCAACGAGCCCGAACAGGACGAGGTCCTCGACGCCGTCGTGGCGTGGATCGACGCCCGGGTGTGACGGTCAGTCGTCGAGGACGCCGTCGATGAACGCGTGCAGGCGGCGGTAGACGCGCCCGGTGGCCCGTGACAGCGGGCTGATGATCTCGAAGACGTGCGTCATGCCCGGTTCTTCGAGGTAGTCGACGTCGATGTCGGCGAGCGCCGCCCAGTCGACGAAGGCGCGGATGCCGTCCACGAACATCTCGTCGCCGCCGGCGGTGACCAGCAGCGGCGGATAGGTGGACAGGTCGGCGAACAGCGGTGACGTGGTGCCGGTGCGGGCGTCG
The DNA here is from genome assembly GCA_964648005.1 of uncultured Iamiaceae bacterium. Classification (GTDB taxonomy): domain Bacteria; phylum Actinomycetota; class Acidimicrobiia; order Acidimicrobiales; family Acidimicrobilacustridaceae; genus JAGQTE01. The sequence continues at coordinate 21,206 of CAZYKR010000020.1, forward strand.
GCACCGTGCAGGTACGGGTCCACCGGGATGTCGGGCGGCAGGATGTCTTTGCCCGCGTTGGCCTCCATCGACGCGCCGCTGAGCGAGAGGTCGATCTCGGGCGAGATCAGCACGGCGCCGGCGGGGTGCGGTCGTTCCTCGGAGCCGAGCGCCGCCAGCAGCGACGCCGCCAGCCCCCCGCCGCCGGAGTCGCCGGCGATCAGGATGTCGTCGGCCGACCAGCCGTCGGCGAGCACGGCGTCGTACACGGCCAGTGCGTCCTCGAGTGCCGCTGGATACGGGAACTCGGGCGCCAGGCGGTAGTCGGGGATGAAGACACGGCACCGGGCGGTGTCGGCGACGTGCGAGGCGAAGCCCAGGTACATCCGGGGCGTCGTCGCCAGGTAGCCGCCGCCGTGGAAGTAGACCAGCACGCCCCGCGGCCGCTCGTCGTCGGGTTCGATCCACTCGCCGGGCACGCCGCCGACCTCGGCCTCGCGCACCCGCACGTCGCGCCGCCACGGCGGCGGCAGGACGAGTCCGGCGGCATCGTCGAGGACGATCTCGAGGGAGCGCAGCTCGGGGGTGTCCATTGCCATCGCCGTCGACATGACCGAGCGCACGGTCGTGCGCACGACGTTGCGCAGCATGTTGGTCGCTGGGTGCGCCGGCCCGTCCCACGGGCGCTGCAGCGGGACCTCGGCGAGGTGACGCGCCAGGTCGAACCCGACCTTGCCGAGCGCCTTGCCGGCGCCCAGTGCCCCCGCGGTGGCGACCTCCGGTCGCCGTCCCATGACCATCGGCGGTCAGCCTAGGCGCCGCGTCACCCGGTGAAGGCGGGCGTCACCTGCGCCGCCGGCGCCGCGGTCGTCGGGGGCGCGGCGGTGGTGGTCGTCGGCGCCGGGCGCGGCGGCGGGTCGGCCAGCAGCGCGGCGACGGCGTCGTACGCGGGCTTGGGCTGGTACTGCTCGTCGAGGAGCAGTGCCGCGCCCCACCCGGGACGGAAGCCGGGGATCCAGCTGTGGGCGTCGGACACGCCCCACAGCACGACGGTGGCGCAGTTCGGCGCCCACAGGCAGGCGAGCACGACCTGCCGGTACACGTCGGCCTGCCGGGCGAGCTCCTCGGCGTCGGCGGGCAGCGGGATAGCGACGTCGAGCTCGGTGATCGACACCCGCAACCCGAGCGCCTCGTAGCGCGCCATCTCGGCCAGGAACCCATCGGTGCAGGTCGTCGGGGTCGGGCACGAGTCGACGCTGAGGTGCGCCTGGAAGCCGACGCCGTCGATCGGCACACCGCGCTCGACCATGCCGCGGACCAGGTCGTAGGCGGCGTCGGCGCGCGGGCCGGGCTGCTCGATGCCGAAGTCGTTGTAGAACAGCTGCGCCGAGGGGTCGGCGATCCGGGCACGGCGGAAGGCCACGTCGAGGTAGTCGGGGTAGCCGATCGACGCGCTCCACGGGTTGGGCCACGGGTTGCCGTCGAGCCCGACGGCCTCGTTGACGACGTCCCATTCGGCGATGCGACCGGCGTAGCGCCCGGCGACGGCGTCGATGTGGTCCTCGAGCAGGCCGATGGCCTCGTCACGCGTCCAGGTGCCCGACGTGAGCCAGTCCGGGTTCTGCATGTGCCAGGCCAGGTTGTGCCCGCGCATGGCCATGGCGTTGTCCTCGAGCAGCGCCGCCTGGGCGTCGGCGTTGGCGAAGGCGTACGTGTCCTGCGCGGGGTGGATGGGTCCCCACTTCATGTCGTTCTCGGACGTGCCCATCGAGAACTCGCGGGTCAGCACCTCGCGGTAGGTCGGATCGTCGAGCGCCGGCGGTCCCGCCACGGCGGCGCCGAGGTGCATGCCCTGTGCCGCCGCCAGCTCACGCAGCGACGGCGGCGGCTGGGCCTGCGCCGGAGCTCCGACGCTGACGAGCAGCGTCCCGAGGAGCAGCGCCAAGGAACCGACGACGGAGACGAGCGTGCGGTGACGACCACCAGATCGAGCCATGAGGGACAGAGCTTAGGGAGCTGGGCCACGATGGTCCGATGCGGCGATGGGCAGCAGGACTCGTCGGTGCCGGGATGCTGGTGCTGGTGATCGGTGCGGCGACGATGACCCGCCGTCCGCAGCCATCGCCGGCGCCGGCGCCCGACTCGGCGCCGCGCGGCGTGCTGGTCACGCCCTCGGGGGTCGTCGCCCCCATCCTCGCCACCGACGATGCTGGGTGGTGGGTGCGCACGCCGTGCTACCGGGTCGGCCGGGCGGACGCCGGCACGGTGGTCGAGTCCGTCGACGTCGTCCTCGACCCCGGCCACGGCGGTGGTGAGGACGGCGCCGTGTCACCCGACGGGTTGCGTGAGGCCGACGTGAACGCCGCCGTCACGCAGCGGGTGACGCAGCGCCTCGAGGCGCAGGGTCTGACGGTGCTCGTGACGCACCCGAACGCCTACACGCTGCTGCTGCACCCGCGCGGCGAGATCGCCACGGCGCTGGCGCCTCGCGCCATGGTGTCGATCCACCACAACTCGGTGTACGAGCGCGTGATCGACGAGCCCGGGACCATCGCCCTGCACCAGAAGGACTCGGCCACCTCGCGCCGCCTGGCCGAGTTGCTCGACGCCGAGGTAGGTGCCGCCATCGCCCCGCTGGGGGACCGGTGGGCGGCCGGGGACGATCTCGGGCCGCAGAGCAAGGCCAGCGCCGACGATCCGCGCTGGGACTGGTTCGGCCTGCTGCGGTTCTCGTCGTCGGTACCGAGCGTGATCGTCGAAGCGGCGTACGTCGGCAACGGCCCCGTCGGCGATCCTCCGTCGAGTCCGGAGGGCTCGCTACTCGCCACCGACGCCTTCCGGGACGCCGAGGCCGACGGCATCGCACGTGCCATCGTGGCCTTCCTCGCCGAACCGTCGGCCGCGGCGGAGGAGCCTCCGGCGTACCCCTCGGGTGCGGAGGCGCAGGACCCGCTGGCCGCGTCCTGCATCGACCCGTCGGAGGTGTCGATCCCGGTCTGAGCGCCGCACCGGACGGTGCAGGGCCGGAGGTCCCTGTCCGCCCGGGGCTGCGTCGGCGAGACTGTCGCCATGCCGGTGCTGATCGCCATCGTCGTCTGGTTGCTGTTCGGGCTCGCCGTGGCCGCGGTGATGATCCGTCGTGGGCACTCCACCGCCATCTGGCTGAGCCTGGCCTTCCTCGGTCCGCTGACCATCTTCCTGGTGCTGTCGGCCGTCGACGAGGAGCACCCGTCGGCGGCCACGGTGGTCGAGGGCACCCGCGGTGCCGGCACGATCGACGTCGTCGTCGGTCTCGACGGTTCCCCGGCGTCCGAGGCGGCGCTCGACGCGGTGCCGGCGCTCTTTGGCGACCGGCTGCGCCATGTCACCGTCGCCACGGTGTTGGACTTCGACGTCGACCAGCTCCCGGGGCGGCCGGCCCCGCGCGTCGAGGCGGAGCAACGGCTGACGGCGGCCGCCGATCGGTTCGCCGCCGCCAGCGCCATCACACCGGACCAGGCGCTCCTGTCGGGCAAGCCCGCCGAGGCGCTGGTGCGCCACGCCGCCGACAAGGGCTCGGCCGTCGTCGTGGTGGGGGTGCGCGGTGCCGGTGCGCACCTGGCGCTCGGCTCGACGGCCAAGGCGTTGGCCGACCACTCGTCGGTTCCGGTGCTGCTCGTCCCGTCAGCAGGCTGACCCCGTGCCGGCCGGTTGACGGTCCGGCAGGCGTCACGCCCCGAGCTCAGGCGCCGTCGTCTCCGTCGGGTGCCGTTGCCGCCTTGATGACGTTCTTGGCGAACTCCCGCTGGGCGTCGAGCACCTTCTCGGTGAGGTCGAACGCCCGGTCGATCAGGTCTTCGATGGCGGTCGTGTCGGCGGGCACCACGTTCGCCACGCTCTCGGTGAAGGCCCGACCGGCGCCGACCACGGCCTCGCTCGATCGCTGCACGAGGTCAAGGATCTGCTCCTGCAGTCGGGCATCGTCGTTGCTCTCCGCCATGGCACGTCCTTTGTGTCGTTGGGGCGGCTCCAGCCTGCCACGGCAGACCACCGCCGGCCGGGTGGGCGATACTTGCCGCCGTGATCCAGGTGGAGGGGCTGGTCAAGGTGCTCGGGGAGCGGCGCATCCTCGACGGGGTGACCTTCCGCGCCCCGACGGGCGCCGTCACCGGCCTGCTCGGACCCAACGGTGCCGGCAAGACGACCACGATGCGCGTGCTGTCGACGCTGCTGCGGCCCGACAGCGGCCGTGTCGAGGTGGCCGGCTACGACGTCGCCGCGGCACCGGAGGACGTCCGCCGCTCGATCGGCCTCGTCACCGAGGAGCCGGGACTGCACGATCGGCTCACCGTGCGCGAGCAGCTCAGCTACACGGCGGCGGCCTACGGGATCGGCCGGGATGCCAGCCGGCGCCGCATCGATCACCTCGCCGAGCTCATCGGGCTCACGTCACACCTCGACGAGCGCGCCGGGATCTTGTCGAAGGGCAATCGCCAGAAGGTGTCGTTGTGCCGGGCGCTCGTGCACGATCCGCCGGTCGTGTTGCTCGACGAACCGACGTCGGGTCTCGACGTCGTCGCGGCCGCCGGACTCGAGCAGTTGCTCGCCGAGGCCGACCTGACCGGCGGGCGCACCGTGCTGCTGTCGACGCACCGACTCGAGGAGGCGGAGCGCCGTGCGGCGCGGTTCGTCGGGATCGCTGGCGGTCGCGTCGTGGTGGACGGCACGCCCGACGAGGTCATGGCGCTCGCCGGTGCCACCTCGTTCCGTGACGCCTTCGTCCACCTGCTGGGTGCCGCGGAGCTCACGAGCTGATGCCCGCCGGGCTCGACCGCGGCGCCCGTGCCGTGGCGGCGCAGGAGGTGCGTGACGGCCTGCGCGGCCGACGCCAGCTCGTCATCCGTGCTGTGCTCCCGGTGCTGCTGTTCGCAGTGGTGCTGGTCACGGCGATCGCCACTCGGGGCGTCGACCAGACCGAGGACCCCTACCGGGTCGCCGTCGAAGGCGACGTCGGTGGTGCCGATCAGCGTGAGCCCGTTCCAGGGAATGACGAAGAACGGCCGCCCGTCGGCAGCGGCCTCTGCGTAGCAGGCCGAGGCGCCGAGGCCCGGCAACGGATCGACG
>CAZYKR010000021.1:0-26011 GCA_964648005.1 uncultured Iamiaceae bacterium
GCGGCGGCTGGGATGGTCGTCGAGGGCGACGTCGGCGAACCCGTGCCGACGACACAGCGCGCCGAACGCTTCGGCCTGCTCGGCGGTCCAGCCGTGCCCGGCATGGCCCGTCGCCGCATGGTCGCGGATGCGGTGTTCGAGCACGACCAGGCGACCGTCGGGCGCCAGCACCCGGCGCGCCTCCTCCAGCCCGCCCTCGACGTCTGCCCAATGGTGGACGGTCGAGAGCGACCACACCACGGTTGCCCACCCGTCGTCGACCGGCAGGGATTCGGCAGTACCGGACGCCCACGTGACCTGGTCGTCGGAGCGCCAGCGTGCCCTCGCCACACGCAGCATGATCGGTGCCGGATCGACACCGATCACCTCGGCGCCGATCTGGCGCGCCCGCTGCGCGGCGATGCCGGGGCCGCACCCGACATCGACGAGGCGATCACCGGAGCGCAGGCCGGCGAGGTCGATCGCCAGCCGGGCGGCGTCGTCGCGGCCGAAGAGGAACGACACGGCGGCGAGGAGCCCGCTCGGGCCCGAGAAGCCCGGATGGGACGCATGATGGTTGGGAACGGGTTCGATGGCTGCGGGAGTGTTCGACGACATGCCGCCGAGCCTGACGGTTGAAGTCGGGTTCACGTCAAGCGATGCTGGAGCGATCGAACCCGAACCCACGTTCTCGATCGGCGAAGCCGCAGCCCTGGTGGGAGTCGCCACCTCCACGCTGCGGTACTACGAGCGCCGCGGCCTCGTGACCGCCGACGCACGCGTGTCGGGCCAACGCCGCTACCGGTGGTCGACCGTGCGCCGCCTCGAGTTCGTCCAGATGCTCCAGGACGCGGGACTGTCGCTCGACGAGATCCAGGGCGTGCTCGATGCGGAGGACAACGCCGCGTGGAAGGCCATCGCACGCCGACGCCTCGACCAGCTCGACGCCGACCTGGCCAAGCTCCGCCGGGCGCGTGAGCTCCTCGATGGCGCACTGCTGTGCCGCTACGACCACCCGCTCGACGAGTGCCGAGTCATGAACGACGAGATCGATCGCCGCCTCAGTGCCGCACACGATCGGGGCGGACCGATCGTGTCGTGATCGGTCAAGCGTGACCGAGTGACGACATCGAGCCGGACGTCGGCAATGATTCGTCCCTAGGGTGGTTCGGTGCTTCCGGTCGGACGAGCCGCGCCGCGTGCGATGGCGCGCGCGTACTTCGCGCTCCAAGCGGTCGCTGGAGCGGTGTGGTGGGCTGCGGTCTTCGCGTCCGACACGGTGCGCGATGCCACGCTTGGCACCTGGGACCCCGCAATCGTCGCCGGGCCGGACCTCGTGCTGTTCGTCGGGATGTCGGCGATGGCGGCGCTGCGCGGGAGTCGGATCGTGGCCGCGATCGCGGCGGCGTGGACCATCCTGGTCACGGTCGCCCTCGGCACGTATGGCCTGATCGCCGAAGCGGCCGGCTGGGGCGTGGTGCTGATGGGTGCGGCAACCGTCGGCTCGCTCGCGAGCGCCGCCACCATGTGGGCCGGAACGCTCCCGACACGATGGTTCTTCGTCGGCCCGCTGGCGTTCCGCGTCGCAGCTGAGCGGCCAGCAGCGCACCATCTGGGCCGCAGCCTGGCGCAGCTCGTCGTGTTCTGGACGACCTTCTTCGTGGCGGTGCCGTTGCTACTGCTGGCGGTCGAAGCACGGCTCCACCTGGAGTGGCCGGCGCTCGACCGGCCGAGCGTCCGCGCCGTGGGCGCGACCTGCTTCCTGATCGGGAGCGTGGCGGGGCTCTGGTCGTGCATCACGATGGCCATCGTCGGCAATGGCACGCCGCTGCCAGCCGACACCGCTCGCGAGCTCGTCATCGCCGGCCCGTACCGGTACGTGCGCAATCCGATGGCACTCGCCGGCGCGCTCCAGACCGCAGGTGTCGGCCTTGTGCTCGGATCGTGGACCGTCGTCGCCATCGCGGTGGCCGGCGCCGCTGTGTGGGACGTCCTGATCCGGCCAACCGAGGAGGCCGACCTCCTCGACCGTTTCGACGAACCGTACCGGCGCTATGCCGAGGAGGTTCGCTGCTGGGTCCCTCGTCGGCCTGCCGGCGCACGCTCCGGGCGGTGAACGACTGCCTCGCCGCGCCGACCTCCCGGTCGCAGGTGATCGACTGGCGTCTCCTGCCCCTCGCAAGTCGTACGTCTTGGCGGCGAGGCGCCGCGCGTGGTCGGTTTGCCGTCTGCGAAATTGTTGGTTAGCCGTTGGTGCGCTTGCCGATCAGCTCGCTGTGGGCCGACCGTTCCGCCTGACCAGCCCGCGAGCGCGACCGGGTATGGAAGCGCTCGTGGTCGACGGCCTACAGGAGACCGAAGAAGCTCGGTGCCGAGCCGACCTCGATCTGGCGCGGCTCGGCCGAGAAGTCGAACTCTCCTTCGACCTCGAAGAACGCCCGAAGCTCGGTCGACTCGATCACCTCGTCGATCCTGGAGTGCCGCTTCGCCTCCTGTGCCGCCACGCCGTCGCCGGTTGCCGCCAGCTGGTCCGGCTCGACCTGCACGAAGCCGACGGTCAGCACCTCGCGCGGATCAGCGAGGCTCGACGCGCTGATCACGCGGGCGGGAACGCCGAAGCCCTGCTCCGCGCGCCAGGCATCCTCGAAGTCCGCATAGGTGCACCCGGGCTTCAGGCGGCGGATGAAGATGGCGATCACCACGGGCGGCACCCTACCGGCCCCCAACGCGCGTGGCCCGTGCGGGCCACCACGTCGTTCAGGTCCCGTCCCACCGGTCGGGCAGCGTTACCGGAGCGAGCAGCTCGGGCGGCATCCCGGTCGGCCAGGCAGCCTCGTCGAACGGCCACCGGCGATGGTCGAGGTCCTCGGCCGCAGCCCGGGCGATGGCGTGGGTCCGGCGCGCCGCGACCTCGGACACGAGTCCGACCTCGACGGCGAAGGCCAGTTCGTCCTCGTCCTTGAGCTGCCAGTCGCTCAGGTCGCGCGTCGCGGTGACGTCGAGGACGAGATCCTCCGAGTCGAAGCCCACCGAGGTGCGCGTCCAGGGGCGTTCGAGGTTGACGTACCACCCGTCGCACCGCTCCGCTTCGGCGAGCCAGGTGCGGATCACGGAGTAGTGCCGACCGATCGGGTGCAGACGGACACTCGGCAGCCGGTCCCACGTTCCTGCGACGCGCCCGCCGTCCCAGCCACCAGGCAGAAGCGACCGGCCGTTCCGTCCGCCACGGGTCCCGGAGCGGCGCGACACCACAGACCCGGTCGGCTGGACGACCGCGATCACGTCGGGCTCATCGATGAGCACTCGACACGCGAAGACGTAGCCGAGGTCGCCGCCCGGGAGCGACCGCCACACCACCTCGTCGGCGCGAGCGAACGGTTCCTCGCGTGAGCTCACGCGGCGCTGGTGATGGTGCCGGTCACGAGCAGCACGCCGACGATCAACGCCACGCCGATGCGGTACCAGCCGAAGATGGCGAGACTGTGCCGCTGCAGGTACGTGACCATCCACCGCACGGCGACGACCGCGGACACCAACGCCGCCACGAAGCCGACGATCGGAGCGGCCACGCCGAAGGTGTCGACGATCTCACCGCCGTGTTTGGCCAGGTCCAGCATCGTCGCCGCCGAGAGCGTGCCCAGGCCGAGCAGGAAGCTGAACTCCACCGCCGCCGACAGGCGCAACCCGACCAGCACCGCCGCCACGATCGTGACGAGGCTGCGGCTCGTCCCCGGCCACATCGCCAGGCACTGCGCCACACCGATGATCAGCGCCTGCTGCGGCGTGATCATGCCGAGCGCCACCCGCGTGCGCTTCTGCCGTCCCGGGTCGTCGTCCGCCACGATGATCGACTCCATCATGTCGGCGGCATCGTCCTCGTCGGTCGAGAGCGGTTCGTCGCTGTCGGCGTCGCCCGTGGGCAGGATGCCCGCCCGCACCATCACCAGCAGCGCCACGCCGCCGACGAACCACGCCGCCACCACGGGCCAGGCGCCGAAGAGCACGTCCTTGATGGTCGACTCCCCGACCACACCGATCACCGCCGCGGGGACGAAGGCCACGACCACGCCGATCAGCACGCGACGGCCCTCTGCGTCGCGCCCGACGAGGCCGCGCAGCAGGCTCATCAGCCGGGACCAGTACAGGATGACGATGGCCAAGATGGCGCCGAGTTGGATGACGACGACGTAGGCGTCCGCTGCCGCCTTGTCGGCCTCGCTCGTGCCGATGTCCATCAGGCGCTGGGTCACCAGCAGGTGCCCGGTCGATGACACGGGCAAGTACTCGGTCACGCCCTCGACGACTCCGAGGACGGCCGCCTGGGCGATCGTCATCTTCGGCTCGGACCCGCCAGAGGCCGCGGCAGGCGACGGGTCGCCAGCGCCTCCCGCTGCCGCCGTGCCGGCCCAGGTTGCGCCCACGACGAGGCTCAGCAGCACGGCCGCCAGCACGCCGCGCACGCGGCCGCTCACGTGCCGCTGACCACGACGTCGTCGATGACCAGCGTGGCGGCGCCGGTGCCCCCGGGCAGCCACTCGAGGTCGCCGCCGACCTCGCGGATGTCGAGGAGCATCTTCTGCAACGTCGAAGCCACGGTCACCTCCCGAACGGGCGGGCCGAGCGTACCGTCACGCACCAGCAGGCCTTCGACACCGACCGACACGTCACCGCTCACGGCGTTCACGCCGGAGCGCAGGCCGCTGAACGACTGCACGACGAGCGCATCGCCGACGTCGGCGACGATGGCGTCGAAGGACCGGGTGCCCGGCGTGACCGCCAGCGCCTGGCAACCCGGGCCCGGCGTAGTCCGGGCACCGCGCACCGCCGAGCCCGTCGACCCCGCCCCGGTGCGGCGACCGGTGTAGCTGTCGTGCAGGAACCCCTGGAGCACCCCGTCGACGATGAGGGCATTGCGCCGGCAGGCGAGGCCTTCGCCATCGACGGCGTCGGCGGCGAAGGACCGGGCGTCGGTCGGGTCGTCCACCAGCGTGAGCAGCGGCGTGGCGATCTGCTCGCCGACGCGACCGGCGAACGGGGTACGCCCCTTCACGAGGCGACCGCCGGTGAGGGTGCCTCCGGCGATCCCGAGGATCGTCGCCGCCAAGCGCGGCTCGAGCACCAACGCCATGCGGCGCGACGGGATCTTCGACGCGCCCAGCAGGCGAGTCGAGCGGGTGACGGCGTCGTCGGCGGCGTGGTGCAGGTCGAGCTCAGCCGGATCGCGGCGCACGTCGTGCCCGCCGCCAGTGGAGGTCTCGCCGTCGGCCTCGGCGAGGGCCAGGGTCGACACGCTGCACCAGGTCCCCCGGGTCGCGCCGACGAGCCCGAGGCTGTTGGCGACGACCGACTCGCCGATGGCGTCGGCGTAGGTGGCGCTGCGCACGCCGGTGATGCGCGGGTCGCCGGCGCGCACGAGCCGTTCGAGCTCGAGCGCCAGCGGCACCTTGGCCTCGGTCGGCAAGGCCACCAGCGCCTCGCACCACAGGTCCTGGGGCACAGCCGGCACGCCGTCGGGCTCGGCGACGCCGAACCACTCGTCGGGTTCGCCGTAGGCGACGTTGTCACGCGCATCCGCCAGCGTCTCGGCGATGACCGCGGGGTCGAGCGTGCCGCAACTGGCGAAGCCCTGGCGCTGGTCGCGCACCACGCGCACGCCGACGGCGGCCGACCCGGCGATCGTCAGCGACTCGACCTCGCCGCCGTAGGCCTTGACCACCGTGCGGGTGCCGCGGCTGATGCAGACCTCGAGCTGCTCACCCGGCCGGGCGGCACCGGCCAGCGACGCGGCGAGCCGTTCGAGGGTGTCGGTGTCGCCGATCTCCCCCAGCGCGGACGGATCGACGCCGGCGCGCACCGCGGGCTCGGCGCTCACGAGCCCGAGACGGTGACGTCGCCGATCACCAGGCTGACGCCGGCCGCCGACATCGGAAGCCAGACGAGGTCGGCGCCGACCTCGGCCACGTCGAGCAGCATCTTCTGCAGCGTCGAGGCGATGGTGAACTCGCGCAGCGGCTCGGCGAGCGCGCCGTCGCGGATGCGCAGCCCTTCGGCACCGGTGGAGAAGTCACCCGACACGGCGTTGACCCCCGAGTGCAAGCCGGTCACCTCCTGTACGAGGATGCCGTCGCCGACCGAGGCCACCAGCTCCGCCTGCGAGCGGGCGCCGGGCGCCAGCGAGACCGCCTGGATGCCGACGCCGGGCGAGGACTTGTAGCCGCCGCGCACCGCCGAGCCGGTGGAGCGACCGCCGACCCGCCGCGCCGTATAGGCGTTGTGCACGAAGCTCGACAACACACCGCCGTCGATCAGCACGTTGCGTCGCGTGGCGAGCCCTTCGCCGTCGACGTCGGTCGCGGTGAACGCTGCCGGGTCGGTCGGGTCGTCGACGAGGGTGACACACGGCGCCGCCACCGACTCGCCCAGCCGGTCGGCGAACAGGGACCGCCCCTTGATCAACGCCTCGCCGTTGAGCGTCCAGCCGATGAGCGACAGGAACTGCGCCGTCACCCAGGGGTCGAGCACGACCGGCACCCGCTCGCTCGGCGGCTTGGTGGCACCGAGCAGCCGGGTGGCACGCTCCGCGGCCTCGGCGGCGGCCTTGGCCACGTCGAGCTCCCCCGGTTCGCGCCCGACCGAGTAGCCGAACCCGGTCTGGGTCTCGTCGCCCTCGGTCGCCAGCGCATACGCGGCGACGTAGGCCGACGTCTCGCGCCCGGCGTTGCGGATGCCGGTGGACGTGACGATGGCGCCCTCGAACGCCGAGTCGACGTAGTCGGCCGACTCCAGGCCCGAGATGCGCGGGTCGGCGTCGAGCACCCGCCGCTCGAGCTCGAGCGCGAGGTCGATCTTGCGCTCCGTCGGGTACGCCAGCACCGCGTCACGGAACAGGTCGAGCTCAACGATCGCCACGCCGTCGGGTTCGGCCAGCCCCTGGAACTCGTCGACGTGGGCGAAGGCGGCGTTGTCGCGGGCGTCGGCGAGTGTCTCGACCAGGTCGGCCTCGTCGAAGGAGGCGGCGTAGGCGAGGCCTTGGCGGCCGTCGACGACGACGCGGATGCCGACGCCCTGCGATTGGGCGGAGCTGAACGACTCGATCTCGGCGTCGTAGACCCGCACCTCGGTGTCGCGGCCGCGCACCAAGACCGCCTCGACCTGCTCGCCCGGCCGCGCCTGGGCGACGACCCGGTCGCCGATGGCCAGCAGCTCCGCCAGCTCGGGGACGTCTTCGCCGGGTGCGCCGCTCATGCCGCGGTGCCGCCGACGGTCAGGCTCGACACCCGCAGCGTCGGGACGCCGTCGCCCACCGGCACGCCCTGGCCGTCCTTGCCGCAGGTGCCGGGCGAGCCCATGGCGAAGTCGTTGCCGACGGCGTCGATCCGCTGGAGCACCTCGGGACCGTTCCCGATGAGGTTGCCTTCGCGCAGCGGCTCGGTGATGCGCCCGTCCTCGATGAGGTACGCCTCCGTCATCCCGAACACGAAGTCGCCGGTGGCGGTGTTGACGGACCCGCCGCCGAGGTGGGCGATGTACACGCCGTTCGGCGTCGACGCCACGATCTCATCCGGGTCGTCGGTGCCGGCGAGCAGGTAGGTGTTGGTCATGCGCACCATCGGTAGGTGCTGGTAGCTCTGGCGACGGCCGTTGCCCGAGGACGGTCGACCTTCCTTGCGGGCGCGCAGCAGGTCCCACATGTAGTCGGTGAGCACGCCGTCTTGGATCAACACGTTGCGCGCCGCCGGGTGGCCCTCGTCGTCGATGCCGATGTTGCCCCACTCCTTGGCCATCGTCCCGTCGTCGACGAGGGTGACCAGCGGGGATGCGACCTGGTCGCCGACGCGGCCGCGGAACACCGACGCGCCCTTGGCGACGAGGTCGGCCTCGAGGCCGTGGCCGCATGCCTCGTGGAAGAGCACGCCACCCCCGCCCGGGCCGATCACCACGGGCAGCTCGCCGCTCGGTGCCGGGCGAGCCGCCAGCTTGGTCAGCGCACGGTCGGCGGCCCGGCGCGCCAGCTCGGCGACATCGTGCTGGTCGAAGAGCTCGAAGCCGATCGTGTAGCCGACCGACTCGCGGCCGGTCTGCATGCCGGTGTCGCCGGTGGCCACGCAGCTCACCGAGAACAGGGTGCGCACGGTGTCGTCGCCGGCGAGCAGGCCGTCGGAGTTGGCGACGAGGATGCGGCGACGGCTGTCGGCGTAGCTGGCCGAAACCTGGGTGATCGCTCCGCCCTGGGTGCGCGCCGCGTCGTCGGCTCGGGTGAGCAGCTCGACCTTGGTGCCCTTGGGGACGTCGGCTGGGTAGGTCTCGATGGCGTAGCCGCGGTCGGTCGCCCGCCGTTCGAGCACCGCCACGGTCGCCCCGGCGCCGCCGGAGCGGGCCGCGGCGGCCGCGGCCTCGGCGGCCGCCCGCAGCCCGGCCTCCGACAGGTCGGCGGTGTGGGCGAAGCCCGTGGTCTCGCCGACGACGACGCGGATGCCCGCCCCGCGATCACGACCTGACGTCAGCTCCTCGACCTTGCCGTCGTCGAGGTAGGCGCTCGACGCACGCTTGTCCTCCACGAAGACCTCGGCGAACTCCCCGCCCGTGCGCAACGCGGCGTCGAGCGTGGCCTCGACCACCGACACGTCGATCAGATCGGCTCCGGACACCCGTGCTCCTCGTGGCTCGCGCCGGTCCGCCTCGCGCGGCCGGCGTCGGGATGGCGCTCGGCCCGGACACGGGCCGGCACACCCCCGGCCCGGAGCAGGCTAGCGCCGTGCCGGGCGCACGCCGCCGGGCCGCGTCGGGGTCGGATCTGGCCGGACGCGCCCCCGTCACGGGCTCGGCGCGCGCGGCGTGGCTGGCCGTCGCCAGGGCTGCGGTCCTATCGTGCGACGATGCGACTGGAACCGGGACTGCGGGCCGAAGTCGAGCTGGACGTCGCCGACGCCGACACCGCGGTCGCCCTCCGATCGGGCAGCGTGCCGGTGCTCGCCACGCCACGGGTCGTCGCCCTGTGCGAGGAGGCGGCGGTCAAGGTCCTCGACGGCCGCCTCGATGCCGGCGAGACGACGGTCGGGATGCAGGTACAACTCGACCATCTGGCGCCGACGGCCGTGGGGCACCGCGTCGCCGCCGAGGCGACGATCGAGCGGGTCACCGGTCGCCGCATCACCTTCACCGTGTCGGTCAACGACGAGCGTGGCCTGATCGCAGTCGGCCGCGTCACCCGGGTGGTCGTCGACATCGAGCGCTTCCTCGACAAAGCAGGGCGCTGAACCGCCGGTTCAGCTCGAGGGGTCCACACGCCTCCGGGCCCCTGCCACAGCAACGAGGCTGAGCGCGGAGCCGACGCAGAGCAGGACGTCGATCGGGACGCGCCCGGTCGGCGTGGCGACGACCAGCAGCAGCTGGGTGCCCAAGATCGCCATCGCCGCCAGCCCGACCAGCTCCGCCCCACGGCTGCGTCGGGCGCGGAGCAGTCCCACGACGCCGGCGAGCCCGACGGCGAGCCCGGCCACGACGGCGATCGGCCGCAGGCGCGCCGGGACGCCGTCGCGCGCATCGGCCAGCCGGTTCGGCTCGACCTGGAGCTCGAGCACCGCCAGCGCATTGCGCCCCGCCGCCGCCACCAGCTGGCGGGGGTGCGCACGCAGGTCGTCGACGGCGCGCTCGCGCAGGGCACGATCCCAGGCCGCCTCGTCGAACCGGGTGAGCGCCAGGTCGTCGAAGCGCCCGTCCACCGACGCGTCGGCCCCCACACCCGACGCCGCCGCCTCGTCCGAGTAGAGCGCTGCCAGCTGGCGGCCGACGTCGGTCGACACGACCGGCACGCCGAGCAGCATCGAGTTCCGCAGCAGCCAGGGGAACAGCACGAGGCCCACCACGAGCGCGAACCACCCGGCGCGGCGCCAGTCGAGGCGCCAGCCGGTCCACGCCAGCAGGACGACCGCCAGCACCAGGTACTCCGGCCGCGCCAGGACCAGCGCCCCGACGGCGACGGCGGCCGCCACCGCACGGCCGTCGAGCAGCAGCACCAGCGTCGTCACCAGGAGCAATGCCACGAGCGACGACGCCAACGGGACCACGTCGCGCGCGGCGACGGCCGGGGCGGCGGCGACCAGCAGCCCCGCCACCAGACCGGTCAGCGACGCGGCGGCGGTCGGTGCCGCGGTGGCCGGCTGCGACGAGGCGCCGGGCGAGGCGTCGGCATCGGAACGACCGAAGGCCAGGGCGCCGACGCGCACGCCGAGCCGGTCGACCACCAACACGACGCCGATGCCCAGACCGAGGCTGACCAGGCGTGCGGCCGTCACCGACCGACCGAGGACCTCGAACACGGTGCCCAGCACGAACGGGTACGCCGGGGGCACCAGCGCCGTCGGGTGCAGCTCGACCTGTGGCGCGACCCCCGACAGTCCGAGCCCCCCGGCGAGACGCGCCGCCAGGTCGACCTGGAGGGCTGCGTCACCGACGACAGGATCACCGCGCATGGCCGCCAACAGCGCCAGCCGCACCGCCAGCGCCACGCCCACCAACACCCCGACCCGTGCCGCGCCTGACACGGACGCGAGCCGGTCGAGGGCGCCGGACCCCGGTGCAGGCACTCGGCGCAGGTCGGAGACAGCGGCCACGAGTCGCTCACCGTAGTCGTGCCCGCCGGCGCCGCCGGCGACGTGGGTGCGGGCGGCGGACGGCGCCTGGACTCAGGCCGGTGCGGCAGCGGCGATCTCGTCGAGGAACGCCACCAGCGCGTCGCGCCAGGCATCGGGCGCTTCGACCTGTGGGCTGTGGCCGCCGTCGGGCAGCACGGCGAGCCGGGCGTCGGGCAGGACCTCGGCCATGTGCCTGCTCGGCTCGACGAACAACTCGTCGAGCGCGCCGACCATCACCAAGGTCGGCGTCCTGATTCCCAGGAGTCGGTCGTAGGTGTCGAGCTCCCCGCCGATGGCCGGCAGCATCGCGGCGTACATCTCCGCGGCGCAGGCGCGCAGGTTGCGGTCGCCGCGCGCCGCCCAGTCGGGCCGCTCGGCCCGGAGGCGCCGGTCAGCCTCCGTCACCAGCGGCCCGTCATCGCCGAGCGCCGCCACGGCGTCCGCGACGGCGGGCATCCCGCCGGTGCGGGCCAGCTCCACCCCGAGCGCCAACAGGTTCGGGTCGACCGGGACCGATCGGTACGACGTGTCCATGAGCACCAGGCCATCGAGGCGTTCGGGTGCCATGGCAGCCAGCTCCTGCGCCACCATGCCGCCCATGGAATGGCCGAGGAGGACGAACCGGCCCCAGCCCAGGGCGTCGGCCACCTCCAGGGCATCCGCTGCGAACAGCTCGACGGCATACGCCCGCTCGTCGGCCGGCTTGGCGCTGTCGCCGTGGCCGCGATGGTCCGGGCCGACGACGTGCCAGCCGAGCGACGCCAGCTCGTCGTACCAGTCGTCGAAGTCACCCCGGGTGCCGGTGAAGCCGTGCAGCAGCAACAACGGCCGCCCGCCGACGCCCGCCTCGGTGACGGCGATCTCGATGGTCGGGGTGCCGAGCCCCGCCAGGTCGACGGCCTCGATCTCGATCGTGCGCTGGTGCATCGGTCCCCCGACGTGTGCTGGCGCCGGCTCCGCCGGCCGACGCGCCCGGGACCCTAGCGCTCAGTCGCCCCAGTCCGACGCGGTCGTACGCGACGTGCTCGGCGCGGTCGTCGTGGTGGTGCGCTGGGCGCCGGTGGGTTCGTCGTCGCCGCCCGTACTGGCCTTGTCGGCGGTCGCCGACTCGCCTTCGCCGGCCGCCTCGTACTCCTGTTTGGTCACCTCCGTGACCTCGTCGTCGCCGGGCACGGCGATGGCGATGTCCTCGCTGCCGAGGTCGTAGAACTCGACCCGGTACTCGAGCGTGCCGCCGAGGCCGGCGACCTCCGCCGCCGTCTCGGGGTCGGTGCGCTCGAGGAAGTCCTCGAGGTCGAAGGTGAGCACCTCGCGCATGACGACGCCGCTGGTGGTGTGGATCCACAGGTCGAGCGGCACGGACGATCCCTCGAAGGCCGCCCAGTCCCCGGCGCAATCCTGGGAGAACGCCTTGACAGCGGCGCCGAGGTCGACCTCTGTGCGGAAGTGCACCGCCGGGAAGCCGGCCACCTTCTCCTAGCCGACCTCCTCGACGGCGCTCCCCGAGCTCCCGGCGACGTCGAGCAAGGTCAGCGCGTCGGCCCCACCGAACGGCACGAACCCCTGACCGAGACCGTCGTCCCCGCACGGGTCGAGGTAGCGCATCCATGGGGTCGTCACGCCGAGCAGCGCCGCCGCCGCCTCGTCCTGCACGTAGATGTCGGAGCCGTGGGCGACGCCGCGGCTGGGCTCGAGACCGCCCGCCTTCCCGATGCGGCCCGGGGTGATCTCGAGCTCGGCGAGGTCGTCGGAGAGCACGAACGCACCGTCCGCCTGCAGGAGCTCGCCGTCGATCATCCCGGTGTCGGCGATCGTCAGCTGCACGTGCAGCCGCCCGCGATCGGTGGTGGAGGTGCGCTCGACCGACTCCTCGACCGATTCGAGATCGGCGGTCGGGAGGAAGCCGCCGAGCGCGCCGCCCAACCCGGACGAGGTCGTCGTGTCCTGCGCCGAGCCGCCCGACGACGCGCAGGCGCCGGCGAGCACCACCGCACCGGTGGCGACGGCGACGGCCGTCCAACGCCGGCGGCCGCCGCTCGCACGCGCCGGCGCACCGGTCGCGGCGCGCCGGCACCGGTCGGTTGTCGTGCTCTGCGCCTCGCGCCGCTGCGTCGCACCCACGGCGCCCCAGGGTAGGGCGTGACCTCACCCGACGTCCCAGCAGCGGCCCGCCGAAGGTGGCGATGGGCGGCGTTCGTAGACTGGCTCGATCGACCCCGCTGAGATCACCGAACCCGGCACGACGCCGCCGCACGAGCGGCCGGGCGAGCTCGTCGAGGAGCTCGCCGACTTCGCCGAGACGCCGGTCGCCGATCTGGTCGTGGACGCCACCGCAGCCGCCGAGCCCGACGCGCGGCAGCGCCGGAGGTGGGTCCTGCCGCTGCGCATCGCCATCTCGCTCGGCTTGCTCGGGCTGCTGGTGTGGAAGATCCCCGACTTCGACGTCGCCGAGCTCGTGCCGACGTGGTCGGCGGCGACCGTGGTGTGGCTCGCCGTCCTGCTGGGCACCATGGCGGTCGCCGTCGTCGCCTCCGCCCTGCGCTGGCAGCAGATGCTGGCGGCGCTCGGGCACGAGGTCGGGTTCGGGCGACTCGTCACCACGACCTGGGCCGGGCAGTTCGTGTCGAACGTGCTGCCGACGACGATCGGCGGCGACGTGCTGCGGATCGCCCGCGTGGCGCGCGACACCGGCAACGCGCCCGACACCTTCGCGTCGGTGGCGCTGGAGCGGCTGACCGGCTGGCTCGTCCTGCCGCTGATCAGCCTGACGGGGCTCGCCCTCGATCCGGCGTTGCGCCAACTCGACGAGGCCACGCGGGTCGCGGTCATCGTGGCGCTCGTGACCCTCGGCGGTCTCGTGGCCATCCTCGTCGCCGCGTACCACCCGCGCCTCGGTGGTCGGTGGGCCACCAGCGAGGGATGGCAGCGGTTCATCGGCGCCGTCCATCTCGGCATCGGCCGCCTGCGCCACCGGCCTCGCCGGGCCGCGAGCGTCCTGGCGGCGGGCGTCGTGTACCAGCTGTTGCTGTGCGTGGCGGCGTGGGCGGCGGCGCAGCTCCTCGGCATCGATCAGGTCACGCTCGCCGTGATGGTGGCCTTCTACCCCGCCGTCCTCGTCGCCCAGGTGCTGCCGCTCGGCATCGCCGGGCTCGGCGTGCGCGAGGGCGCGTTCGTGCTGTTCCTGACACCGCTCGGCGTCCCGGCGGAGCAGGCGGTGGCGCTCGGCCTGGTGCTCTACCTCGCCAACCTCGTCGTCAGCCTCGGCGGCGCTCCGGTGGTGGCGTTCGGCCGTGACGACACCGCTCGCCACACCGTCGAGGCGCCGTGAGCGTGTCTGCCCGAGGGTTGCGCCCGGCCGGGCACCCGCCCGGCCGGGCCCGCTGCGCCGCAGGGGGCGTCATGGTGCGCCGGGGCCCGATGGGCGTATCGTGGGATCTGCTCGTGCCGGCGACGCGCCGCACGGTGCAACGACGAACCATGGCAGCACCCACCCGATGATCCTCGAGACGATCTCCGGCCCCGCCGACGTCAAGCGGCTCGACCCCGAGCAGCTGGAGGTCCTCGCCGCCGAGATCCGCGCCTTCATCGTGGAGCGCGTCAACGCCACCGGAGGGCATCTCGGCTCGAACCTGGGCGTCGTCGAGCTGACGCTGGCGCTGCACCGGGTCTTCGACTCGCCGCACGACGCCATCTTGTGGGACACCGGCCATCAGGCGTACGTGCACAAGCTGCTGACCGGTCGCCGCGAGGGGTTCGCCCACCTGCGCCAGGCCGGAGGCCTGTCCGGCTATCCCAGCCGTGACGAGTCCGAGCACGACTGGATCGAGAACTCCCACGCCTCGACGGTGCTGAGCTACGCCCACGGGTTGGCGAACGCCTGGGCGGCGGAGCCCGGCGAGCACGGACGCATCGTGGCGGTGCTCGGCGACGGTTCGCTTACCGGCGGCATGGCGTTCGAGGGCCTCAACAACCTGGGCCACTCCGGCCGGGACTGCATCATCATCCTCAACGACAACGGCCGGTCGTACGCACCGACCGTGTCGCGGCTGGGCGAGACCCTGGCCCGCATCCGCAACAACCCGAACTACCTGCGCCGGCAGGCACGGCTGGAGCGCCTGCTCGCCGAGGTGCCGATGGTGGGCGACCGCCTGGAGCGGGGCTTCGAGGCCACCAAGGCGGCCGTGCGCGAGATGTGGGAGCCGCCAGCGTTCTTCGAGACGCTGGGCGTGCGCTACACCGGCCCGTTCGACGGGCACGACATCGAGCGGCTCGAGCGGGAGCTGACGAACGCCCGTGAGCTCGGCGGACCGCACGTCATCCACGTGCTGACCCGCAAGGGGCTCGGCTACGGCCCGGCCGAGAACGACCCCATCAAGCGGCTCCACGACACGTCCGAGTCCAAGCCCGGCTCGTTCACGGCCGCCTTCACCGACGCCATCGTCAAGGCCGGCGAAGAGCGGTCCGACGTGTGGGCGATCACCGCCGCCATGCCGGACTCCACCGGCCTGTTGACCTTCAAGGACCGGTTCGCCGACCGCTTCGTCGACGTCGGCATCGCCGAGCAGCACGCCGTCACGATGGCGGCCGGCATGGCGATGGGTGGCCTGCGCCCGGTGGTGGCCATCTACTCCACCTTCATGACCCGCGCCGTCGACCAGGTCCTCTACGACGTCGGCCTGCACGGGCTGCCGGTGGTGTTCTGCCTCGATCGCGCCGGCATCACGGGCGACGACGGCGCCAGCCACCACGGCGTGATGGACCTGGCGTGGTTCACGAAGGTCCCCGGCATGACCGTGCTGTGCCCGTCGAGCTACCAGGAGGTCGGCGTGATGCTGGCCGACGCCCTGGACATCACGACCGGCCCGGTGCTCATCCGGTGGCCCAAGACCATGGCCCGCCACGTCGGCCCGGACGAGGTCGGCCACGGGCTGACCGGCCGAAAGGTGCGTGCCGGCAGCCGCGTCTGCCTCGTCGGCGTGGGCAAGATGCTCGAGTCCTGCGAGCAGGCGGCGACCTTGCTCGAGGCCGACGGGGTCGACGCCACGGTGTGGGACCCGCGCGTCGTCAAGCCGTACCACCGCGACCTGCTCGACGACGCGCTCGGCCACGAGCTGGTGGTGTCGGTCGAGGACGGCATGCGCCTCGGCGGTGCCGGGTCATTGCTGGCCGACGAGCTGGAGCGTCTCGCCGAGGACCGCGACGTGGCCGGACCGGTCGTGCACGTCCTCGGGACACCCGATCGCTACATCGCGCAGGGCAAGCCCGAGGCGATCCTCGCCGAGCTCGGCCTCGACGCCGCCGGCATCGCTGCCACGGTGCGTCGCTGCCTGGACTGAGCAGCGCTCGCCGTCAGTCCAGGACGACCCCACAGACGTCCCTGAAGTAGGCGTCGACCTCAGCCGATGCCGCCTCCACCTCGGGACCGGGGTCGAAGACGTCGAGGTTGCCCGACGCGACCCCCTCCTCGATCCAGCTGACGAGCACCTCCATGGCGTCGGCGATCTCGGGTGGCGCAGCATCAGCGAGCTGGCGCAGCACCGAGAGCACCTCCTGGATCTCGGCATCGGACTCGGGGTCCGCTCCGGCGAACTTCTGCTGGAAGGCGGTCACCAGCGCACAGAAGTCCTCGGGAACCTCGCCTGTCGTCGTCGGCGCCTCGGTCGACGACGGCGCCGTACGCGGTGGGTCGGTCGAGGCTGTGGTGTCAGGTGTGTCGATGTCATCGATGCTGTCGATCGGCACGTCGTCCTGCCCGGACGTCCCGAGCGGTCGCTCGAGGTACCCGTCGCCGTCGAGGTTGACGAGGATGAACACGTCGACCTCGATCACGGCGGGCTGCACCACGACGACGACGGCCGGGTCCCAGCCGGTCCACGGCGGACCCACATACGCGGGACTCACTTGTTCGACCGGTCGGGTCAGCGGGTTACCGCAGGCGCACTTGGCCCGCGGCACCCCGTAGGCGTCGACCAGCACCGCTGTGCCGCGCTGGAGCACCGCCTGGCGCGGCGTCGCCTTGCCGTTCTCGTAGCCATAGTTCGTGACCCGGGTGTCGACGGTCAGGACCACCTGGGTGAGCTCGCCGACGTACGTTCGGATGTCCCCGATGCTCAGCGTGCTCCCTCCCGACCAACGCAGGGTCGAGTCGGTGTTGAGCGCTGCGACCCACGCGCTCGCCTTGTCCGGGTTTGCCTCGAGGAAGCTGACGAGTTGCGCGGGGTCGCACTGGGCGAGGTTCTGCGTGCCGCCGTACAACCCCGGCGCGGTGCCCGACTGGCCAGCGACCCCGCCCGACACCGACGTGGTCGGTTTCGCCGTGGTGGCGGTGGTCGACGTGCCCGCCGGGGGCGGCGTCGTCGCGATGCCGGTGCTGAACGGGTTCGGGCCCGGCTCGACCGCCGGCTCGAGGAAGATCTCGGACGCGCCGGCGGCGTCGCTGCGCAGCAGGAGGAACGCACCGGTGACACCGCCGATGAGCACCATGACGGCGAGCACCGACAGGACGATGACCAGACCGGTGCGCTTCGGCCGCTGCGGCGCACCTCCCGGTACGGGTGGCGGTTGCTGGCCGTACGGCGGGTACCCCGGCGGCTGCTGGCTCGGTGGCGGGTACCCCGGCGGCACCTCCTGCGGTGGCGGGCCGGGCGGCGGGTAGTTCGGGGGTTGGTACCCCGGGGGTGGCCCCTGAGGTGGCTGGTCCGACATGTCCGCCCTCCGCGTGTCCCGCCCACACCGCTGCCGCACGGTACCAGCTGTTTGTCGCCCGCACGGCGTGAACCTGGCACCTCCGATAGCGTTGCGGCGTCACCCCATGGCGGACGGGAGGGTGCACATGACCGGCAGGATCGTTCGATCCCTCGTCGCGCTGGCGATCGCGGCGACGACCCTGGCGCTCTCGGGCGCACCAGCAACGGCACAGGGCCTTCCGGCGCCCAGCTGCGCCACGACCCAGCGGGTCAACGGCGCCACCATCGACGACACCGGCCCCGACGAATGGCAGTCGTTCGGGCCCGACCAGTACCTGCTGGTGTGCAACTACGCCGTCGGCACGCCGTCGCCAACGGCCGGCTTCGCCGTGAACATCGAGTACCAGTGCCCCGCCGACAGCCAGGTCTCGTGGGACTCCAAGACGCTGAACCGAGTGGACGACGTCGTGTCCAAGACGCCGACCGAGGTGCTCACACGCGAGGAAGGCTCCTACGACGTGTTCAGTGGCATCTACTCGATGCAGGAGCGCGCCTTCATCCGCATCGACGACCGCACGATCGCCACCATCGTGCTGTACGCCAACGTCCCGACGCTCGACGCCTCGGTCAAGATCGCCGCAAACCAGGTGGCGCGGGCCAATGCCGCCGCCGCCGCCCTTCCCTGTCCGGGCACGGCCAACCCCGCGCCCGAGGTGCCGTTCCCCGAGGGTTCGGGTCAACCGCCGTCCGGTCCCCAGACGCCGAACCCCAACACCCCTGGATCGGTCGGACAGCCGCCGTCGCCACCGGCGCCGCCCGTGCTCCCCGAGCGCCGGATCTGCGACGAGGTCTTCGGTGTCCTCGGGTTCAGCGAGGACGACATCCGCGGCGCTGGCATCGCCGACCTCGACGGGGTGCCGATGGCCTATGACAGCGAGGCGCTCGGGACCGAGTTCCAGCGGGCCATCACCGAGTACGAGTCGCGCACCGGGCAGCAGGTGTTCCTGGACGAGACCCCGCCACACGGCGGTCAGATGGGTGCGGTGACCTGGCTCTTCTCGTCGGGCGGTGTCTACGACGACATCTCGGAGCACTACGTGACCGGCAAGGAGGGCAACCTGCAAGGCGCCATCATCGCCACGTCCCGCAGCCGTGCCGCCCAGGGCGCCAGTCCGTTGCTCACGCCCGGCGATGTGTTCCAGCTCGCGCTGGAGCAGACCGGCGGCGACGCACGCGCCGCACTGCTCGTCGCCCACAACACGTTGCGGTCCCTCGGGCGCGACGGCGATGTCGGCTACACCGGCATCCAGCCGGACCGCTCGTTCTTCACGTCGTACCTCGAGCCACTCCGGGAAGGCGACGAGCAAGCCGGGTCCTGGTACCACATCTACGGCATCGCCTTCCACGGCATGTTGGGCCAGCAGCGCATGGAGCAGGCGACCGGCACGTACATCGCACTCGACGTGTTGTCGATCGCGCTGCTCGCCACGCCCACCGGGCAGGCGTCGATGTTGGCCCGGGCGTTGGCAGGCATCGCGCGCATCGCTGGGGCCGGCATCTACGGCGCCACCCAGGCCGACGTGCTCGCCAACAACCCCGAAGTGGCGAACTACGTCGAGCAGCTGTACCGCCAAGGCAACGACGGCCGCGCTCCCGATCTCGTCAAGTACTGCTTCAACATCGCCGGCGGCAAGCTCGGGCAGTTGCTGCAGGGCACGCTGCCGCGCCGCGGCTCCCCGCGGGCGCCGGCATCCAGCTTCGCCCGACCGTCGACCCCGAAGCAGAGCTCGTTCCAACCGATCCGCGACACCAACGGCACGCGGTACCTGAACCTCACCGGCTCGCCGTTCAGCATCGAGTGGGTCCAGGGGGATCAGCGCATGGTCCTCGACCAGGGTGCCGATCGTGGCGACAGCGACCTCAGCGGAGCGGTCGACGCCGTGATGGCACCCCTGCCCGAGGCCGACTCCTGGGCGACGATGTGGTTGCCGGCGGCGACGGCGGAGATGCAGGTCACCTTCGAGGCTGCTGTCGATGACGCCGAGCTGCGGTTCAACCGCTTCGACTTGGAGACGGGTCAGATGGCCGGGTACCTCGTGCGCGCCGACCGCGCCGGCGAGCAGTACACCATCACGCTCGGCAACGACCGTCTCGATCCCGACCTGCTCGGCCCGAACGGCGAGGTGATCCGGCCCGAGCTCGTGTGGCCGGCCGGCGATCCCACCGACGCCGCAGCATCACCGTTCGCGGCACCGGCGACGCCAACGCCGACATCGAACGCGGGAGCCGCCCTGCTCGTCGGCGTCACCACCGCCGTGTTGCTGCTCCTGATGGGCGTCGGGCTCGTCGCGCTCCGACGACGCTCCACCGGCCCCGGCGCAGCGACCGCCTCAGCCACAGCGTCGGCGGCGGCGTTCCCACCACCGATGCCGCTCGCTCCCTCGCCGACCCCGACCGCTTCGCCGAACCCGGTGCCTCCTGCGACGGCGCCACCCGGCCCCCAGGACCACTACGGGTGGGTCGACGCACCGACAGACCTGCACGATCCGAACCGAGGCGTCATCGGGACCCTCGTTCCAGGAACCTGGTATCAGCTGCTCGAGGACCGCCGCGGGTGGACGCTCGTGGTCGGTCCTTCGGGCGAGCGCGGTTGGGCTGACAGCGCTGCGATACGTCGGCACGGCGTATGACGCCGGCGCCGGACCGTGCGCCGCGATGAGCTGAACGCCTCTGGCCGGAACCGAGCGGACAAGGGATCCTGCACCCGGCGACGGGCGCCCGGCTCGACGCGAAGGAACGGGGAAGCCCCATGACCATCTCCAATCGGATGCTGTTGACGTTGCTGGCCTTCGTGGCCGGCGCTGTGGGCCTGTCGATGTACGTCGGCATGCGCATCGGCCTCGAGGCCGCCGCTCCTGCGGCCGAGACGACCTTGGCGATGGCGCCCGCAGCCGCTGCCGTTCCCGAGACGCCCGCAGCGACGACTGCTGCACCGGCCACGGTCACAACCGACCAGTGCGCGTTCCTCCTGGCTGTCGAATCGCACCGCAGCGACGACGCCGAGGCGGAGGCCGCCGCGCCGAGCGAGGTCACCATCGAGGAGGGCGACTTCGCCACCAACAGCGGCACCATCGACGGCAGCCAGTTCAGCGACGGCGGCTTCGGCGACATCGGTCAACAGTGGTGGGGCGTCACCGTCAACGGCAACGTCACCAACGTGAACGTCGACTCGGGCGGTTCGGCCAACGTCGCCGTCGGCGGCGGCAGCACTACGCCACCAGCAGGTGCGCCCATCCTCGCCGAGACCCCGACCGCTCCCCCGATGCCGGCCGTCCCGGTCGATCCCGCCCCGGCGCCCGAGCCGCAGGCGCCCACGCCGGCGCCAACCGCTCCGGCGCCCGCACCGGCGACGCCTCCGCAAGCGTCGACGCCCGAGGTCGTGCCTGCGGCGGCACCGAACGTCCCCGCCGCCACGTGACCCGCGGGACCGGCGAGTTCCCTCAGCTGTAGTAGGGGTTCTCGCCGGCGGTGTGGTCGGTGACGTCGACCACGTCGGTGACCTCCGGGATGGCTTCCTTGATGGCCACCTGGATGCCTTCGCGCAGGGTGGCGGCACTCATCGAGCAGCCCTGGCAGCCGCCGCCCATCGTGACGAACACGGTCGTGTCCTCGACGCCGACGAGGGCGGCGAAGCCGCCGTGGGAGGCCAGCGACGGGTTGACCGACTGCTCGAGCAGCTGGGTGACCTGCTCGGCCAGGTCGCCGGTCAGCTCGAGGTTGCGACCGTCGAGGGGGTTGGGGCGATTGGGGTTGCGGATGACCAGACCACCCTGGGCCGGGTTGGACGGGATGTCCAGCACGGCGCCGTTGAGCGAGTCGACGCTGTCGACCGGCACGACGACGGTGAGCTCGCCCACCTCGTAGATGCGCAGCTCGCCCGTGAGCTCGTCGCGCGGCTCGAACGACAGGTCGTAGGCGTACTCGACGCCGTTGACGCCGGTGACGGCGACCCGCAGGACGAGACCGTCCGGATCCTCCTCGGCCTCGCGCACGCCGACGATCTTGCCGAGCGCGTCGTCGGAGATGGCGAGGATCGGCTCGCTGATGGGCACGAGCTGCGCCGGGGCGGCGGCTGCGTCGGACTCGGTCGCGGTGTCGTTGACGGCTTCGGTGGACATCGGTCCCAGGCTACCGGTCGAGGCCGCCACGCCACCGGGTCGGTGCGCTCAGGTGGCTCGCTCGGCACGCCGGTGCGCCTCGGCGGCGTCGAGCTCCTCGCTCAGCTCCAGCCACCGGTCCTCAGCGGCGCGCAGCTCGTCGGCGGCATCGCCGAGGCTGCGACCCAGCCGGGCCAGCGCCTCGTGGTCGGTGGCGGCGTCGGCGACCTCGGCGGACAGGCGGTCGTGGGTGCGCTGCGCCCTGGCCAGCGTCTTCTCGGCGTCGCGCAGCTGATGGCGCACCGTGCTCGGGGACCGGGGCGCAGCAACGCTGGGCGTGCCGCCGGGCACGAGCGTGGCAGCGGGTGCCGACGGTCGGTCGACGGCGACCGATCCGATCCGTCGCGGCGCGCCGGCGGTGTCGTCGAGTCGGCGCTGGGACCGGACCGCCCGGCGCTGCTCCTCCCACGCGGCGTAACCCCCGACGGGACGCTGCAAGCCGCCGGCACCGTCGAGCACCAGGGCGTCGGTCACGGTGCGCTCCAGGAAGGCCCGGTCGTGGCTGACGACGACCAACGCACCGGGCCAGTCGTCGAGGTGATCTTCGAGGGCACGCAGCGAGTCGAGGTCCAGGTCGTTGGTCGGCTCGTCGAGCAGCAGCACGTTCGGCTTCGCCGCCAGCACCAGCAGCAGCTGCAAGCGGCGGCGCTCGCCACCCGAGAGCAGCGACACCGGCGACGCCTGCAGGTCGTTGTCGAACCCGAACCGCTCGAGCAGCGACGACGTGTGCCCGTCGATCGGACCCTTGCCGCCCGTGACCACGTCGCGCACCCGGCGGCCCCGGTCGAGGTCCGGACCGTGCTGGCGGTACACACCGATCTGTACGGTCGGTCCGACGGCGACCGTGCCGTGCGCCGGCGCGATCATGCCGGCGAGGATCTCGAGCAGCGTGGTCTTGCCGCCGCCGTTGGGGCCGACCACGCCCAGCCGCTCGCGGCGGTCGAGCAGCAGATCGAGTCCGTCGAAGAGCCACGGCCCGTCGCCGTGGCGATGCCCGACGCCGTGGAGCTCGATGACCTTGTCCCCCAGCCGCGGGGTGCCTGCGTGGAGCCGTGCACGGTCCGACAGGTCGAGGGTCGCCGGTCCGGCGGCGACCGAGGGTGCGTCCAGCACGGCCGCGGCGGACTCGATGCGGGCCCGGGGCTTGCGCCGTCGCGCCGGCGCACCCCGACGGAGCCACTCGAGCTCTCGCCGGGCGAGCACCCGGCGCGTCGCCTCCGCCTGCTCGGCGGCGGCCTCGCGGGCGGTGCGGTCCTCGAGGTAGGCGTCGTAACCGGCGTGGAGGTGCACCGTCCCGCGGTCGAGCTCGAGCACCCGGGTGCACACACGCTCGAGCACGTGCCGGTCGTGCGACACGAGCACGAGCCCGCCCCGCCAGCGCACCAGCCGGTCCTCCAGCCAGGCGATGGCGTCGATGTCGAGGTGGTTGGTCGGCTCGTCGAGCACCAGCAGGTCGCATTCGGCGACGAGGGTGCGGGCGAGCGCCGCTCGCTTGGCCTGGCCCCCCGACAGCGTGGCGGTGTCGGCGTCGAGCAACGGCCCCATGCCGAGGCGATCGAGCACCTCCTCGCCCTGCCACCCTCCGCCGACGGCGCCGCGCACCGTCCCCGCCGCCAGATGCGGCTCCTGGTCCAGCACCGCCACGCGCAGGTCTCGCGCCGTGCGGCGGGAGCCGGCCTCGGGCTCGTCGGCACCCGCGAGCACCCGCAGCAGCGTCGACTTGCCGGTGCCGTTGGGCCCGAGCACGCCCAGGCGGTCGCCGGCCCGCAGGGTGAAGGTGACGTCGTCGAACAGCACGCGCTCGGGCCGGGTGGCGCGCAGGCCGGCGACGTCGAGGAGGATCACGCCGTGCCACGCTACCGGTGGCCCGCGCCACGACTTCTTGACGGGCCCGACTTCGTGGGCACCGAGGTCGATCGGTAGCGTTGCGCCGTGACCGTCATCGCCCCCATCGACGTGGCCGAGCGCGTCGAGGCGCTCGACGAGCTGCGCCGGGCCCGGCGTTCGAACCACCGGCGCAACATCCACTGGGTCGACGCCCTCTACAACGTGTACCTCACGGCCATCGGCGCCCTCGTCGCCGTGTTGGTGACGGCGTCGTGGATCCCCGAAGAGAAGCTCGACGATGCTGGCGTCGCCGGGTTCATCAGCGCCACGCCGGGCTGGGTCGGCCTCGCCGTGGCCGTGGCCTGGGCCGGCGGTCTGCGCTCCGGTGGGCGCGGCGGGCCGCTCACGCTCGAGCCGGCGGTGGTCTTCCACGAGCTGCTCGGACCGGTGCCACGGGGGCCGGCGCTGCGAGCGCCGGCGATGAAGCTGCTGCGCTTCGCCGCCTTCGCCGGTCTGCTGGTCGGTGCGTTGGTCGGCGTCCAGGCGACGCGTCGTCTGCCGGGCAACGCGCTGGTCATCGTCGGGTGCGCCGCCCTCCTCGGCCTGGCGCTGTCGACCTCGACCGTCGGCTTCGCCATGCTCGTCTCCGGACGGCGGGTGCACCGCTACGTGGCGCTCACCATCGGGCTGGTCCTGGTGGCGTGGGCCATCGCCGACCTGTGGTTCGGGACGATCACGAGCCCGACCACGATGCTGGCCACGGTCGCCGTGTGGCCCGAGCAGTTCAACGCCGTGGCGTTCGTGGGGTTGGTGCTGAGCGGGCTCGCCGTCGCCATCGGGCTCTCCGGCATCGCCGGCACCTCGATCGAGTCCGCCCGCCGGCGCGCCGGGCTCGTGTCGCAGCTGCGCTTCGCCGTCACCCTGCAGGACGTGCGCACGGTCGTGCTGCTGCGCCGCCAGCTCAATGAGGAAGAGCCCCGCGCCCGACCCTGGATCCGCTTCGCCCCCAAGGCGCGCAGCCGGGTCTACCCGACGTGGAAGCGCGACCTACAGGGCTACCTCCGCTTCCCGATCACGCGCGTGCTGCGTCTGGTCGGTCTCGCCGTCGTCGCCGGCTTGTGCCTCGGCTTCGTGTGGCGCGGGGTCCCCGCGGCCATCGTCGGCGCTGCGGCCGCGCTGTTCATCGCCGCCTACGAAGCGAACGAACCGATCGGCCAGGAGGTCGATCACCCGACCCGCTGGTACGGGCCGCCCGTCGAGCCCGGATCGTTGCTGACGCGCCACCTGCCCGGTGCGATCGTGCTGATGTTGCTCGAGTGCGTGCTCGTCGCCGCTGCCGCCCTGATCCTGGTCCCGCCTGGTGTCGTGGCGCAGTTGGCCCCGATCGTGATCATCCCCGTCGCCGGTGGCGCTGCCATCGGCGGCGCCGTCGCCACCGTGACCGGGCTGCCCGGGCCCACCGCCGACTTCGGCCGCTCGGGCATGAGCGGAGTGGGTGACGGCATGGGCGGCGACATCTTCGGCTACCAGGCCCTCGCCCGGCTGTTGCTCCCACCGGCGATCGTGCTGGCGGCGCTGGCACCGTTGCTGGCCGCCGGCCACGACCCCGACGCCATCGCCCAGACGGCGGGGCGCGTGTCCAACCTCGTGTCGTTCTCACTCGTGACGACCGTGGCGGGGTTCATCTACGTCCGCACGAGGAGGCCGAGTCGGCTGTGAGCGGCAAGTCCAAGTCCCAGCGCTCCAAGGACCAGGCGCGCCAGCGCGCCGATGCGGCGGCCGCCAAGCGCGGCGACGACGCCGACGCCGAGGAGACGCCGCCGCCGAAGAAGTCGTCCTGGCTTCCCGACATGCCCGAGGACAGGCCCACGCCGCGCGCCGTCGAGAAGGGCGCCGTGCTCGTGGCGGAGGAGCTCGCCAAGGACTACGGAGACGGGCGCGGCCTGCAGGGGCTCGACCTCGTCGTCCAGCCGGGAGAGGTCGTCATGCTGGTCGGCCCCAACGGCGCCGGGAAGTCCACGTTCCTCGGTTGCTGCTCGGGCCTGGTCGAACCGACCGACGGCGCCGCCTGGCTCGGCGGGCACCTCGCCGGCTCGATCGAGGCACGTGGCGCCACGTCGTACATCCCGGACAGCCCGGTGCTCTACGAGGACCTCTCGGTCTGGGAGCACCTCGAGTACCTGGCCCGGCTGCACGCCACGCAGGACTGGGTCGACTACGCCGAGGACCTGCTCGACATGTTCAACCTGACGCACCGGGCCGACGAGCTGCCGACCAAGTTCTCGCGGGGCCTCAAGCAGAAGACGGCGCTGATCGTCGGGCTCATCCGGCCGTTCTCCGTGCTGCTGATCGACGAGCCGTTCGCCGGCCTCGACGTCCCCGGCCAGGAGACGCTCGTCGAGGTCCTCGGCGACCTCGCCGACCAGGGCGCCTCGATCATCTGCTCGACCCACCAGCTCGACCTGTTGGCGGTGGCGACGCGCCT
Source organism: uncultured Iamiaceae bacterium (assembly GCA_964648005.1). GTDB lineage: Bacteria > Actinomycetota > Acidimicrobiia > Acidimicrobiales > Acidimicrobilacustridaceae > JAGQTE01. Next base: position 25,829 of record CAZYKR010000021.1, read on the forward strand.
GGTCGGCCTCCAGGACGGGCTGCTGGCGTTCGACGGCAAGCCGTCCGAGCAGCAGATCCGCGAGCTCGTCGGCGGCTGACCCCGGCCCGACCACCACCGCCGATCGTTCTGGTAGTGCAACCGGTACGAAAACGGCGCGGTTTCACTACCAGAACGGTGGGTGGCCGCCGACGGGCGACCAGC
>CAZYKR010000022.1:0-24434 GCA_964648005.1 uncultured Iamiaceae bacterium
CCGAGCGTGCGCAGCTCGGCCAGCAGGGCCTCGTCGTTGGCGTCCGCGATCGACCCGCGCCGCAGCCCCACGCCGACCGAGAAGCCCAACTCCAAGACGCCGAAGATCTCGCACAGCTCGTCGAAGTGCTCGTACAGGAAGTTCTCGCGGTGGTGCGCCAGGCACCAGGCGGCGAGGATCGACCCGCCGCGGCTGACGATGCCGGTGACGCGTCGCGCCGTCATCGGGACGTAGCGCAGCAGCACGCCGGCGTGGATCGTCATGTAGTCGACGCCCTGCTCGGCCTGCTCGATCACGGTGTCGCGGAACAGCTCCCAGGTCAGCTCCTGGGGCACGCCGTCGGTCTTCTCGAGCGCCTGGTAGATCGGCACGGTCCCGATCGGCACGGGGCTGTTGCGCACGATCCACTCGCGGGTGGTGTGGATGTCGGGGCCGGTCGACAGGTCCATCGCTGTGTCGGCGCCCCACTGCGTCGCCCACTGCAGCTTGTCGACCTCCTCGGCGATCGACGAGGTGACCGCCGAGTTGCCGATGTTGGCGTTGACCTTCACCAGGAAGTTGCGGCCGATGATCATCGGCTCGGACTCGGGGTGGTTGATGTTGGCGGGGATGATCGCCCGACCCCGGGCCACCTCGTCGCGCACCAGCTCGGGGCTGAGGCCCTCGCGGATGGCGACGAACTCCATCTCGGGCGTGACCTCGCCACGGCGGGCGTAGTGCATCTGGGTCACGGTCCGCCCGGCAGCGGCACGCCGCACCGGTCGCTCGCGGCCCTGCCAGGTCAACTCCGCCGGCGTGCCCCGGCGCCCGGCCGCCCGACCGTCGTCGCGGGCGTCGGCGCGCCGACCCTCGATGATCTCGGTGTCGCCGCGCTCGACGATCCAACGGTCGCGCACCGGGTCGAGGCCCACCTGGGGGTCGCTGCCCGGCCCGGCGGTCGTGTAGAGGTGCACCGGCGCGTTCGGTTCGGGGCCGTCGACGCCGGCGGAGTCGGCGAGGCGCACCTCGGTGAACGGCACCTGCAGGTCGGCGCGGCTGCCCGGCACGGTGATGCGGTGCCGGTTGTGCGCGGTGTGGTCCGTGGTCGTCATGGTCGGGTCCCTCTCAGGTGAGCGGTCGGTCGGTGTGCGGTCGGTTGGTGAGCGGTCGGTCGGTGTGCGGGGCCGGGGTGATCACGGCGCCCCCCAGCCGAGGTGGTCGATGGGTCCGTGGCCGGCGCCGAGCTCCCAGTCGGCGGAGCGGGCGATGGCGTCGTGCACCAACGCCTTGGCGCGCGGCAGGGCCTGGCGTGGCGTGTCCCCGATGGCGAGCAGGCCGGCGAGCGCGGCGGCGAACGAGCAGCCGGTGCCGTGGTTGTTGCGGGTGCTGACCCGCGGCGCGCGCAGCTCGAGGACCTCGTCGGCGGACCACGCGATGTCGACGACCTCGCCGTCGTGCTCATCCGGTCCCGTGGCGTCGCCGCCCTTCACCACCACCCAGGTCGCCCCCGTGCGCTGCCCCAGCTCGGCCGCTGCGGCGCGCTGCTCGGCGCGCGACGCGATCGGTCGTCCGAGCAGGGTGGCCGCCTCGCGTTGGTTCGGGGTGATGATCACGGCGTGGGCGAACAGGTCCAGGTAGGCGGCTTCTGCGTCCGCGTCGAGCAGCCGGTGACCCGAGGACGACACCATCACGGGGTCGACGACCAGCCGGCCGAGGCGACCGGTGGCGGCGATGTCGGTCACGACCCGCACGTTGTCGGCGGTGGCGAGCATGCCGGTCTTGGCGGCGCGCACGGGCAGGTCGTCGAGGACCGTCTCGATCTGGGCACGGACCATCGCCGCTGGCGTGGCGAGCACCTCGCGCACCTCGGTGGTCGACTGCGCCGTCAACGCCGTGACGGCGACGCAACCGTGCACGCCGAGGGCACCGAACATGCGCAGGTCTGCCTGCACGCCGGCGCCGCCACCCGAGTCCGAGCCGGCGATCGTCATGGCAACGGGAGGCGTGGTCATGGGACCTCCTGCACGGTGGCGCCGTCGAGTGCGGCGAGCACCTGGGCGACGGCCCCGGCCGGGTCGGCTGCCGCCATGACGGCCCCGAGCACGGCGGCGTGGCGGTGGCCGACCGCGTGCAACGCCCGGGCTTCCCCGGGGCCGATGCCGCCGAGCGCCACGACGGGGATCGGCACCGATGCCTGGGCCAGACCCAATTGGCCGACGGCGACGGCGGGCCCGTAGCCGGGCTTGGAGCGCGAGGCGAAGACCGGTGACAGGGTGGCGTAGTCGCAGCCTGCCGCGGCGGCGGCGCGCACCTCGTGCACGGTGTGGCACGACCGGCCGACAAGGGCCGGTCGGCGGTCGCCCGTGGGCATCGGGTCGGCGGCGGCGAGGTGCACCCCGTCGGCGGGGATGGTGGGGTCCGATGCCACGAGCAGCACGCCCGCCACCGGCGCCAGCAGCGCCGCGACCTGCACTGCCAACTCGGCCCGCTCGGCGCGCGGCAGGTCCTTCTCGCGCAGCACGACGCCGCGCGCCCCACCGGCCACCGCGGCGGCGACGGTGTCGACGAGCGACGATCCCGACGGCACCAGTGTGCGGTCCGTGAGCACCAGCAGTCGGGGCACCGCCGGAGCCACCGACGCTGCGGCGACGGCACCCGAGCCGGCGGGAGGCGTCACAGGTCGGGCCGATCGTCGGGCGCGGCGAGCGGGTCGGCGTCGGCGCCGGTCGCCGGCGGGACGAGCTGGGGCATGCCCTCGAAGCTGGTCGACGCCTGCGCATAGAGGCGGCGGGGGATGCGCCCGGCGCCGTGCGCCAGACGGCCGGCCTCGACGGCGAGGCGCATGGCGTGCGCCATCGCCACCGGGTCGGTGGCCCGCGTCACGGCGGTGGCGAGCAGCACGGCGTCGCAGCCCAGCTCCATCGCCAGCGCCGCATCGGAGGCGGTGCCGATGCCGGCGTCGAGGATGACCGGGACGTCGACCTGCTCACGGATGATCGCCAGGTTGTACGGGTTGCGGATGCCCGACCCGCTGCCGATCGGCGAGCCGAGCGGCATGACGGCGGCGCACCCGACGTCGGCCAGGCGGCGTGCCGCCACCGGGTCGTCGGTCGTGTACGGCAGCACGACGAACCCGTCGTCGACGAGCTGTTCGGCGGCGTCGACCAGTTCGGCGACGTCGGGCAGCAGCGTGCGGTCGTCGCCGATGACCTCGAGCTTGATCCAGCTCGTCTCGAAGGCGTCACGCGCCAGCTTGGCGGTGAGCACCGCCTCGGCCGCGGTGTAGCAACCAGCGGTGTTGGGCAGCAGCCGGCAGCCGACGCGGTCGAGCACGTCGATGACGGTGCCCGGCGCCTCGGGGTCGACCCGTCGCAGCGCCACGGTCGTGAGCTCGGTGCCCGATGCCACCAGCGCCTGTTCGAGCGTGTCCAGGCTGGGGGCGCCGCCGGTGCCCATGATCAGGCGCGACGTGAAGGTCGTGTCGGCGATCGTCCAGGGGTCCTCGTGCACGGTCATCCTCCCTGCGCCGCGGTGAGCAGCTCGATGCGATCGTCGGCGGACACGGTCTCCTCGTCCCAGCGCGAGCGCGGCACCACGGTGTCGTTGCGTGCCACGGCGACGCCGCGCGGCGACGCCACGGTGGCAGCGACCAGCGCCGCGATCGTGGTGCCGGCGGCGACGACGGTCGGCTCGCCGTTCACCACCACCGGGACCTGCGCCGTGCTCATGGTGTCACCTCGTCGCCCGCGTCGATCGAGAAGCGCGCCGGGTCGCAGAGGGCGAGCAGCCGTGCCGCGTCCGGACCCGGTCCCGTCCAGGTGCCGCCCGCCAGTGCGCCGACGAGCGCGGCCGTGAGCGGCGCAAGCAAGATCCCGTTGCGGTGGTGGCCGGTGGCGGCCAGGACGCCGGGGACACCCGGCACGGCGCCGATGATCGGCAGGTTGTCCGGCGTGCCGGGGCGCAGGCCGGCGATCGCCTCGACGAAGGTCGCCTCGGCGAGACCGGGCAGCAGCTCCCAGGCGTCGCGCAACAGCTCGTGCACTGCGCCGGCCGTGACGGTGGTGTCGTAGCCCCGCTCCTCGACCGTGGCGCCGATGGCGATCTCGCCGTGCGGGCGGGGGATGACGTACACGCCGAGCCCGCGCACCGTGTGGTGGGGGAACACGGCGTGGTCGGTGGCCCGGACCCGCAGGATCTGTCCCTTCACGGGTCGTACGGGCACGGCGTTGTCCCCCGCGCCGATGATGCGGACGCGCCATGCGCCGGGGGCGACCACGACGAGGTCGGCCTCGATGCCCGGTCCGTCGTCGACCTCGACGTGCCCGGTGCCCACCGCCACGGCGCGCGCCGCCACGAGGCGCACCGAGCGGGCCGCGCAGGCGGCGACGAGCGCCTCGACCAGTCGGCGGTTGTCGACCTGGTGGTCGTCGGGCAGCCACAGCGCGCCGCGCGTCGTCGGTCCGAGTGCCGGCTCGAGCCGGCGGGCGTCGCGTGCCGTCAGCCGCTCGGAGTGCAGGCCCCAGGTCTGGTGCAGCGCGGCCAGCTGGGTCAGCGAGGCGGCGTCGTCGGCGTCGCGCGCCGCCACCAGCGTGCCGAGCGTCGACCACCCGACGTCGGTCCCGGCGTCGGCGGCGACCGCTTGGGCGAAGTCCGGCCACACCACCGCGGCGGCGAGACCCAGCTCGGTGAGGGCCTCCTCGCCGGCCCACGCCTCGGCCGTCGGGGCCAGCATCCCGCCCGCGACCCACGACGCGCCGCGTCCCGGCGTCGGATCGAGCACGTCCACGTCCCACCCGTCGCAGGCCAGGCGGTGCGCGGCCGCCAGGCCGATAACGCCGCCGCCCACCACGCACGCCCGGCTCATCGCCCACCCCCGAGCGCGTCGAGAAACGCCGCGAGGGCGTCCGTGGGGTCGTCGGCGCCGTAGACGGCGGCGCACACCGCCACCCCGTGGGCGCCGGCGGCGCGCACGTCGGCGACGTCGCCCACCTCGATGCCGGCGATGGCGATGACCGGCACCGGCACCGCCGCCGCCACGGCGGCGATGCCGTCGAGCCCGATCGGTGCCGGCAGCCCCGCCACCTTCGTGGTGCTCTCCCGCACCGGCCCGACGCCGAGGTAGTGCGCCCCCTCGAGCACCCGGGCGCGAGCGGCCTCGGGTGTGCGCGCCGTGGCGCCGACGAGCCGATGGTGGCCGAGGAGCGCGCGCACCGCCGGCACGGGCAGGTCCTCGTCGCCTACGTGCACACCGGCGGCGCCAGCGGCGTAGGCGATGTCGGCGCGGTCATCGACGAGCACGACTTGGTCGGGGGAGCGGCGCGCGTCGAGCGCGGCTCGCACGGCGTGCAGGCGCTGGCGGTCGGTCGCCTGCTTGCAGCGCACCTGCACCAGCGGCGCGCCGGCGGCGAGCAGGCGCGCCGTGACGGCCGCCGTTTCGTCGTCGCACCGATCCGGCGTGATCAGGTGGAGGCGGGGGACCGCCGGCAGGTTGTGCTCGCCAGAGGGCATGGTGTCTCCCTGCGCCGGCATGACCCGGATCAGGTTCCAACGGTCAGGGGCCACCAGCCCCTCTCTCAGCCCGGTCCGCCGGGCTCCCGTGCGCTGTCGGAGCCACCCTACCCGTCGGCCGGGTGGCGCAGCACCGGGTCTCGACCGAGCGCCGGGGTGGTCACGCCCCGCGGGCGGGACCGAACCCGTGCGGATGGCGCTTGAGCAGATCGGCGAGGTCCTCGCTGCCGAGCGGCTTGGCGAACCAGAACCCCTGGGCGTGGTCGCACCCGAGCGTGCGCAGCTCCTCGAGCTGCACCGTCGTCTCGACGCCCTCGGCGAGTGCGTCCAGGCCGAGGGTGTGGGCCAAGGTGACGATGGCGGTGACGATCGCCGAGTCGGAGGGGTCCTCACCCAGCCCGCGCACGAAGGACCGGTCGACCTTGAGGCGGTCGACCGGGAAACGACGCAGGTACGACAGCGAGCTGTACCCGGTGCCGAAGTCGTCGACGGCGATGCGCACGCCGAGGCCGCGCAGCCGGTGCAGCGTCTCCTCCGAGGCCTCGACGTCGTCCATCAGCACGCTCTCGGTGATCTCGAGCTCGAGGCGGGCCGGTGGCATGCCGGTCGCCTCCAGGATGGTGCGCACGTCGTCGACGAGCGACGGGTGGCCGAGCTGGCGGCCCGACAGGTTGACCGAGACCTGCAGCGGGCGTTGCCCCGGCAGCGCCGCCTCCCACCGACGCGCCTGGACGCAGGCCTGCTCGATCACCCAGCGTCCGATGCCCACGATCAGACCGGTCTCCTCGGCGACGCCGATGAACTCACCTGGCTGGAGCAACCCGCGCTCGGGGTGCTCCCAGCGCAGCAGCGCCTCGACCCCGCTGATGGCGCCGGTCACCAGGTCGACCACCGGCTGGTAGTGCACCCGCAGCTCTCGCCGGTCGAGCGCCCGCCGCAGGAAGTTCTCGATGTCGAGCCGGTCGACGGCGCTGGCGCGCATGGCGTTGTCGAAGATCTCCCATCGCCCCCGGCCCTTCTCCTTGGCCCGATACATGGCGGCGTCGGCGTCGCGGATGAGGGTGCCCGGGTGGGCATCGGGGTCGTCGGGGAAGGCGATGCCCAGGCTGGCACCGACGTGGATCTCGGCGTCGTCGATGGCGAAGGCACCCGAGAGCGCCTCGATGACCCGCTCGGCGATCGCCACGGCGTCGGCCCGCCCGTGGAGGTCCTCGCAGAGCACGACGAACTCGTCGCCGCCGAAGCGGGCGATGGTGTCGCCGGGGCGCAGCGCGTGCCGCAGGCGCTCGGTGATCTCGACGAGGAGCCGGTCGCCGACGTCGTGGCCGAGGCTGTCGTTGACGATCTTGAAGTGGTCGAGGTCGCAGAACAGCACGGCGGTGCGGCTGCGTTGCCGGCGGGCGCGCGCCAGGGCGTGCTCGAGCCGGGTGAGCAGCAGTGTGCGGTTGGGCAGCCCGGTGAGGGGGTCGTGCGTGGCCTGGTGGGCCAGCGCCGTCTCGAACGCCTTGCGCTCGGAGATGTCGTGCAGCACGCCGGAGAAGAACTCGACGGTGCCTTCGCCGTCGAGGTGGACGAGCAGCTGGGCCAGCACCGGGACGTGGCGACCGTCGTGGCGCACGACGGTGAGCTCGCCGCTCCACATGCCGATGTCGGCGAGCGCCGGCAGGACCTCGTCGCCGAGGCGTCGGCGCTCGTGCTCGGGCACGAGCTCGAGGAACAGGACCGACTCGGCGTCCTCGTCCCGCCCGAAGAACTCGGTCGCCGTGGCGTTGAGGTACACGACGCGCCCGTCCGGCTCGCCGATGCCGACGAGGTCGGTCGTCGCCTCGAAGATGTCGAGCAGGCGCTGGGCGTCGCGCTGCGCGTCGACCCGGTCGGTGATGTCCTCCATCGTCCCGACCAGTCCGGCGATGGCCCCGTCCTCGCCGAGGTGCGCCGCGGTGCGGATCGACACCCACCGCACGGCGCCGTTGGCGCGCACGATGCGCACGTCGGCTTCGCGCGGCGGGCGCCACGGCTCGTCGGGTGCGCGATCGAGGCTGATGCGCTGGCGGTCGTCGGGGTGGATGATGCGCTTCCAGCCGTCGCCGAGCGCTTCGGCCTCGGTGTAGCCGGTGATGAGCTGCCACCGCTCGTTGACGTAGGTGCACCTGCCGTCGGCATCTTGTTGGTAGATGCCCACGGGAGACGACCGGGCCAGGGACCGGAACAGGCGCTCGCTGTCGCGCAGCGCCTGCTCGGCGGCGCGGTCGTCGGTGATGTCACGGAAGTTGGCGACCATCCCGTCGACCGACGGATCGTCGAGGCGGTTCGTGAACGTGTTGGCGATCCAGCGCCATGAGCCGTCGCGGTGGCGGGCGCGCATCTCGATGGTCCCCGACGACCCGGGCTCAGCGGCCACCTGCAGGAACAGCGCCGCCAGCTCGCTCACCTCGTCGGGATGGACGAAGTCGGCGCCGCCGCGACCGACCATCTCGCCGGGCACCCAGCCGAGCACCTCGGTGACGTTGTCGCTGATCCACACGATGGTGCCGTCGCGGTCGATGATCTCGGCGGTCGCCGGCGCGTGCTCGATGATCGCCCGCAGCCGCTGCTCGGACGCCTCAAGCCGCTGGGCGGCCTCGACCTGCCACCGGGCGTCGCGCAGATTGAGCACCAGCCAGCTCTCCCCGCCGCGGTCGAGGAGCCCTGCCGCCACCTCGACCGGTTGCCACTCGGCGTCGGCGTTGCGCACGCGCAACGTCTGGGGCGTGGCGTGCACCCCGGTGCCGAGCGCCTCGGCAGCGGTCGCCAGGCTTGCTGCCAGGTCGTCGTGGTGGACGAGCTCGAAGATGCTGCGACCCGCCAGGGCGTCGGGTGCGTAGCCGAGGAGCTGTGTCACCACGGGACTGATCCAGCGCACGGCGCTGGTGGCGTCGACCAGGGCCAGGGCGTCGCGGCTGTGGTCCAGCAGCAGGCGGAGACGTTCCTCAGAGGCCCGCAGCTCCTGGTCGGCGCGCACGCGGTCGGTGACGTCGCGCATCGACGCCACGATGCAGTCGAGCTCGGGTTCGCCGGTTCGGTTCTGCGCCAGGACGTCGATGTCGCGCCACGAGCCGTCGGCGGCGCGCATGCGCAGGGTGTAGCGGGCCTCGGCGCCCGGGGCGGCGATCAGGTGCCGCCACGTCTGGCGGGCGAACTCGACGTCGTCGGGGTGGACGAGCTCGTGCACCGTCATGGTCAGGTACCGATCCGGCGCGTAGCCGAGCGTGGGTTCGACCGAGTCCGACACCCACGTGAGGGTGGCGTCGGCGGCGAAGGTGCACCGGATCTCGCCGACGATCCCCGCGGCGCGCGCGACATCGGGGTCGGTCAGCGACAGTGGTGGATCGGTGTCTGGGATCGGCGTGGGGTCCACGGCTCAACAGCGGTGTGGCAGGGTGCCGGGCCGCCCGGCGGAGTCTACGGCCCACCCCCTGCGATCGTCAGGGCCGCTAGGAGATCGGCACAGCGGCGGCGGCTCAGTGCGCGCGCCAGATCACGTACTGGGTGAGCTGGCGCAGCGCGTCGAGGCCCTGGGCGGGGACGGTGCCGTCGAGGGCGTCGAGCGCAGCGCCGGCCTCGTCGGCGAGCTCGCCGATCAGGGCCTCGGTGGCGTCGGCCGCGCCCGTGGCGCGCAGGACGTCGCGCACGCCGGCGATGTCGTCGGCGCTGAGGTCGGCGCGCCCGACCATCGCCAAGATGGCGGCCTCGTCGGCATCGGCGCGGGCCCGGGCCATGGCCAGCAGCGCCGTCGGCTTGCCCTCCCGCAGGTCGTCGCCGACCGGCTTGCCGGTCTCGGCGCTGTCGCCGAAGGCGCCCAGCAGGTCGTCGCGCAGCTGGAACGCCTCGCCGAGGGGCTGGCCGAACCGACCCAGCGCCGCCACCAGGTCGTCGGGGCCGTCGGCCAGCGCCACGCCGAGGTGCAGCGGGCGCTCGACCGTGTAGCGACCCGACTTCAGCCGGGCGATCCGCCGCGACGCCTCGACCCCGCCGTCGGCGTTGGCCGCGTGGAGCAGGTCGAGGAACTGGCCGGCGGCGATCTCGATCTGCAGCTCGGTCCACACCGCCCGCACGTGCGCCGGCGCCGGGTCGATCATGCGGTCGGCCAGCACGGCGGCGTAGTCCCCGGCGACGATGGCCATCCCTTCGCCGAAGCGGCGTGGCTCGCCGCGCCAGTCGGCCGCCTCGTGCAGGTTGGCGAAGTGCACGTGCGCCGCGTCGCGGCCGCGCCGTGTGGACGACCCGTCCATCACGTCGTCGTGGATGAGCGCGAAGCCATGCAGCAGCTCGAGCGCCGCGCACGTGTCGACCAGCAGCGGCGCGTCGTCCGGGTCGCCGCCGGCCAGGACGAACCCCCAGTGGCAGAACGCCGGGCGCAGACGCTTGCCGCCGCCCAGCACCAGGGAGGCGACGGCGTCGGCCAGCGGGACGAGCGTCGGGTCGACGGCAACGAGGCGATCCCGCTCGTCGGCGAGCACCACCTCGAGTCGGGCGACGACGTCGGGGGCGACCGAGGTGATCGCCGGTGGCGGCGTGTCGTCGGGTGCGGCGATGCGCTGGGAGATGCTCACGAGCCACCGTCGTCGTCGGTCGCCTCAGCGGCGCCGTCGGACTCCTCGTCGGCGGCGCTGAGGCCGACGACGATCGCCTCGACATCGACTCGGGCGTGCTCGATGCGCGCCCGGCAGATGGTGATGAGCTCGGCGGCGCGCTTGACCCGGGCGCCGAGCAGATCGATGTCGACGGCGTCGGCGTCGAGCTCGGCGAGCAGCTGCTCCAGCTCGGCCATGGCGTCGGCGTAGCCGATGTCGTCCGGGGCGTCCGTGGGGCGCTGGTCGGTCATCAGGCGGGCTCCGCGCGATCGGCTGGGGGTGCGGGGTCGGCGTCCACGGCGCTCACCGTCGCGGTGAGGGTGCCGTCGGCGACACGGGTGCGCACCTCGGTGCCGGGAGCGACCTGGTGCACGCTGCGGACGACCCTACCGTCGGGATCGACGGTGACCGACCAGCCGCGGCGCAGGAGACGTTCGGGGTCGGCGGCAGCGCGTCGCCACGCCGCCCGCTCGACCGCCGCCTCGGCCACCTCGATCCGGCGGCCGGCGAGGTGCCGCAGCCGGGTGGTGGCGGCGTCGAGACGGTCGTCGGCCGAGCGCAGGCGGGGACCGACGAGCGCCAGGCGCTGCCCGGCGAGCGCCAGCTGCGACGCGCTCCGCAGGAGCCGACGCTCGGCCAGCGCCGCGATGGCGGCGCGGTCGCGGTCGAGACGCGCGTCGGCGCCGGCCAGCGCCAGACGGGTCGTCGTCGCCACGTCGCCGGCGACGCGGTCGAGGCTGCGCCGCTCGGCACGGGCGCGCCGCAACGCCGATCCGGCGACGGCTCGCCACGTGTCCTCGGCATGCCGGTGCACGGCGAGCGCCGTGGCGACCAGCGACCCGGCACATGCGGTCGGGGTCTTGTGGGCTCGGTGGGCCACCGCGTCCGCCGCCGTCGTGTCGATCTCGTGACCGATGCCGGTGAGCACGGGCACGGCGGCGCCGGCGATGGCGCGCGCCACGATCTCGGCGTCGAAGGCGGCCAGGTCGGTCTGGGCACCGCCCCCGCGCACGACGGCGATGACGTCGACCCCGCGCCCGGACAGCTCCCGGACGGCGGCGGCAACCTCGCGCGCCGCTCGGGGGCCCTGCACCCGCACGTCGGCGAGCGACACCCGCCACCCCAGGCCGCTCACCTCGAGCTCGTGGACGAAGTCGGCATGCGCCGCCGAGCCGGCGCTGGTCACGAGTCCGATGTGCGTCGGCACGACCGGGAACGGCAGCGATGCGTTGGCGTCGAGCAGCCCGTCGGCGGCGAGCGCCCGCAGGACGAGGTCGCGCGACGACGCCAGCTGGGCCAGGGTGAACCCGGGATCGATGCCGGTCATCTGCAGCTCGACGCGTCCACGCCCGGCGTAGATGCCGACGCGCCCGCGGATCCGGACCCGCACGCCATCGACCATGCGGATCGACCCGTGCCGCTTCAGTTCGGCGTTCACGCGGCGGCGTGCGCTGTCGAAGAGCTTCACCGAGATGGCGGCGACCGGCGGCCGATCGAGATCGTCGCTCGGTTCGACCAGATCGAAGTACACGTGGCGCGACCCGTACGGCCCGGCGCCGCCGACGCGCAGGTCGCGCCGCGATCGGATCTCGCCCTCGAGCCACACCTCCTCGAAGGCGTCGTCGACGACGGCGGCCACGGCGTCGAGCAGCTCCGACACGCGCAGCGTCGGTTCCAGCGGGAGCATCGCCATCGGCCGCAGGTTAGGCACCACCGACGCCGGGAGCACGGCCGTTCGGGGCGCTGTCCCAGCTAGGGGCGACTATTTGCACGCGGTATGCAGTGTCGTGTCTTTCCATCGCGCCTAGTCTCACGGCGTTCGGCGTACCTATGGTCCTCCCGGGACCGCATCGCTCTCGACACCGGCCGGTGTGTTGCGAGCGGAGGTCGGCGACGGGCCGGTCGACGGTGGACGAGGGTCGGGCTCGAGTCCCGCATGACATTGAGGAGCACGCCCGTGGGCGAGGGGCAGGGGGCCAGCGGCCGGCGCACGCGCGCGCTGCCGTCCGCGCTGCTCGCCGACGTGCTCGACCACCTCGCCGAGGCGCTCGTCATCACCGAGCGTTCGCCGGCCGGCGACCGGCACGTCGTGCGGGTCAACGCCGCCTTCCTCCGGCTGTTCGGCCACGACGCCGACGCGGTTGTCGGTGCCGACCCGTGGACCCTGGTCGGCGCCGAGACGGACCCGCAGGCCCTGGCCCGCCTCGAGGCCGCCCTCGCCGGAGACGGCGTGGCGACGACGCCGGTCACGTTGCGGCACGCCGACGGTGGCGTCGTGCGCGTCCTCGCCCACAGCTTCGTCTCCGCCGGCCTCGAGGTGACGCTGCTGCGCGACCCACACCGGTCACCGGTCGACGCCGTCGGTCACCACGACGAGGCGTGGGCGCAGGCGATCGTCAGCGGCCTGAGCGACGTCGTGATCGTCACCGACGACGAGGGCGTCGTCACGTGGGCCAGCCCGTCGCTCACGGCACGCCTCGGCTACGGCGTCGCCGAGGTCGTCGGCACCCCGTGCTTCGACTACCTCGATCCCGGCCAACTCGACCTGGCGGCGATGGAGTGGGTCGAGACCATCGCCGTCGGTTCTCGCTTCTCGCCGGTGGCCTTCCGGGTCCGTCACGTCGACGGGACGTGGCGCGTGATGCAGATCTCGGCGGCTCCGCTCCTCGACCACCCCGCAGTGCGCGGCATGGTGCTGACCCTGACGGACCTCACCGACCGCGTGGAGGCCGAGGAGCGCATCGCCGCCAGCGAGCGCTGGGCCAAGACGCTCATCGAGGGCGGCATCGGCATGGTCGCCATCATCGGGCACGACGGGAAGATCAGCTACGCCAGCTCGTCGTCGGTGGCCGTCCTCGGTCGCGAGCCCGACGAGCTGGTCGGCACGGCACAGTTCGACCTCGTGCACCCGGAGGACCGCGACGGTCTGGCGCACGCCTTCGCCGGCGCCATCGACGGCGGGCCGTCGGGGCCCCACGAGTTCCGTGTGCGCCACGCCTCGGGCGAGTACCGGGTGGTCAGCGCCATGTTCACGGACCTGCTCGACAGCCCGGTGATCGGCGGCGTCGTCGTCAACGCGCACGATGTGACCGGGCGTCACCGCGCCGAGCTGTTGCTCACCGAGCAGGCGGAGGTGCTCGAGGCGGTGGCGCGCGGCGCGCCGCTCGAGATCACGCTCCAGCGCGTGGCCCTCATGATCGAGCACCTGATCGAGGGCGCACAGGTGGCGGTGGGCACGACCGACGCCGGCGGGCGCATGCGCACCCGGGCAGCCCCGTTGCTGCCGCGCGCCATCGTCGACCTGCTCGACGCCGTGCCCGCCGACGCGCCGCTGGTGCGTCGCCTCAACGCCGCCACCGACACCGCTGCCACCCTGCTGGATCTCGACGACCCGGTCGACCTGTTGGGTGCCACCGACGACGTGGCGGCGGCCCGCCGGCTGTTCGCCGACGCGGGGCTGGGCCAGGTGCGGATCCTGGTGCTCCACGCCCCCGGCACCGGCGAGGTGCTCGGCGCGCTCAGCGCCTTCGTCCCGGACCACCTGCGGCTCGGCCCCATCGAGACCGAGGTGCTGGCCCGGGCCGCCAACCTGGCCTCGATCGCCGTCGAACGCGCCCGCTTCCAGTCCACGCTCGAGTACCAGGCGTCGTTCGATCGGCTGACCGGGCTGCCGAACCGGGCGGTGCTGCACACCCGCATCGCCGAGGGGCTCGCCCGCAGCGGGCGGCTCGGCGCCGGGGTGGCGGTGGTGTTCATCGATCTCGACCGCTTCAAGGTCATCAACGACTCGATCGGCCACGCACGTGGCGACGAACTGCTGCAACTGGTCGCCGAGCGCCTGGCGGGGACGTTGCGCCCCGGCGACACCCTCGGGCGCTTCGGTGGCGACGAGTTCATGGTGGTGTGCAACCGCATCGCCGACGAGGAGGCCGCCCGGCGGGCGGCGCAGCGGTTCTCGGCCGTGCTGTCCGAGCCGTTCTCGCTCGGCGACGGCACGGTGCACGTCACGGCCAGCATGGGGATCGCCGTCAGCGCCGATCCGGACGATCTGCCTGAGGCGCTCATCCGCAATGCCGACGTGGCGCTGTTCCGGGCCAAGGACTCGGGCCGCAACCAGCTGCAGGTGTTCTCGGAGGCGCTCGACCGCTCGAAGGTCGAGCAGCTGGCGATGGAGCAGGCCCTGCGCGCCGCACTCGACGCCGACGAGTTCGAGCTGCACTTCCAGCCGGTCGTCGACCTGCGCGACGGGGCGATGGTCCACGCCGAGGCGCTGGTGCGCTGGCACCGTCCCGGCCATGGGCTCGTCATGCCCGGCGACTTCATCCCCCTCGCCGAGGAGACGGGGCTGATCGTGCCGCTCGGTTGGTGGGTCCTGGCCGACGCCTGCGCTCGCGCCGCGTCCTGGCCCGACCTGCCCGGCGGGCGCCCGATGCAGATCGCCGTCAACCTGTCGGCCCGCCAGCTGGCGGCGCCCGACCTCGTGCCGACGGTCCGCCGGGTCCTGGCCGACACCGGGATCGCGCCCGAGCGTCTCTGCTTCGAGATCACCGAGAGCGATCTGGTGCGCGACGTTGCCGCCGCCGTCGAGGCCGTCACCCGCCTCAAGGACCTCGGCGTGCTGATCGCCATCGACGACTTCGGGACCGGCTACTCGAGCCTCGACTACCTGCGGCAGTTCACGATGGCCGACTACCTCAAGATCGATCGGTCCTTCGTCGACGGCGTCGAGAAGGAGGGCTCGCAGGAGGCCGCCATTGTCACCGCCGCCATCGGCATGGCGAAGTCGCTCGGCCTCCAGGTCGTGGCCGAAGGGGTGGAGACGCTGTTCCAGATGGAGGCGCTGCGCGACCTCGACTGCGACCTCGCACAGGGGTTCTTGTTCTCCCGTCCGGTCCCGGTGGATGACGCCATCGAGCTGATGTGCACGCCCCGCTGACGGACGGCCGCGCCCCCCGGTGACCGGGGGCGCCCGTGAGGCCGTCGAGGGGGCGCGGTAGCGTCGCGCCCCATGCCCAGCGACGAGTCGGCGGAACCGGTGGACGCACCGGACGGGCGCCCAGCGCATCGCACGTGGCCGCAACGAGCGGTGCTCGTGTGCAACAGCCTGCTCGTCGTGGCCTGTCTCGCCGGTGCCGGCGGCCTGCTGTGGTTCCGCGGCGGCGTCACGTCGATCCCGCGCTTGGCGCTGCCCCCGCAGACCGAGGGGTTCGAGCCCGAGGTGGTGCGCGGCGATCCGGTGAACTTCCTGCTCGTCGGCATCGACGACGCCTCCGGACTCGCTGCCGACGATCCGGCGCGCATCGGGCGCGACGAGTCCGAGCTGACCGACACGATCATGATCCTGCGCGTCGACCCCTGGCACGAAGAGGTGTCGGTGCTGTCGCTGCCGCGCGATCTCTACGTGCCGATCCCGCCCGACACCCGCTCCTACAAGATCAACTCCGCGTTTGCCTTCGGCGGGATGAGCCAGCTCATCGCCACCATCAACCAGAACTTCGGCATCCCGATCCATCACTTCGCCGTCGTCGACTTCGCCGGCTTCCAGAACCTCGTCGACACGGTCGGCGGCGTGCCGATCTACCTGCCCTGGCCGGTGCGTGACGACAACACCGGCCTGTACCAGGAGCAGGTGGGCTGTGTGACCTTCAACGGCGACCAGGCGCTCGACTACGTCCGGTCGCGCTACTTCCAGGTGCAGCTCGACGGCACGTGGGTGGAGGACACCTCGTCGGACATCGGCCGGGCGCGTCGCCAGCAGGAGTTCATGCGCGCCTCGATGCGCAAGGCGATCGACGAGGGCGCGCGCAACCCGGTGACGCTCGGCCAGCTCGTCGGCGTGGCGCAGCAGTTCGTCACCCTCGACGAGTTCGTCTCTCCGGCGCAGCTCGTCGAGCTGGGCCAGCTCATGGAGGACTTCAACCCCGACGACCTGGCGGTCTACACCTTCCCCGGCACCAACGAGCTCGTCGACCGGCAGTGGGTGTACCAGCCTGACTGGGGTGCCGCCGAGCCGATCCTCGAGGTGTTCCGCTGGACGCCCCCGGCCGACGGCGAGGTGGAGACGACCACGACGGCGGCCCCGGTCGACCCGGGTGAGCCCGCCACCTCGGTGGCTGGCCCGCCCGAGTCGGTCACGACCTCCACGCAGCCCGCGTTCGTGCCGGAGGCGCCCCCCGACGTCGTGTGCGAGTGAGCCACTTGTACCGTGGTCGGCCGGCGTCGCGCTCGGTGCGGCGCGGCCCGGTCGAGAGGACGATGACGATGCGCAGGTGGATCGGTGCGGGTGTGCTGGCCGCAGTAGCGATCGGTGGTGCGGCGTGCGGTGGCGGTGGTTCCGACGTCGAGGCCACCCGCGACGGCGCGCCGGCGACCGGGGCGGCGCTCGCCGAGGCGGCGACGCGCACGTCCGATGCCGGTACCGGCCGAGTCGAGGTGACCATGCGCCTCACCGCCGGGCTCTCCGACGTCGGGCCGGGCGCCGTCGAGCTGACCGGCAGCGGGGCCTTCGACACGCAGGCGCAGCGCTCGTCCATGGCGCTGGCCCTGGACGGCGTGCTGGGCATGCTCGGCAACGGCGGGGACGCCGGCGCCGACGCCGAGGGCGGAGCGGTCGAGACGGTGACCGACGGCGACGTCGTGTACGTGCGGGCGCCGGCGATGGGCGTGCTCGTCGACGGCGGCGACCGGTGGATCCGGCTCGATCCGGACGAGCTCGCCGCCGAAGCCGATGCCCGTGGGATCGACCCGTCGATGGTCGAGGACCTCGACCAGCTGGCCTCGCCGATGCCCGTGCTCGACCCGGCCGCGCTGCTCGACTGGCTGACGGCGGCCGGGGCCGAGGTCACGGTGGTCGGTGCCGAGCGGGTCAACGGCGTCGACACCACCCACCAGCGCGCCACGCTCGAGCTCGGCGACCTCGCCGAGCGGCTCGACCCCGAGGCGCGCTCCGAGCTGGAGCGTTCGATGGCGCACCTGGGCGGTTCGGCGGATGCGCTGCTCGACACACCCCTGCCCGTCGATGTCTACGTCGACGACGGAGGGCTCGTGCGCCGGGTCGTGCTCACGCTGGCCTACGGCAGCGAGGCCACGGCCGGCGCTCCGGGGTCGTCGGGATCGGGTGGTGCCGGCATCGGCGGCGGCATCGACGACCTCTTCGGTGACCTCTCGATGACCGTCACGGTCGATTACCTCGACCTCGGCGAGCCGGTCGACATCGCCGTGCCCGACCGTGCCGACACCGTCGGCGTCGGCGACCTCATGGACGAGCTGGCGCTGTCGCAGCCCAGCACCACGACCACCGGCGGCTAACGGTTCGGTGCTGCGTCCGGTGGCCGGTAGGTTGCCCGCCGTGCGCATCGGCTCCCACGTCGCACCCGACGATCCCATCGCCAACGCCGCCGCCGACGGGGCGGACTGCGTGCAGGTGTTCCTGTCGAACCCGCGCGGCTGGCAGGCACCCAAGGCCCGTGACGATGCCGGCGTGTTGCGAGCGTCGGGCCTGCCCATCTACGCCCACGTGCCGTACCTGGTGAACCCGGCGAGCGGGACGCCCGAGGTGCGGGCGCGATCGCTCGAGCTGCTGCAAGCGACGTGCGACGTGACCGAGGCCATCGGGGGCACCGGCGTCGTGGTGCACGGCGGTCACGCCACCGGCCTCGGCGACCTGGACGCCGGCATCGCCGGGTGGGTCGAGACGCTCGACCGGCTCGAGACACCGGTGCGGGTGTTGATCGAGAACACCGCCGGCGGGCAGCACGCCATGGCCCGCCACGTCGACGACCTGGCGCAGCTGTGGGAGGCGATCGGCGACCGCCACGTCGGGGTCTGTCTCGACACCTGCCACGCCCACGCCGCCGGCGAGGCGCTGGTCGGGCTCGTCGACCGGGTGCGGGCGGTGACCGGCCGGATCGACCTGGTCCACTGCAACGACTCGCGCGACGAAGCGGGCGCCGGGCGCGACCGCCACGCCCACCTCGGCCACGGCCACATCGACCCCGACCTGCTGGTGGCGGTCGTGCGCGCCGCGGACGCTCCGGTGATCGTCGAGACGGCACGCGACGGCCGCGCCGACGACCTGGCCTGGCTGCGGGAGCGGGTGGCGTGAGCGCGCCGCGACCGTTCCGGGTCACGGTGTTCTGCGGATCGCGCTCGCCGGCCGACCCGAGCTACGACGACGCCGCCCGGGCGCTCGGCGCCGGCTTGGCGCAGCTCGGCGCCGCGGTGGTCTACGGCGGCGCCGGCGTCGGCACCATGCGCGTGCTGGCCGACGCCGCCCTCGACGCCGGCGGCGTGGTGCTCGGCGTGATCCCCGACGAGCTCGAAGACCGCGAGGTGGCGCACACCGCCATCACCGAGCTGCACATCGTCGACTCGATCGCCGAGCGCAAGACGCTGCTGATCGAGCTGGCCGACGTCTTCGTGGCGCTCCCGGGCGGGCTCGGCACGCTCGACGAGTTGTTCGAGGTCGCGGTGCGTGCCCAGGTGGGCCTGCACGACAAGCCGATCTACCTGGTCAACCTCGCCGGGTACTACGACCACCTGTGCGCCTTCTTCGACCACGCCGTCGCCGTCGGCCTGATGCGGGAGGCGCACCGTGGCGCCTTCCGCGTCGTGCGCGACGTTCCGGCGGTGCTCGACGCCGTACGAGCCCACCGGGCGACGCCGCGACCGTCGGCCGACGCCCCCGGGTAGGGTCCCGCTCGTGCAGCTCCCGGTCAACCCGCCCGTCTCGCCGATGCTGGCCAAGGCGTCGCCCGAGCTGCCGACGGGTGACGGGTGGCTGTACGAGCCGAAGTGGGACGGGTTCCGCTGCATCGTGTTCCGCGACGGCGACGAGATCGTGCTCGGCTCGCGCAACGAGCGCCCCCTCACCCGCTACTTCCCCGAGCTGTTGCGACCGATCCTCGAGCGGCTCCCCGAGCGGTGTGTGCTCGACGGCGAGCTGGTCATCGCCACGCCCGAAGGGTTGGCGTTCGACACGCTGCAGCTGCGGATCCACCCGGCCGAGTCGCGCATCCACCTGCTGGCGGTCGAGGCGCCGGCGTCGTTCGTGGCCTTCGACCTGCTGGCGCTCGGTGACCGATCGTTGCTCGACACCCCGCTGGCCGAGCGGCGCGCGCTGCTGGACGAGGTGCTGGCGGACGTGCAGCCTCCGCTGTACCTGTGCCCGTCGACGACCGACGTCGACCTGGCGGCGACGTGGTTCGTGCACTTCGAGGGCGCTGGCCTCGACGGCGTCATCGCCAAGCGGCTCGAGGGCGTCTACGAGCAGGGCAAGCGGTCACTGCTGAAGATCAAGCACAAGCGCACCGCCGACGTCGTCGTCGCCGGGTACCGCACGCACAAGAGCGGCGACGGTCCAGGGTCGTTGCTGCTCGGGCTCTACGACGACCAGGGTCGTCTCAACCACGTCGGCGTGGCGTCGTCGTTCTCGGCGGCGCGCCGCGCGGAGCTGGCGGCCGAGCTCGGCCCGTGCGAGGTCCACGGCGACGCCGCAGTGGAGCACCCGTGGGCGCACTGGGTCGAGGCGGTCGAGGACGCCCGCGCCGACGGTCAGCGGCTCCCGGGTGGCGTGAGCCGATGGAACGCCACCAAGGATCTGTCGTTCCAGCCGCTGCGCACCGACCTCGTCGCCGAGGTCGCCTACGAGGGGTTGCTCAACGGGCGGTTCCGCCACAGCGCCCGGTTCGTGCGGTGGCGCCCCGACCGCGACGCCGCGTCGTGCACGTACGCCCAGCTCGAGGAGGTCCCCCCGCTCGAGCTCCGCCAGATCTTCGGCGGGTAGCGGCGCAACCCGCTCCCGGCGGCCCGCTCAGAACGATCCGGTGCCACCCGGCGGCGGTGGCGGCTGCACGCCCCCCGGCGCGGGAGGTTGGTACCCGCCCGGTGTCGGTGGCGGTTGGTACCCGCCCGGTGCCGGTGGTGGTTGGTACCCGCCGGGCGCCGGTGGTGGTTGGTACCCGCCTGGAGCCGGTGGCTGCTGCGGGTAGGCCCCCGGGCCGCCCGGGGGCTGGGGCGGGTAGCCGCCGGGCGTGCCGTACGGCCCGCCGAACCCGCTGGTGGGCATGTTGTTCTTGCGCCAACGCGAACGCCGCAGGATCGACATGATCAGCACGATCATTCCCACGATGAACAGCAGGGCGGCGGCGACGCTGCCGACGCCGGCCCACAAGGCGAAGGTGCCGAGCAGCGAGTCGAGGGGTGGGCCGAGCAGCACGTCGCCGGACGAGCTCGACCCGCTGCGCGTGCTCGACGAGCCGAAGCCCTCGTCGACGGTGATCTCGTACTCGCCGGTGACGGGTGCGGTGAACTCGCCGACGCCGCTGTAGGTGGTCGAACCGCTGGAGTAGGTGGAGTCGATCGTCGGTGTGGTGATGGCCACCTCGTTGCCGTCGGGATCGATGATCGTCACGTCGCCACCGCCCCAGGCCGAGGTCGTGCCGTAGACCCAGTACTCCTTGGCCTGCAGCTGCACCGTGGCGGTCGTGCCCTCGTTGAGCGGGACCATACCGTCGAACGCCGAGACCATCTGCACGCCGCCGCCGACGAAGCCGCCGATGCCGACGACGAAGCTCGAGATGATCAGGACGATGCCGATGACGATGCCGGCGGCCGAGGGCTTCTTGTCGCTCGCCATGGGACGCTCCCTTCCGAGACGAGTCGGTCTGCCCCAGCTTCACACGTCGACGCCGACCACGTCGGGGATGATCGCGGTCAGGCGCGGCGCTCGGCGAGGGTGACGGCGCGCTCCCAGAGCCCCGGTGCGTCGATCGACGCCGCCAGCGACTCGAGCTCGGGTGACGGGCCGGACCACGCCAGGGCGTCGACCGAGTCGACGGTCGGTGCCGTGACGTCGACGGTGGCGATGTGGCGGAACAGCATCGCCAGCTCCCGCTCGGCGGCCAGGGTGGCGGCGAGGCTGCCGGCACCGCGCACCGTGACGTCCCAGTCGCGCACGTCGTCGGGGATGTCCTCGAGGTGGCCGTAACGGGCGAGCACGGTGGCGGTCGACTTGGCGCCCCACCCGGCGAGGCCCGGGAAGCCGTCGGCGCTGTCGCCGACGAGGGCGAGGTAGTCCGGGATCGAGGCCGGCCCGACGCCGAACTTCTCGGTCACGCCCGCCTCGTCGAACACCACGCCCTTGCGCCGGTCGAGCTGCACGACCCGGTCGCCGACGACGCACTGGCCGAGATCCTTGTCGGGTGTGCAGATGCGGACCTGGTCGACGCGCTCGTCGGTGGCGGCGAGGGCCGCGGCGGCGCCGAGGGCGTCGTCGGCCTCGTGCTCGACCATGGCGAACACCACGAAGCCGGCGGCGCGCAACACGTCCTCGACGAGATCGAACTGGGCGAGGAGCTCCGGCGGCATGCCGGCCGAGGTCTTGTAGCCGGGCCACAGGTCGTTGCGGAACGACTCGATCACGTGGTCGGTGGCGACGCCGACGTGGGTGGCGCCCTCCTCGAGGAGGCTGAGGCAGGTACCGACGCAGCCTCGGGTGGCGGCGACCTCTCGCCCGTCGGCCGTCACGTGCGACGGCATGGCGAAGTGGTAGCGGAACAGCTCGTAGGTGCCGTCGACCAGGTGCACGATCATGCGCCGAGCCTGGCACACGCCGCCGGGGTGATCACCCGATCGGGGCGACGACAGCAGCGTCGACGGCTCGTAGGCTTCCGGGCTGACGCCACGACCAGCCAACGGAGGCACCCATGGCCATCGACACCTTCTTCGCGTTCTTCGGGACCTACGCCGACGTGGAGGATGCCAAGGCGGACTACGACGCCGTCAAGGACCTGCACGTCGAAGCCGGGCTCATCGACGCCTACGACGCCGCCGTGATCGAGCGCCGTGCCGACGGCAAGGTGAAGATCGTCGCCAAGCACGAGACGCCGACCCGGGTCGGCGGCGTCCTCGGTGGCGGCGTCGGCCTCGCGACCGGGCTGGTCATCGCCCTGTTCCCCGCCGCCGCCATCGGCACCGGCCTGCTCGCCGGGACCACGGCCGGTGGCGCCATCATGGGCGCCGTGGTCGGGCATGCCGCTGCGGGCATGAGCCGCAAGGACCTCAAGGAGGTCGGCGAGGCCCTCGACGCCGGCACCGCCGGGCTGATCGTGGTCGGCGTCTCTGACATGGAGGCCAAGATCGAGAAGGCGATGGCCAAGGCGGAGAAGATCGAGGCCAAGCAACTCAAGGCCGACGCCGAGGCCATCGAGGCCGACGCCAAGGAGAGCTGACGCGGCCGTGCGTCAGCTCAGACGGCGGCGGGGACGCCCGTCGTGACGCTCGGCGCCACCTTGGCCCAGCCGAACTCGCGCTCGTAGGCCAGCGCTACGTCGAATAGCTCGGCGTCGCGGTGGTGGCGGCCGAGCACCTGCATCCCGACGGGCAGGCCGTCGACGGTCGCCGCCGGGATCGACACGGCCGGGTTGCCGTAGATGTTCGAGATGATCGTCAGGCCGCCCATCGTCACCAGGTCGGGCACCTTCTCGACGACCGCCTCGACGAGCACGTTCGAGAACTTGGGCACGACCCCGTTGATGATCCGCAGCGCTGCCAGCCCGCCGCGGGCCGCCTGCTTGGTGGCGCGGTACTCCTTGATCTGGTCGATGAAGGTGGTGTTCGGGCTGGAGTTGGTCTTGGTGGCATCGAAGGCCGGCCCCGGGTTCGTCGCCGAGATGATGTAGTCCACCGACGCGAACGCCTCGGCCATGGCGGCGTTGGCCTGGATGCGCTGCTCCTCGGCGACGGCGGCGATGTTGAGGTTGTAGAGCGCCCACGCCATCAGGGCGCCGAGGGCGATCTCGTCGGTGAGCTGGTCCACGCAGCCGGGCCACCGGTCACCGAGCTCGGCGAGCAGGGTCGACAGGTTGCCCATCGCCCACTGCGCCGCCAAGTTCGGCAGCTGCAGGTCGATCGACACCTCGACCATGCCGGTGGCGTCGATCAACGCGTCGGCCTGCGCCCGGATGGCGTCGGCGACGCCGGGTTCGAGCCGCACGCCGCCGATCGACGGGAGCACGGCGATCTTCTTGCCGCGCAGGTCGGTCGAGCCGAGGTTCGCCTCCCAGTTGCCGGGGTTCGGCAGGCTGGACGGATCGTACGGATCGGGGCCGGCGCACACGTCGTAGTGGCGCGCCGCGTCGCGCACCGAGCGGGCGAGGCAGCCGAGCACGACGGTGCCGGGGCGGAAGAAGGCGTCGGGTCCCCGGGTGATGCGCCCGTAGGTGCCCTTCATGCCGAGCAGACCGCAGTAGCCGGCCGGGATGCGGATCGACCCGCCGCCGTCGCCGCCCGATGCGATCGTCACCAGGCCGCCGGCCACGGCGGCGGCGCTGCCGCTCGAGCTGCCGCCGACGGTGCGTCCGTGGCGCCACGGGTTGTGGGTGACCCCGTTGAGCTTGGTGACGCTGACGTTCAGGCCGCCGAACTCCGATGCCGTCGTCAGGCCGACCGGCACCGCGCCACCGTCACCGATGAACGTGCCGACGGCGTGGCCGGTCTTGGTGGCGATGCGGTCGCGGAACACGAGCGACGCGCCGGTGTCGGGCCACCCCTCGATCTGGTCGAGCTCCTTGATGCCGACCGGCACACCGCCGAACGGCTTGGAGACGTCGGCGTCGTCGGCAGCGGCCAACGCCCGCTCGGGATCGAGGAAGGAGAAGGCGTTGAGGTCGCTCCGCTCGATGGCGGTGATCGTGGCCTCGAGCTCCTCGCGCGGGGAGCGCTCGCCGGCGCGGAACGCGTCGACCAGGGAGCAGGCGTCGTCGAGCCAGGGGGTGTCGGTCATCGCAGCATCGTGCCCGATGACCGCGCACCCCTGCACGTTGCGTGAAGGTCAGGCCGCGGCGAGCGTCGGCTCGACGAGGCCGAGGTGCGTTCGCCACCACGCCACCGTGGCGGCGCACTGGGCGTCGAGCGGTGTCGGTTCGAGGTCGAACGCCTCGGTCGTCTCGGCGCTGTCGAGGACGAACGGCCGGTCGAACTGGTAGCGGGTCTCGGCCAGCTCCCGCAGCATCGGCACGACGAGGCCACCGAGACGGACCATCGCCCACGGCAGGTTCCCCACCGGCACCGCAGGCACGCCGGCGGCGTCGCACAACGCGTCCACCATCTGACGTGCCGAGCAGGCTGCCACCGTCGGGACGTGCCACGCCCGACCCCAGGCCCGGTCGTCGCCGCCGAGGGTCACGAGGGTGCGCGCCACATCCGGCACGTAGGTCCAGCTGTGCGGGGCGTCAGGATCGCCGAGCACCTTGACGCCCTTGGCGCGCAGCAGGCGGGGGACGGCACGTTCGCCGAGGTAGCCGCCGTCGGTGACGCGTGGCCCGACGAAGTCCG
>CAZYKR010000022.1:24444-25239 GCA_964648005.1 uncultured Iamiaceae bacterium
CCGAGCCGTGGCTCACGCCCCGCCGCCCCGGTTGGGAGCCCGACCCCGGCCGCGGCCCGGGCCTCGACGACGCGGACGCGCCCGGCGTCGTGGCGAGCCAGAGCTTCGGCCCACATCTGGGCTCGCACCTGACCCTTGGTGCCGGGTGCGGCGAGCGGCAGGTCCGGGGTGATCGGCCCGTCGACGGGCCCGTAGGCGTAGAGGTTGCCGGTCATGACCAGGGTGGCGCCGGTCGCCTCGGCGGCGTCGAGCATGGCGGCGGCCATCGGGGGCCACTCGGCGACCCACCGGTGGTAGGCGGTGGGGTTGGCGCAGTTGTAGATGGCGACGGCGCCGGCTGCGGCGGCCGTGAGTGCCTCGGCGTCGGCGGCGTCGACCGCCAGGTGCTCGACGTGCCCGCCGCCGGACGTGTCGGCGCCGGCGCCGCCACAGCGGCTGCCGAGGTGGAAATCGCTGCGCCCGTGGCGCCGTAGGTGATTGCCGTCATGGTGTGTCTCCTTCGTTAAACCAGGACACTCCCTGTCTTCCTCCAGACTTCTGCAATGCAACATAAGCGGTCCCGGCAGAATCGGTAGCGCGAAAAACGCAGGGGTTACCCTCTAAGCACGCATGATCGCTTCATATTCCGGTAATAAATGGGCCGCTTCAAAGGCCGTGATGAGAGCCTGGCCGGTTTGCCTATTTTGCGCCGCACAAACGCTGGGCGAATGCCTCCGATGCGGCCGGTCGCGGTTGCCGCCCGCTTTCGCCCCTCCTAGATTGCGCGCGCATGCAGCAAGCAAAATTCCAGTCTTT
>CAZYKR010000023.1:0-25031 GCA_964648005.1 uncultured Iamiaceae bacterium
CTCCAACGGCAAGGACGCCATCACGATCGAGCAGCTCCTCGTGCACACCGGTGGCTTCCCGACGGCGCCGATGCCGCCGGCGGACGGCGC
Organism: uncultured Iamiaceae bacterium; assembly: GCA_964648005.1. Lineage (GTDB taxonomy): Bacteria > Actinomycetota > Acidimicrobiia > Acidimicrobiales > Acidimicrobilacustridaceae > JAGQTE01. The sequence continues at coordinate 91 of CAZYKR010000023.1, forward strand.
GGACCCGCGCCGACGTGCCGAGCGGTACGCCCGCTGGCGCACCACCTTCGAACCCGGCACGCACTTCGAGTACCACCCGACAGCAGGCCACTGGATCCTCGCCGACGTCATCGAGGCGGTCACCGGCGCCGACTACCGCACGGCCGTGCACGAACGGGTGTGTGCGCCCCACGGCCTCGATCGACTCCGGCTCGGCGAGCCAGTCGAGCGCCAGGGCGACATCGCCACGATCGTCGCCGTGGGCGAGCCACCCACGCCGGCCGAGCTCGAAGCCGTGATCGGCGTGCCGCTCGACATCGCGGACCTGATCGGCGAGGTCACGGCCGACGCGCTCGTCGGCTTCAACGATCCGTCCACGCGCGCCGTCGGTTTCCCCGGCGCCGGTGGCATCAGCGACGCCGCGTCCCTGGCGCTCTTCTACCAGGCGCTGCTGCATGATCCCCATGACCTCTGGGGCCCGGACCGCATCGCCTGGGGCACGGAGGTGCGCTGCGACCTGCCCGACCCGGTGCGCGGCAACCCGGCACACCGCTCGCTCGGCCTCATCGTCGCCGGCGACCCGCCCGACGCCCAGGTGCGCGGCTTCGGCCACGGCGGCTCGTCCCGCACCTTCGGCCACGACGGTGCCGGCGGGCAGATCGCCTGGTGCGATCCCGACTCCGGCGTGTCGTTCGTCTACCTGACCAACGGCATGGACCAGCACGTGCTGCGCGAGGCGCGCCGCAAGATCGGCCTCTCGAGCCGGGTGGCGCAAACAACAGCCCCAACCTGAGGGCTACCCTCTTGGCCATGCATCTTCCGGGCAGGCGGACGCCCGGACCGCGTCGCCGAGGGGCGATCGCCACGCTGGCAGCGATGGTCGCCCTCCTCGTGAGCGTGTCCATCGCGGTTCCCGGCACGTCCGCGCAACCGGCGCCAGCAGTCCCTGCCCCGGCCACCGGGGCGTCGGCCGTGGGCGAGCGCTACCTCGACCAGGTGTTCAGCGAGGTCAAGGTCACGAGGGACATCAAGTACACACGTCAGCTCAACGTGAACGGCTGGGAGGACCTCTACCTCGACCTCTACGAGCCGGTCGGCGACACCGCCCGGCAGCGGCCGGCGATCATCTGGGCCCACGGTGGCTGGTTCGCCTTCGGCGGCAAGGGCGCCGGCGACAGCGTCGAGATGGCGGAGGAGCTCGCCAAGCGGGGCTTCGTCGTGGTCTCCATCGGCTACCGGCTCGACCCGGGCAACGGCTGGGCGAGCTACTCGAGCATCCAGCAGGCGCTCAGCAACGATCGGTTCTTCGCCTCGCTGATGCGCGCCACCAACGACATCGGGTTCGCCTCGTCCTTCCTGCGGGCGAATGCCGCCACCTACCGCCTGCACCCGGAGGCGATCTTCGCCTCGGGGCACTCGGCCGGCGCCGTGGCGTCGCTGACCCAGGCCTACCTGCCGGCCAAGTCCTGGACGCGCGCCGAGCGTCTGGCGGGGGTGGCGTCGCTGGCCGGGATGACCTACGGCTGGTACGCAGAGTCGGGCGAGCCGCCGGCGATCCTGTTCCACGGCACCAAGGACGGCACGGTCCCCTACAGCGGCGCCAAGGACTTCTGCGACACCGCTGGGGTGCGGATCACGTGTGAGCTCGTCACCTTCACGAACGGCGGCCACGGGATCACGGGCGACTGGGAGGTGCTGCGCGAGGGCATGGCGCACTTCTTCTACGACCAGTCGCTCGCCGACCTGGGATTCGGCACCGAGATCAACCCGATCGAGGACGGGTCCTCCTTCCACCCGATCGCGCCCGAACGCATCCTCGACACGCGCACGGGGATCGGCGGGCCGGCGACGCCCGTCGGGACGACGCCCCGCATCCTCGACCCGACGGCGTCCACGGCGATCCCCGACGAGGGCGTGTCGGGCGTCGTGGCCAACGTCACCGTCACGGGTGGCTCCGCTGCGTCGCACCTGACCGTCGGTCCCGGCGACGCGCCCACCCCGACGGCGTCGACCCTCAACTGGGTGCCCGGCACCACCCGCGCCAACCTCGCCACCGTGCCGGTCGGCGCCGACGGGACGCTGGCCCTGACGAACAACGCCGGTTCGGTCGAGGTCATCGTCGACGTGCTCGGCTGGCTCGGCCCCGACCCGGACGGTGATCGCCTCCACACGGTCACGCCCGGGCGTCTGGTCGACACGCGCCTCGGTCAGGGCGCACCGGCAGCGGCGCTCGGCCCGGGCGGGACGCTGACCATCGACCCGACGGGTCAGCTGGGCGTGCCCGACAACGGAGCCACTGGCATCGTCGCCAACGTGACCGTCACGGACACCTCGGCGGCGTCGCACCTCACGGCCTGGCCCACCGGCACGCCGATGCCGGCATCGTCGAACCTGAACTGGCCGGCCGGCGCCACCGTGCCGAACATGGTGATCACCCGCCTCGGCGATGACGGGACGCTGCAGCTGCGCAACAACAGCGGCACCGCCCACGTCATCGTGGACGTGATCGGTTGGCTCGGACCGGAACCGATCGGCGGCCGGGCGTGTCGCCTGATCGGCCCGACGCGCGTCCTCGACACCCGCGATGGCACGGGCGGTCCGGCCGGGGTACTGACAGCCGGCGGCGAACGGCCGCTCACACTCGCCGGTGCGGCCGGCATCCCGTCGGTCGACGTCGGCGCCGTGTTCGGCAACGCCACGGCAACGAGCACGTCGGCGACGTCGCACCTGACCATCTGGCCGGCGGGGGCGACGATGCCGACCGTGTCGAACCTCAACTGGTCGGCCGGCCAGACGGTGGCCAACCACGTGGTGCTCCCGCTCGGCACCGGCGGCGCCGTCACGCTGGCGAACCACGCCGGCACGATGCACGCCGTGCTCGACGCCACGGCCTGGTGCTGACGGCTGGTGCTGACAGCTGGTGCTGACGGCCGGGTGCTGACCGCCGGCCGCGCCGACCCCCACGTCTAGGCTCCCGCGCATGCTTCGGTTGAGCGGAATGGATGCGTCGTTCCTGTACATGGAGACGCCCACGCACCACATGCACGTCTGCGGCACGCTGGTGCTCGATCCGTCGTCGCGTGCCACACCCTTGACGCTCGACGATCTCCGGCACCTCATCCGGGCGCGCATCCACCTCATGCCGATGCTGCGGCGGCGGGTGCTGCCGGTGCCGCTCGGGCTCGACCATCCCGTCTGGCTCGAAGACCCGGACTTCGACGTGGACAACCACGTGCGACGCGTCACGGTGCACGCGCCTGGCACCATGCGGGAGCTCGCCGAAGTCGTCGGCGACGTCGCCAGCACGCCGCTCAACCGCAGCCGACCGCTGTGGGAGATGGCCCTGGTCGAAGGTCTGGCGGACGGCAACCTGGCGCTGGTGTCGAAGATGCACCATGCGTGCATCGACGGGGTGACCGGCGCCGACCTGATGGCGCATCTGCTCGATCTCGAACCCGGCGCCGGCGACCCGGAGCCACCCGCCACACCCTGGGAGCCCGACGAGGTCCCGTCCGAGCTGCACCTGGCGACCGATGCTGTCGCCTCGCGCCTGGCCGACCCCTTCCGCACGGTGCGCGCCATCGGGCGTACGACGGCGTCGCTCGCCACGATGGCGCGCTCGGTGCTGCCGGTGGGCGACGACGGGTTGCGGCCGGCGCTGCCCTTCACCGGACCGCGCACGATCCTGAACGCCCCCATCACAGCGAAGCGGGTCGTGGCGTTCGGCCAGGCGTCGCTCGACGACATCAAGGTGGCGAAGAACACCTTCGGCACGACGGTCAACGACGTGGTGCTGGCGGCGTCGGCGATGGCGCTGCGCCGCTACCTGCTCGCACACGACGACCTGCCGGAACGCCCGCTGATCGCCGCCGTGCCTGTATCGGTGCACGCTGCCGACGGGGTCGGCACCAACCAGGTCTCCAACATGTTCGTCCGGCTGCCGCTCGAGGTGGACGACCCGGTCGAGCTGCTGGCGCGCATCAACGCCGAGACGCTCGACGCCAAGGCCGTGCACAACGCCATGGGCGCCGACCTCATCCAGGACATGGCGCTGATGACACCGCCGGGCCTCTACAACCTGGCGCTTCGCCTGTACGCCCTCCCGGCCGTCAGCGGCGCGCTGCCGCCGGTGCAGAACCTGGTGATCTCCAACGTGCCCGGCCCGCCGATCCCCCTCTACCTCGCCGGCGCCCGCGTGGGGGGCGTGTTCCCCTTCGGGCCGCTGATCGAAGGCTCCGGGATCAACATCACGGTGCTGTCGAACATGGGCAACATGGACTTCGGCGTCATCGCCTGCGGGGACACGGTGCCCGAGGTGTGGCGGATCGCCGACGGGTTCGGCGACGCCGTGGCCGAGCTCAGAGCCCGCTGCTGAGCGTCAGGACGCCGATGGTCGGCGGCACCCCGAGGCGCACGGGCGGCGCCTGGGACCGCTCCATCCCCACGCCGGTCGTCACGAAGATCTGGTTGCCCAGGTGCTCGTGCAACCCTCCGGCGGCCATGGCCCGTGGCACACCGCTGGCGGTCGCCAACGGGCCGATGCCCGGCACCGAGATCTGGCCGCCGTGGGTGTGCCCGGCGATGGTCAGGTCGATACGGTCGTCCTGCGGCAGGCCGAGCACGACATCGGGGCGGTGCGACACGAGCAGGCGCACCTCGTCGCCCGGCGCCGTGCGGAGCTCCTCGATGGTCGCCTTCGCCGCGGGTGAGGCGTACGACAACTCGACCCCACCGATGCGGACCGTACGGTCCCCCACCGGCACGTCGACGATCTCGTTGCGCAACCACCGGACACCGGTGCCCTCGACCACCTGGGCGAGACGAGTCTCGGGCTGATCGACGTCGCCGCCCACCAGGTACACCCCACCGGGGGCCTGGAGGCCGCCGAGCAACGACCGGATGGCAGGAAGCTGCGCCTCGAAGCCGTCCTGGGGACCTTGGTAGATGTCGCCGGCGACGACGATGACGTCCGGCCGCTGGGCGCTGAGCCGCTCGACGGCCTCGCGCTCGTGATCGCCGACCTGGCGGAACTGGATGTCGGAGATGACGCCGACGCGGACCGGCACCGCACCCGCCCGCTCGCTCGGCACGGCCACCGCCGTCTCGACCACCTCGAGCTTGGACGGTTCGATGCGCATGCCCCACCAGCTGAGGACGAGCGGCACGACGACCGCGCCCCACGCGATCCACGCCACCGCGCGACGCGGGTGCTGCGCCAGCACGAGGATCCCCGCCAGCGGGATACCCACGATGACGGTCCACCAGATCAGGCTGGCGACGCCGAAGACGTCGAGGCGGGCGACGCGCGTCACGACGACCAGCGCCGGGAACGCCACGCCACACGTGATCAACAGCGCCAAGGCCACGGCCCCGATGCCCGGGGGCTCGCGGCGCCGGAACAGACGCACGAGGCCGGCGAACAGGCCAGCCAACCCCACCGCCCACGCCAACGACACCACCAGCACCCGCGCGTCCACAGCGCGCAACGTACACCGACCTGCCCCCGACCCCCCGTCACCCCAACCCACTCGTTCTGGTAGTGACACCGCGCCAGGAACGCACCGGTTTCCGCACCAGAACGGTCAGTTCGGGTCCGGGACTAGAACGCGTTCTAGACTCGGGACATGGCCGACGCGACCGCACCGTTCGACGGGATCGAGATCATCGACACGATGGTCGGGTTCCCCAAAGCCGACCGGCGCGAGGTGTACCGGTTCCTCGACCCGCACCTGCGCGACAAGGAGTCCAAGGAGGAGTTCACCTTCCCGGCCCAGTACATGTTCAACGACATCCCGCCCGAGCTCGAGGACAACGTCGACACGGTGGCCGTGGTGCTCGACAACCTCGACCGGTTCGGTGTCGCCCAGGCGATGGTGGGCGTGCGCGACGACCGTCCCGACGCCGTGCGCGCCCTGCGGGATCACCCCGACCGCTTCCTGGCGTCGGTCGAGCTCGATCCCAACGGCGGCATGGACACCATCCGGTACCTCATGGACATGCACGAGCGCTTCGGCGTCGTGGCCGCCACCACCTTCCCCGCCGGCTACCAGGTGCCGATCAACGACAAGCGGTACTACCCCATCTACGCCAAGTGCGTGGAGCTCGACATCCCGATCTTCGTCTGCGCCGGCGTGCCCGGTCCGCGCGTCCCCATGGCACCGCAGAAGGTCGAGCTGATCGACGAGGTGTGCTGGTTCTTCCCCGAGCTGACGTTCGTGATGCGCCACGGCGCCCAGCCCTGGTGCGACCTGGCCGTGAAGCTGATGCTGAAGTGGCCCAACCTCTACTACTCCACCTCGGCGTTCGCGCCGAAGCACTACGACCGGGCGATCATCGACTACGCCAACACCCGCGGTGCCGACAAGGTCCTCTACGCCGGCTACTTCCCCGCCGGGCTCACCTACGACCGCATCTGGGGCGACATGCCGTCGGTGCCGTTCAAGGACGAGGTCTGGCCGAAGTTCCTGCGCGACAACGCCCGCTCGGTGCTGCGCCTCGACCGCTGAGCGGCCGGACCGGTGGTCACGGGCGTCGATGCACAAGGACGGCCAGGAAGAGTGTCTGACCGGCACAGAGGATTTCAGGAGAACAGCGACAGGTCGCCGACCGACTGCCCGCCGTCGACGACGTACTGGGCGCCGGTGACGTACGACGCCTCGTCCGACGCCAAGAAGACGACCAGGTTCGACACGTCCTCCGGCGTGCCGAGCCTGCTGATCGGCAGCCGCCGGTAGAACGGCTCGAAGGCCTCGTCCGGGATGCCTTCACCGGTCATCGGCGTGTTGACCCCACCCGGATGTACCGAGTTCACGCGGATGCCGCGTGCGCCGAGATCGATGGCGGCGGCACGGGTCAACCCGGTCAGCCCCCACTTCGACGACACGTAGGCCGCCGTGATCGGCGTGCCGATGATGCCGCTCACGCTCGAGATGTTCACGACCGAACCATGCCCCGATCGACTCAGGAGCTCGGTGGCGGCGTGGATGCCCAGGAACGGGCCCACGAGGTTCACGTCCAGCACCTGCCGGAACTCCTCGGGGGGTGTCTCCTGCACGGCGTGGTAGCGCAAGATGCCGGCGTTGTTCACCAGCACGTCGAGCCCGCCGAAGGCGTCCTCGGCTCGGGCCACGGCGTCGGTCCAGCCCTGCTCGGACGTCACGTCGTGGTGCACGAACACCGCGGCGTCGCCGAGGTCGGCGGCGACCGCGGCGCCGAGATCGTCGAGCACGTCGCTCAGCACGACGCGCGCCCCCTCTGCCACGAAGCGGCGTGCATGCGACTCGCCCATGCCGCGCGCGGCACCGGTGATGAGGGCGACCTTGCCGGCGAGCCGGCCGCGCGCCCCGGTCACGTCAGGGCTTGGCGGCACCGACGATCCACATGGCGAAGAACTGCGAGCCGCCGCCGTAGGCGTGGCCGAGCGCTGTGCGAGCCCCGTCGATCTGATGCTCGCCTGCCTGGCCGCGCACCTGCATGGCGGCCTCGGCGAAGCGCAACATGCCCGAGGCGCCGATCGGGTTCGACGACAGCACGCCGCCCGAGCAGTTGACCGGCAGGTCGCCGTCCATCTGCGTGACCCCTTGCTCGACCAGCTTCCAGCCCTCGCCTTCCTCGCAGAACCCGAGGTTCTCCAACCACATCGGCTCGAACCAGGAGAACGGGACGTACATCTCGACGACATCGATCTCTCGACGCGGATCGGTGATGCCGGCCTGCCGGTAGACGTCGGCGGCGCAGTCCTGGCCGCCCTGGGGGTTGACCTGGTCCCGACCGGCGAACATCGTCGGCTCGGATCGGAAGGCCGTGCCGTGCACCCATGCCGGCGCACGGCCGTCGGCAGCGGCCGCGTCGCCGCCCGCCTCGTCGGTCAGCACCATGGCGCAGGCGCCGTCCGAGCTCGGGCACGTCTCGGAGAACCGGATCGGATCCCACAGCATCATCGAGTCCTTGACGGAGTCGAAGGTGATGTCGTGCTCGTGGAGGTGGGCGTAGGGGTTCTTGCAGGCGTTGAGCCGGTCCTTGACCGCCACCAGGATGCCGACGTGATCCGGCGCCTTCGACCGGTGCATGTAGGCCCGGATGTGCGGTGCGAAGTACCCGCCCGCACCGGCGTGCATCGGCGGCTGGAACGGGATGGGCAGCGACAGCGCCCACATCGCCTCGGACTCGGACTGCTTCTCGAAGGCGACGGTGAGCACCTTCTTGTGGATGCCCGCCGCGATCAGGTCCTGCGCCACGATGGCGGTCGACCCGCCGACCGATCCGGCGGTGTGCACCCGGAACATCGGCTTGCCCACCGCGCCGAGGGCGTCGGCGAGGTAGAGCTCGGGCATCATCACGCCCTCGAAGAAGTCCGGCGCCTTGCCGATGACCACGGCGTCGATGTCCGCCCAGGTCATCCGGGCGTCCGCCAGGGCCCGCTCGGCAGCGGTGCGGACGAGCCCGGCGATGGACCCGTCGAAGATCGTGTCGTGCTTGGTCTGGCCGATGCCGACGACGGCGACGCGCTCAGCTCCCATCACTCCCCCTCCAGGACGCACACGAGGTTCTGCTGCAGGCAGGCGCCCGAGGTGGCGTGCGCCACGCCCCGGTTCGCCGTGCCGTCGATGACGCGCTGGGCGACCTCGCCCATGCGCACCAGACCGGCGGTCATCACCGGGTTGGCGCAGAGCGCACCACCCGACGGGTTGATCGCCGTTTCGTCGCCGAGGCCCAGAGCGGCGGCGAGGATCAGCTCCTGATGGCTGAACGGCGCGTGCAGCTCGGCCACATCGACGGGACCGTCGGCGACGCCCGCCTTGGCGGCGGCGATCGCCGTCGAGGCCGACGTCGTCAAATCCCGCACGCCGAGCATGTGCGGCTCGATCCGATGGTCGATGCCTCGGATCCATGCCGGTCGCTCGCAGAGCTCCCGTGCCACGTCGCCGGCGGCGAGCACCACAGCGGCGGCGCCGTCGGTGATCGGCGCGCAGTCGTGGCGGCGGAGCGGATCGACGAACGGCTCGGACGCCAGCACGTCGGCGGCGGCGAGATCGCCCTTGAGCTGAGCGAACGGGTTGTCCTGGGCGCTCCGCCACGACCGGGCCGCCACCTCGGCCATCGCCTCGGTGGTCACGGCGCCGGCATCGAGCGCGCTACGCGCCTGGATGGCCGCCAGGCTCACCGGGTCGGCCCACAGCGGCTGCAACGTGTACGGATCGAGCTGGCGGGTCAGCGCCCGGCGGATGTTGCCGGGCGACGACTTGCCGTAGCCGTAGATGAGCGCGATGTCCGCCTTGCCCATCTGCATCTTCACCCAGGCCTCGTACACCGCCCAGGCGGCGTCCATGTCGACGTGGCTCTCCGAGATCGGCGGCCACGGCCCGACGGCGTCGAGCGTCAACACGAAGCTGAACGCCATGCCGGCGAGGTAGTCGGCCGACCCTGAGCACACGAAGTCGATGCGGTCCTTCGTGATGCCTGCCTTGGCGATTGCCTCGACCACCACCGGCTGGAGCATCTCGACCTCGTTCTCCTGCTCGATCGCCCGGGCGTGATGCGTCTGGGCGAACGAGATGATCGCAATGTCGCGCATCACACGTTGTCCTTGTAGGTCTCGTAGTCGGCGTCGGGCTCGCCGTTGGGGCGGAAGTACTTGATCGACTCCAGGGTCGGTCCGAGCTCGTCGTCGCTCACCCAGACCGCCTCGACGCGCATGCCCATGTGCACCTGATCCGCCGGCACCTCCTGGATGAGGTGCATCAAGGGGATGTCCGTGCCGTCGAGCAGGATCAACGCGCTCACGTACGGCAGCTCCATCACCTGGCCGTAGAACTGGACGTTCACGACGCAGAACGAGGTGACGGTGCCGACGTGCGGCAACTCGATCTCTTCTTCGGTCGGGACGCCGTCGGTGGGGCACACGCCGCGCGGCGGCACGTAGACCTTGCGGCACACCGGGCACCGCTGGCCGACGAGGCGCTTCTCCGCCACGGCGTTGAGGAAGCGGCTCGTGGCCTTGCCGGCCATGAACACGTAGTCGAGGCGCGCCGGCGTGCGGATGCGCCGCACGGGCTCCGCCACGTCGCGCAGACGATCGGGCAGGACGATGTCGCTCATCGGGCTCCCTCCGGCTCGAAGCAGGCGATGTCGAGGATCGAACCGCAGCGGTAGTGCGTCGGATCGTCGGCGTCGTCGTCGAGATCGGCAGGGCGCTCGGGCGCCCACCGTGCCCGCACGCGCATGCCCGTGGCCATGGCACCGGGGTCGCCGCCGGTGTCCACGGCGTGCAGCATCGGCACGTCAGCACCGTCGAGCGTGATCAGGGCGAAAGCGAACGGGCCGTCGAGCGGGTGGCCGTCGATCGGCTCGCGCACCCACGACCAGGACGCGACGACGCCAGCGTCGCCGACCTCGACGACCTCGGTCAGCGTCTCGGCCGTGTCGGGGTCGTACTCGACGGGCGGCACGATGACGCGCCCATCGGCCGCCTTGCAGCCCACGATGAACCCTTCGCGCAGCGCCGTCATGAAGGCGCCGATCATGGGGCCGGTCGTGCGGCTGAACGGGTATTCGATCACGTTCGGCGCGACGAGCAGCTCAGGCTCGGCCATGGTCCCTCCCTGTTGGTCCCCGTGGGAATCCGACGAGGCGTCAGATTAGAACCAATTCTAGTTTTTGCCAACTCCAGCGTCGGGGTCGGCGGGGCCGAAAACGGCGAAATCGGTGTGGCGGCTCCGGCATACCGGAGCGGCCACACCGATTTCGGTGCGGTGCGCGGGCTACAGCGTGATGACCGAGCGGATGACCTCGCCCTTGATCATCTTGTCGATGGCCTCGTTCACGTCGTCGAGCCCGATGCGGGCCGAGATCATGCCTTCGAGATCCAGCTTGCCGGCCTTCCACAGCCGCAGCAGGCGATGGAAGTCGCTGCGCACGTCGGCCGAGCCGTAGTACGAGCCCTTGAGGGTGCGCTCCTGGAAGAACAGCTCGAACATGTTCAGCTCCACCGTGGCAGCGGCATTGCCCACGCCCACGACCACGGCCGTGCCACCCCGACGGGCGGCGTCATAAGCCGCGCGCACCGTCTGGGGCAGGCCGATCGCCTCGAAGGCGTAGTCGAACCCGCCGGCCATGCCGCAGACCTCGGCCTGCACGGCAGCGAGGCCGTCCGGGCTGCAGGCGTGGGTGGCCCCGAAGCGCTTGGCCAGCTCCTGCTTGTCGGCGTTGAGGTCGACGGCCACGATGGCTGCAGCGCCGGCGATCTGGCACCCCTGGATGACCGACATGCCGACACCCCCGCAGCCGAAGACCACACACGTGCTGCCGGGCTCGACCTTGGCGGTGTTGATGGCGGCCCCGACACCGGTGGTGACACCGCAGCCGATCAGCGACGCGATCTCGAACGGGACGTCCTTGTCGATGACGATGGCGGCCTCCTGCGGGAGGATCACCTCTTCGGCGAAGGTGCCCGTGCCGGCGAAGCCCCACACCGGCGAGCCGTTCTGCACGAAGCGCGGGATGGCGGCGACGGCGAACTGGATCATCACGCACAGGTGCGGCGACTTCTGATCGACGCAGGCGACGCACTTGCCGCACGGGGGCGACCAGGCGACCACGACGTGGTCACCGACGTTCACGCTCGTCACGGCAGAGCCGATCTCGGTCACGACGCCGGCACCTTCGTGCCCCGGCACGAACGGCGCGCCCTGCGGCAGGTCGCCCTTCATGCCGTGCAGGTCCGAGTGACACACGCCGGTGCACTTGATCTGGACCTTGACGTCGGTCGGGCCGAGCTCGACGAGCTCGATGTCGTCGACCAGCTCGAGCGTCTCATCTCCGAGGTTGCGGAGCACCGCTGCGCGCATGGAATCCCCCCTGGGCTTCGTGAGTTGTGGGACCCGGACGGTACCCGCCCCCGCCGCGGCGGGCGAACCCGGCGGTGTTGCCCAACGGCGGCGCCGCTCCTATCCTGCCCAGGACCTGACGAGGCGTCAGAACGCGGGAGGGACTCATGAGCGACGACGTGCAGCTGGGCTTCTGGCGGATCGCCACGGCCAATCCGGACTGGGTGGCGGTGGTCGACCCGTCCGGTGACGAGCACACGGCCGGCGAGCTGCTCGCTGCCGCCAACCAGGTCAGCCATGGCCTCCGGGCCCTCGGCGTGAGCGCCGGCGACACCGTCGCCTGCGTGCTGCCGAACTCGTTCGAGTTCCTGACCCTGTACTTCGGCGCGCTGCAGATCGGGTGCTACTTCACCCCGATCAACCATCACCTGGTCGGCACCGAGATCGCGTACATCGTCAACGACTCCGACGCCAACGTCTTCGTCGGCAGCGGTGAGCACGCCGACGAGGTCGTCAAGGCGCTGGCCGAGATCGAGGGCATCGACGCCGACCACCTCTTCAGCATCGGCGACGTGCCCGGGATGCGTCCGCTCGCCGAGCTCACGGCGGGTCAGCCCGAGACGGCCCCGGAGGGCCGCACCGCCGGCGCACCCATGCACTACACCTCCGGCACCACCGGGAAGCCCAAGGGCGTCAAGCGGCCGCTCGTCGACATCGACCCCGATGACCTGGCGGCGCTCTACACCGGCTACCAGTCGATGTTCGGCATCGAGCCGTTCGACGACAACGTCCACATCACCGGCTCACCGCTGTACCACACGGCCGTGCTGCTGTGGACGGCCAACTCGCTCCACATGGGCCACAAGGTGGTGCTCATGGACCGCTGGACCCCGCAGGGGATGCTCGAGCGCATCGACGCCCACCGCGTGACGACGTCGCACATGGTGCCGACCCAGTTCCACCGCATGCTCGCCCTGCCCGAGGACGTGCGCGCCTCGTTCGACTGCTCGTCGACGCGCTGCATGGTCCATGCCGCGGCGCCGTGCCCGCCCGAGATCAAGCGACAGATGATCGACTGGTGGGGCGACGCCATCATGGAGTACTACGCCGCCACCGAAGGCGGCGGCACGATCATCACGGCGTCGGAGTGGCTCACGAAGCCGGGCAGCGTGGGCAAGGCGTGGGAGGGCTTCGAGGTCCGGGTCCACGACGACGAGACCGGCGAGTGGCTCGGCCCCAACGTCGAGGGCACCGTGTACATGAGCCTCGCCATGGCCGACTTCGAGTACAAGGGCGACAAGGCCAAGACGAACGACAACCGCAAGGACGGGTTCTTCACCGTCGGCGACTGGGGCCTCATCGACGACGACGGCTACCTGTTCCTCAAGGACCGCAAGTCCGACATGATCATCTCGGGCGGCGTCAACATCTACCCGGCCGAGATCGAGTCCGTGCTGCTCACCATGCCCAAGATCGGCGACGTCGCCGTGTTCGGCATCCCCCACGAGGACTGGGGCGAGGAGATCAAGGCCGTGGTCCAGCCGGCCGAAGGTGTCGAGGCCGGCCCCGAGCTCGCCGACGAGATCATGGCGTTCTGCACCGACAAGCTCGCCAAGTACAAGCGGCCGAAGTCGATCGACTTCGTCCCGGAGTTGCCGCGCGATCCGAACGGCAAGCTCTACAAGCGCAAGCTGCGCGACCCCTACTGGGAAGGGCGCGACGCGCGCATCTGAGCGCGTCGCGTCGCGTCAGCTGCCGAGTTGGGCCCGGGCGGCCTCGACGCGCTCGTAGAGGTCATCCACCCCATCGACGCACGGCAACGGCACGCGTTCGCCGGGGTTCAGCTCCACCTCGAGCGTCCACGTGCCCGGGATGACGTCGACGCCGTAGATCCGGTACCACGCGATGTCGCGCCGCAGCGGCCAGCGGGGCTCGACACGCAGGCCGCTCGGCCGCACCACGATCGCCGGACCGTGCAGGATCCGCAGGCCCCACAGCGACAACGCCAGACCGACGATGCTCAGCAGCTGCCACACCCCATCGCCCTGCGGACGCAGGATCCCGTCGACGAACAGTCCCCCGAGGACCACCAGCACCGCTGTGCGGCCCCACCGGTTCAGCGGTGAGAGCCGCAGCCGGTAGCCGCGCCGCACGACGGCGGCCTGTGGTCGGGTGGCCGGCATGGCCCCGTCACGTCGGCGGGCAGTTGCGACCGATCACATCGGTGATGGCGAACAGGTCGTTCTGCAGCGAGGTGATCTCCTCGGCGGACAGGTTGACCAGGCCCCACCGCACCATCGAGTCGCGGTCGGTCACCTCACCGGCGTCGATCGCCGTCTTGAGCCGCTCGAGCACCCCGATCAGGCGATTGGTGGGCTCGACCATGAAGTCGGGCGCCACGGCGAGGGACGCTCGGAGCGGTTCGATCAGCTGGGGCAACGCCATGGTGCCGTCCGGCCCTGCCGACTGCTCGATGGCATCGACCGGCCCGCCCAACGCTGAGCACCACGGCAACATGGCCTCGTCGTACGTCACCGGTGGAGCGTCCGGGGGCGGCGTCGCACCGGGGACCGCTGCCGGGTCTGCACCCGGAGCGAGCGGGTCGGCAGGGTCGGCCGCCGGAGTCGGCTCCACCGACGGCGGCACCGTCGGCGCCACCGAATTGGCGGTGGCAGAACCCGACGCCACCCCCTCGCCACCCGGCGCCTGGGATCCGGCGGTCGGCACCGTCGGCGGAGGTGCCGACGTCTCCGCCGCCGTCCCGCACGCCCCAGCGGCGAGTGCGGTGAGGGCGACCACGATCAACAGGCTGCGACGCACGGCGCCACCTTACCGGCCGGCGGCGTCACCTCGATCGCGCCCAGCCGGGGTCGCCTCGGCCCGCAACGAGGCGATGTCGGGCTCCAGCTCGAAGCCCGGGGCGACCCCTTCGTCGAGCTCGAGGGGACGCATCGCCAGCTCGATCGCCACCCAGATCGTCCGGGCGAAGGGGAAGAAGGCGAGCGGGACGAGGACCGCCGCCGCTCCGGCGGCGACGGTCATCGCCGTCACCGGCACGTCCGGCCAGGTGGCAGCGCCGAAGACGACCAGGATCAGCACCACCACCCCCTGGGTGACCAGGACGTTCAGGAACCACGACCCGAGCCAGTGTCCGGGCACCCGGTTGAAGTGGAAGGCGCAACGCGGGCAGTGCGAGGCCATCCACAGCCAGCGCCGAAAGATCCGTCGGTGTCCGCAGACCGGGCATCGACGCGTGACGCCACGCTTGAGCACCGTCGCAGGATCGAGGGCCACGGCTCCAGTGTGGCGTGCGCGTGCCGCCGCGCGTCAGCCCGCGGCGTCGAGCAGGTCGGCGAGCAGCTCCGACCAGTCGTCGACCGTGCCGAACTCCGGCGCCAGGGCGTAGGCCCGCTTGAAGAAGAGGTGGGCGTCGACCTCCCAGGTGTAGCCCATGCCACCGTGCACCTGGATGCAGGTCTTGCCGTTGCCCAGCGCGGCCTCGGTCGCCGTCACCTTGGCGGCCGCCACCGCCCGGTCGGCATCGCCGACCTCAGGGTCGTCGAGGGTGACCCCGGCGGCATACACCGCCGAGCGGGCGACCTCGGTCCGCACGAGCATGTCCGCCATCAGGTGCTTGAGCGCTTGGAAGGTCCCGATCGGCCGATCGAACTGCACCCGCTCGCGGGCGAACGCCACCGAGAGGTCCGTCGACGCCTCGGCGATGCCGAGCAGCTGGGCCGCCACCAGCACGGCACCGCCACGCCGCAGCGCCGTGGCCGCGAGCGCGTCACCGATCTGGCGTCCCTGCGGCAGCTCGCCCTGCACCACCCCGCACGGCGTCCACGGGTCGAGCGGCACGTCCACCGGAGCGACGACCAGATCGGAGCCGTCGACCAGCCACACGCCGGCGTCGTCGAGCACGACCACCGCGTCCGCGGTGCCGGCGAACGGGATCACACCCGTCGGTTCGTCCCGCCACGTCCCGGTCACCACCACGGAGCCGTCGGCCGCGCCGGGCACCAGCCCCGCCGCCAGGTGCGTCCACACGAGCGGACCCGGCACCAACGCCCGGCCGAGCTCCTCGAAGGCCAGCGCTGCGTCGGCCCACCCCAGGCCGACACCGCCCTCGGCCTCGGAGAGCCGCAACGAGAACACCCCCATCTCCGCCAGCTCGCGCCACAGGTCACGCTCGACCCCGACGTCCTGCAGGCCGCGCACGGTGGCCATGGCGAACCGGCCGGCGCAGAAGGCGCGCATGCCCTCGGCCAGCGCTTGCTGATCGCTCGACAGCTCGAAGTCCATCTTCGCTACCGGTCCTTCGGGAGGCCGAGGATCCGCTCGGCGACGATGTTGCGCTGGATCTGGCTGGTGCCGGCGGCGATCGTGAACGACGTCGACCGCAACCGTTCCTCGACGAACGCGCCGGAGCCGAGTCCGGCCACGTCGGTGCGCGACAGGCTGGCCCGCTCGAGGATCTGCATGGCCAGATCGGTGAGCCGCTGCAAGAGCTCGGAGTAGTAGAGCTTCACGACCGAGCCGCCGGGGCCGGGGACGCCGTGCCGGTCGGCCTGCGCCAGGTTGCGCTTGGTCAAGGCCCACAGCGCGTCCATGTCGGCCTGCATCCTCCCGACCTCGCGCCGCAACGCCTTGTCGTCCCACGCTGTGGCGCTGCGTCGTGTGACCTTCTTGGCGAGCGCGACGAGATCGCTGATCATCCGGTCCGTCTCGACCAGATCGCTGATGAACGCGGTGCCGCGCTCGAACGAGAAGGTCACCATGGCGATGCGCCACCCGTCGTTCTCGGCCCCGACCCGGTTGGCCACCGGGACGCGCGCCTCGTCGAAGAAGACCTCGCTGAACTCGGTCGACCCGACGATCGTCTGCAGCGGCCGGATCTCGATCCCCGGGATATCCATGGGCAGGATCAGCCAGGTGATGCCCTTGTGCTTGGGGGCGTCCGGGTCGGTGCGCACCAGCAGTTCGCCGTAGTCGGCCACCTGGGCGAACGACGTCCAGATCTTCTGACCGGTGATGACGTACTCGTCCCCGTCGAGCTCGGCCCGGCAGGACAGCGCGGCGAGATCGGAGCCCGCCCCGGGTTCCGAGAAGCCCTGGCACCACACCTCGTCGCCGCGCAGGATGCGCGGCAGGTGTGCCGCCTTCTGCTCGTCGGACGCCTCGGTCATCAGCGTCGGGCCCGCGTGCAGCAAACCGACGAAGTTCACGCCGACGTACGGTGCGCCGGCGCGCGTCGTCTCCTCCAGGTAGATCAGCTGCTCGGTGAGGGTGGCACCGCGCCCGCCGACCTCGGTCGGCCAATTGATCCCGGCGTAGCCGGCCTCGAAGAGCAGCCGCTGCCAGCCGGTGTCGAAGGCACGTCGTGCCGGCCAGTCGTCCGGGTCGGGCTTGGGGGGCAAGGTGGGCAGCACCTCGGCGAGCCAGGCCCGCAGCTCGGCCCGAAACGCCAGCTCGGCCTCGGAGTAGCGCAGATCCACAGGTGGGTTCTCCCGGTCACCCGCGCCGACCCGTGCCGCCGCGGAAAATCTGACGCCACGTTAGAAACTCGCGCCACCCGACGGCAACCGCGCTCGAGGGCCGTCAGACCTCGTCGTCCTCCTTGAAGACCTTGCGCAGCAGGCGGGGTCGTTTCGCCATCCGTTCGGAGCGCACGGACTCGCGAGCGATGCGATCGATCTCGGCCGCGCTCAGGTCCGGCTCGCCACTCGACAGCGGCGCGTCAGGCGACCACTCGACGTCGGCGGCCGGCGTTGGATCGTCGTCGACGACCTCCTCGGGCGCCTGCGCGTTGAGCAGGTTGGCGCAGACCCGACAACGCCGGACATCGGGATCGTTGTCCGCCCCGCACTCGGGGCAGCGGTTCGACTCGGCCATGGCGCACCTCCGTGGCGACGATCCTAGGACGAGGCGGCATCGGTGACCCGAGCGCGCAGCTCGAACTTGAGCACCTTGCCCGTGGCGTTGAGCGGCAGCACGTCGACCAGTTCGACCCGGCGGGGCACCTTGTAGTTGGCCATGTGCTCGCGGCACCAAGCGATCAACTCCTCCGGCGTCGCCTCGGCACCCGGTCGGAGCACGACGAAGGCGCAGCCGACCTCGCCCATCCGCTCGTCGGGGATGCCGACCACGGCGACCTGGGCGATCCGCTCGTCGGCGAGCATGAGGTTCTCGATCTCGGCCGGGTAGGCGTTGAAGCCTCCAACGATGAACATGTCCTTCATGCGATCAGTGATGCGCAGGTAGCCGAGGTCGTCCATGATCCCGATGTCCCCCGTGTGCAGCCAACCGTCGGCGTCGAGCGCCACCGCCGTCTCGCCGGGCTCGTCGAAGTAGCCGCGCATCACGTTGTACCCCCGCAGGACGACCTCACCCGGCTCGCCCCGCGGCACCTCCGCCCCGGCGTCGTCGACGCAGCGCACCTCGACGTCCGGGATGGCGCGGCCCGAGGTGGTGGCGATGGTCTCGGCGTCGTCGTCCCAGCGGCACATGGTGGCGATGCCGCACGCCTCGGTGAGGCCGTAGCCGGTGATGATCGTCTCGAAGCCGAGCTCGGCACGCATCTGCACGATCAGCTCGACCGGGATCGCCGCCGCGCCCGTCACGGCCAGGCGCAACGAGGACAGATCGAAGCCGGAGAAGTCCGGGTGGTGCAGGATCGTCTGGTACAGCGTCGGGGGCCCAGGCAGCATCGTGATCCGCTCGTCGGCGACGCGGGCCATCACCGTCGGCACGTCGAACACCGGCTGCGGGTAGATCGTGGCGCCCATCATGAGCGACGCCAGGATGCCCGCCTTGTAGCCGAAGGCGTGGAAGAACGGGTTGATGATGAGGTAGCGATCGCCCTGGCGCAGGCCGACGACCGAGGCCCATGCCGAGAACGAGCGCAGGTTCTGCGCGTGCGCCGTCATCACGCCCTTGGGGGTCCCGGTGGTGCCCGAGGTGAACAAGATGTCCGACAGGTCGTCGGGTGCGACGGCGCCGGCGCGTTGCTCGGCCTCGGCGACGGGCACCGCCGCCCCGGCATCGAGGAAGTCCGGCCACGACATGGTGCCTTCGGCCGGGTCGCCTCGGAGCACGACCACGTGGGTCAACTCGTCGAGGTCCGCCACCGGTCGCCCGTCGACGGGCCCGCCCGCCGCGGCGCGCAGCAGCGCCACGTAGTCGGTGTCGAGGAAGTCGGTCACGCAGCACAGCACCTTGGCGCCGCTCTTGGCCAGCACGTAGGCGGCCTCCGGTCCCTTGAAGCGCGTGTTCAGTGGCACGAGCACCGCACCTGCGCCGTGCAGGCCCAACAGCGCTACGGCCCACTCCCAGACGTTGGGCGCCCAGATCGCCACCCGGTCACCGGGCGCCACGCCCAAGGCGATGAGCGCGCGGGTGACCCGTTGCGCCTCGGCCGCCAGCTCGGCGAACGACAGCGTGCGCTCGGCGTCGACGATGGCGGGGGCGTCGCCGAGACGCTCGGCGACGTCGGCGAGCAGACGAGGGGTGGTCCCCCACCGCTCGTCGCCGCGGACGATGGTGGCGTCGGCGCCGCCGACCGGGAAACCAGGAGAAGCGTCGGACATGAGGCGTGAGCCTAGCCGTCGGACCCACCAGACCTGATGGGGCGTCAGATTCGCCAGTCGGGCGAACAGCCACGCCATACTGGCGAGCCGTGAGCCCGTTCACCCTCCGCCGCCAGGCCGCCCGCGTGGTGCTGCTCAACGCCGCCGGCGAGGTCCTGCTCCTCGAGGCGATCGACCCGGCCGACCGGTCGAAGGGCACGTGGTGGGAGATCCCCGGCGGGGGCATCGACCCGCACGAAGACTCCGCCGACGCGGCGCGCCGCGAGCTGCACGAGGAGACCGGGATCCTCGAGGTCACCGTCGGGCCCTGCGTCTGGGTCCAGCACGCGCAGTTCACCTTCGGGGGCCTGCACTTCGATCAGCACGAGCGCGTGCACGTGGCGTGGACCGAGGCCGCACACGACGTACGGCCGGCAGCGCTGGAGCTGCTGGAGGCGGCAGCGTTTCGCGGGCACCGGTGGTGGGGCCTCGACGACCTCCTCGAGGCGCCGGTCAAGGTGCTCCCCCACCGGCTGCGCGAGTTCCTCCCCGACCTCGTCGCCGGCCGACTGCCCGACGACCCGCTCGACATCACCCACACCGGCGGCTGGTGAGCGCCCGCCCGCCCCGCACCGACTTCGGCACCGACGACCCGGCGAAGCTGACGACGCTGATCGGCTCGGCCGTGGCGTGCCTGCTCATCGGCTTGTTCCTGACCGGCGGCGGTGCTCGGCTGCTCGCCGCCGTCCCGCTGGTGGCGTTCGCCGTGCTGTCGACGGCGGCGTACAGCCGGGCCCGGGCGTCGTCGTTGACGAAGCGTCGCCTGTGGGACGCCCTCCTCGACGACCTGGCCCTCGACGGCACCGAGACGGCCGTGGATGTCGGATGCGGGCGCGGCCTGGTGCTCGCCGGACTGGCGCAACGGCTGCCCCACGGCACGGCCATCGGCATCGATCGGTGGCGGACGCGCGAGCAGTCCGGCAACCACCCCGCCGCCACCGAGGCCACCATGCGCCTGCTGGGCGTCGACGGACGCACGGACGTCCGCACCGGCGACGCCCGGGCGCTGCCGCTCGACGACGCGTCCGTCGACGTCGCCACCGCCGGCCTGATCCTCGACCACCTCGACCGTGACGACCGGCGCGTCGCCGTCGACGAGCTGCTGCGCGTGCTGCGACCGGGTGGCCGGCTGGTGGCGGTCGACCACCGGCGCCTCGAGGACGTGCTCGAGCAACTGCGCGCCGCCGGGTGCGCGCCGCTGCGCGCCTGGCGCCAGCGCGGCGGGCCGCCGTACCCGGCGTTCCATGTGATCGTGGCGACCACGCCGTCGGCCGCGACCGGGCCGGCCCGTTAGGCGGCGAAGGCCCGGTCGATCAGCGCGTGCAGCTCCGCTGGGGGGAGGCGCGCTTCGAGCGTCGACGTGCCGGCGTCGTCGAGGCCGAACACCCACTGCGCGATGTAGGCCTGCAGCAGGCCGGAGAACAGGCCGGCGAGCGCCTCCGGATCACCGGGGCGGAGCTCACCCGACGCGATGCCCGCCGCCACGATCCCTTCCTCGAACGCCATCACCTCGCGGTATCGGGCATACCCGGCCTCGTTGAGGCTCGCTCGCATGGCCCAGGTCGCGCCTCCCAACTCGCGCTGGAAGACCCGGTAGAAGTCCGGACGCTCCCGGAAGTACGCCAGCGACACGTCGGCGACACGATGCAGCTGGCCCAGCGGTGACGCCTCGTCGGCGCAGGCGGCGTGCATCGCTGCGAGCAGTGCCCCGCCCTGGCGCTCGAGCACCTGTGCGAACAGGTCGTCCTTGCCCTCGAAGAACCCGTACAACGCCCCGACCGAGAACTCCGCCTGCTCGGCGACCTCCTTCAGCGTGGCGCCGTGGAAGCCCTTGCGGCCGAAGACGCGTTCGGCCGCGTCCAGGATGTGGTCGCGGCTGACCCGGTCCTTGTGGGCACGCCGCTGGTCCCGCAGGCTCGGCGTGTCGCCCCCGGTTGCGGTCACGCCTCGCGGCCCTGCGTCGCGGCCTTGGCCCACTTGGCGCGCTCGTCGACGGTGATGGTCGTCTCGGGCCGGATCGACAGCAGGCTGACCTTGGCGCCGCGCGGCGCCGTGATGGCCGCCACGACGGCGTGGGCGACGACGTCGGTCGGCACGTAGTTGAAGTCGTCGGTGATCCCGAGGCGCTGCCACGCCTCCATGAAGGCGATCAGGTCCTCGTCCGGCCACGAGGTGTTGAACTCCGACACCGTCGGGCCGAGCCGCACGGTGGCGACCCGGATGCCCGAGCCGCTCAACTCGACATCGAGCCCCATGGCCAGGTACTCGACGGCGGCCTTCGTGGCGCCGTAGGGCAGCATGTGCGGGTACGGCTTTTGGATCGAGTCGCTGGAGATGAACACGACGTCGCCGGGGATGCCGGCCTCGAGCATGCGAGCCGTGGCGCGGCGGGTGCACAACAAGACGCCGAGGAGGTTGGTGTCGACGATGGCCCGCAGCCGCTCGACCGACACGTCGGCGACCGCGCCCAGATACCCGACGCCCGCGTTGTTGACGAGGGCCTCGACCGGACCGGCCTCGGCCTCGACAGCGTCGAAGAAGGCGTCGACCGAGGCATCGTCGGTGACGTCGAGCCGGTGGACGACCGGCGTACCGCCGGCGGCGGCGACGGCATCGGCGGTCTCGGCCAGGCGATCCTCGCGCCGGGCGCCGATGCCCACGGTCCATCCGAGCGCGCCGAGCGCCACGGCGATCTCGCGTCCCACGCCGGCGCTGGCACCGGTGACGGCGGCGACGCGCTGCGGGTGCGCCTGCACGCCCCACGCGCCGGTTTCGTTGGTCGCGGCCACAACATCCTCCGACTTCAGAAAAGTGAACGGCGGTTCAGCGTAGCCGAAGCGGCCCCGGGCTCAGCCGGTCTGCCCGCTGTCGAGGCCGCCGATCGTCGGCGACGTCGTCGAGGACGAGTCGTCAGCCGGGTTCTGCTCGACACACCCCTGGAGGATCTTCGGGATCTCGGTGTTCTCGAGCGACTGGCCGCTGCTCGCCGCCTCGTTGAGCTCCTTGAACCGCTCGAACGGCACGGTGTCCCGGATCTCCTCGTAGACGCAGCGGCAGACCGACCGGGCGTTGTCCGCCGCACAACGGTCGATGAAGAGCCGTTCGATGGCCGGCGTGTAGTCACTCGCCTCCGCTGTCGACGCCGTGGAGGGGTCCGACGTGGGGTCGCTGGTGGGATCCGTCGTGGGATCGCTGGTCGAACCCTGTCCGGTCGTCGGGGACGAGGTTGCCGTCTCGCCCGAGCCACTCGACCGGGTCAGGAGCACCGCGCCACCGCCCAGCAGCGCGAGCACCAGCACCGCGATCCCGATGAGCAGTGGCGCCTTCGACTTCTTCGCCGGAGCCGGCGCGCCCTGCGACGGCGGGTACACCTGGGCCGTCATCGCGCTGGCTGCGGCGACGCCGGATTGGGTCATGGCACCGGGTGCGGCCGCAGGGGCGCCCGGCAGCGCTCCCCCGCGCATGACGTCCGCCACGACGGCACCACACGAACCGCAGAACTCCGCGCCCGGCGCCAGCGACGCCGAGCAGCTCGGGCAGATCGCCGCCGAGGTCGGCACGAACGACACCCCGGCGGCGGCCCCGAGCTCAGCCTCGACCTCGGCGGGCACCGTGAGCTTGCCGGCGTCGAGCCCTTCGGCGCGGCGCGCCGCTTGGAGCTCACGCCCGAACTCCACCGCCGACTGCTGCCGGTCGTCGGGGTCCTTGGCCATCGATCGCTCGATGACCCGACAGATCGAGTCGGGCACGCCGCGCTGGCGCAGGTCCGGCGGCGCCTCCGTCAGGATCCGGCGCAACATCGGCACCATGGACTCGTCGCCCTCGACCTGGAACGCCGGCACGCCGTAGAGCAGCTCGAAGATCGTCGACCCCAGCGAGTAGACGTCGGCCAGCACCGACGGCCGCTGTCCGTCGAGGACCTCAGGCGGCGCGTGCGCCATCGATGCCGTGATCACCCCGCTGCGCGTCTCGTGGCCGCCCGAGATCCGGGCGATGCCGAAGTCGGTGAGCTGCGCTTCGCCGTAGGCGGACATCAACACGTTGCCGGGCTTGATGTCGCGGTGGATCACTCCGGCGCGATGCGCGGTCTCGAGGGCGCCGGCGAGGTGCACGCCGATGAGCGAGGCGTCCTGCCAGTTCAGGAGGTTGCCCGCCTCCATCCGGTCGGCGAGCGACCCTCCGGGCAGGAAGGCCATGACGAGGTAAGGCCGTCCCGACGAGGCGAAGCCCGCGCCGTACACCGTCACGATGTTCGGGTGGTCCGACAGCGCACCCATGGCGTGGCACTCGCGCTCGAAGCGGTCCTTGGCCGCCTCGTCGAGGTTCAGCGCGGCCAGCACCTTCACGGCGACCGTCCGCCGGAACGACGGCTGGTACGCCTTGTAGACGGTGGCGAAGCCACCGACACCGATTTCCTCTGGAGCCTCCAGGCCCTCGATTCCGAGGTCTGTCGTCACATCGCCCTCCGCACGGCGCCGAGTCTAGGGAGCACAGCGTGCCAGCGCGTTCACCCGTACTGATCCAGCAGCAGATGCGCCGCCAGATCGAGCTCGTCCCCCGCTTCGGTGATGCCGAGCCACCCGTTCACCCAGCCCACCAGCGACGAGTACCACACATGGCCGAGCACCCGGGCGATCTCGGAGGCGCGGGCCTCGTCGAACCCGTCCGGGAACGCCTGGAGCTGGATGCGCAGCATGGACTGCGCGATGTCCTGTTGGCACTCGGCCACCTGCGGGTCGGACCCGGACATCGCCGTGACCAGCGCCGCCGAGAGCTTGGGTTCGCGCTCCATGGCGCGCGTGGCGCGTCGCAACAGGTCGACGAGGCGATCGGCGGTCGTCTCGCCCCGCGGCGGCTTGGTCCCCACACGGGCTTCGAGCGCCTCGACCCATTCCACCTGCGCCGCCGCCAGCAGGTGGTCCTTGCCCGAGAAGTAGCGGTACAGCGTGCCCAGGGCGATGTCGGCACGCTGGGCCACGTCGCGCATCTGCACGGCCTCGTACCCGCCCTCCGACGCCAGCTCGAGCGCGGCGGCGATGGCGCGCTCGCGGCGCGCCGCCTGGCTCTTGGTGAGGTGCTCCGGCACGACGTCGGCCATCGAGCGAACTGTAACGAGTTCCACTGCACCGGGCGCGCGATGCCGCCGGTAGGGTTCGCGCCCGTGCCCGGCAGCGACGACGACCCCGATCACGCCCCGACCGACGTGGACGCGACGCCGGAGCCGGGCCTCGGCACCATGCTGCGACGGGGGATGCTCCGCCGCTGCCCGGTATGTGGTGAGGCCACCATGTTCCGTTCCTGGTTCGCCATGCATGACCGGTGCGCCACGTGCGGCCTCGACTTCCATCGCGAGCACGGTCAGGTGCTCGGCGGCGTGACCCTCAACCTGGTGATCACGCTCGGCGCCATGCTCACGGTGTTCTTGTTCTTCGCCATCGTCACCTGGCCGGACGTCCCGGTCGGGCTGTTGGCGGCGATCACGCTCGGCATCTGCGTCGTGTTCCCGATCGCC
>CAZYKR010000024.1:0-14050 GCA_964648005.1 uncultured Iamiaceae bacterium
ACGGCGTCGAGTCCTGAGAGTCGCTGCATGGGCAGATGCTCGCGCGCATGGCGGCGTGGCACCACGGTGGGTGGACCCGCGAGACTCAGGCGATGGCGCGTCGACTCGTCCCCGGCCCCAAGACCACCTCCTGGGGCTACCTGGGCATCAGCCTGAACAACGTCCTGTACACGGTCAACGCCTACGTCCCGGCTCGACGCAACCGTCTGCTCTACGCCCCGAGCTTCTTCGCGTCGTGGATCACGATCGAGCTGGCGTGGTTCCACCTGATCTGGCAGGTGGCGTTGACGGGTGTGGCGGCGGCGCTGGGTGCCTTCCGCCACCGTCCTGGCCGGATCGGGCTGGCGCTGATGGTCGCCAACTGGGTGGGGCTGGCGGTGACGATCAAGCACAGCATCGACGCCCGCCGCGAGATCCACGAGGCGTTCGTCGACCTGCGTCACGAGCGGGGCGCGGCCAAGGGCCTCCCGGTCACGGTCACCCGCAACATCGCGTACCAGCGCGTGGCCGGCAAGGAGCTGCGCCTCGACATCTGGGCGCCGGCGACGCCACCGGCCGACGGCGAGCGACGCCCCGCGCTGGTGCAGATCCACGGCGGGGGCTGGACGATCGGCGACAAGCGCGAGCAGGGCCGGCTGATCATGAAGAAGATGGCGTCGGAGGGTTGGGTCTGCTGCAACGTCAACTACCGGCTCAGCCCGGGCGCGACGTTCCCCGACCACCTCGTCGACTGCAAGCGGGCGGTGGCGTGGCTGCGCCAGCATGCCGACGAGTACGGCGTCGACCCTGGGTTCATCGCCGTGACCGGGGGTTCGGCCGGTGGTCACCTGGCGGCGTTGGTGGCGCTCACGGCGGCCGAGCCATCGCTGCAGCCCGGCTTCGAGGACGCTGACACGAGCGTGCAGGCGGCGGTCCCCTTCTACGGGGTGTACGACTTCACCAACCGCAACGGGGGTTGGCCGGCGGACACCCTGCGCCTGTTCATCGAGCCCATCGTGATGAAGGCCTACCTGGCCGACGAGCCGGAGCGGTTCGCCCAGGCGTCCCCGCTCGACCAGGTCCACGCCGACGCGCCGCCGTTCCTGGTCATCCACGGCGATCGGGACACGCTGGCACCGCTCGTCGACGCTCGCGACTTCGTGGCGCGGCTGCGGGCCGTGGCGGATCAGCCCGTCTATTACCTGGAGCTGCACGGCGCCCAGCACGCCTTCGAGATCTTCCCCTCGTTGCGGGCGGGGCGCGTCATCGACGCCGCGGCGCACTTCCTCGATGCGGTACACACGGCGTACCTGGCCTCGGGGCACGAGCTCGACCCGGCGGCAGTCGAGGCCGAGGTGGATGCCGAGCTGGGTGACCTCGACGCGCCCGTCGTGTCCTAGATTGCCCGACCATGTCGTTGAACCAGACGATCCGTCGCTACGTGCCGTCCGTGAGCATGCTCACCTACCGCTCGTGGTTCCGGTGGCTGTCCCGTCTCGCCGACTTCCTGCCGAAGGTGGTGTGGCGTGAGTTCCGCTCGCTGCCGCCGAACGAGTTGCGCGCCCGCGTCGGCGTCGGCAACCGGATCTTCACCAACCAGGTGATGCACATCCGCCAGGGTTACGACTTCTGGCTGCACGCGGCGGCGCACGGGTGGTTCGACTTCACCAGCGACATCGTCGAGATCGGCGTCGGCTGCGGTCGACGGGCGTTCCACATGCGCGACTTCCGCCTCTCCGACAGCACCTTCACCGGCAGCTACCTCGGCATCGACATCGACTCCGAGCTGCTGAGCTGGTGTCGCGCCAACTTCGACGAACGGTTCGACTTCGTGCAGTCGACGCACGCCAGCGCCTCGTACATCAACGACGACGCCAGCGACGGCTACTACCGGGTGCCTCGTGACGACGCCAGTGTCGACTTCTTCCTCGGCACGTCGGTGCTGACCCACCTGCTCGAACCCGAGCTGCGGAACTACCTCGAAGAGGGTGCCCGCGTGCTGCGGCCCGGTCGGACGCTGGCGATGACCTGCTTCGCCGTCGACTACGCGCCGTCGACGATGGGGGACCGGCACTCGTTCCGCCACCGGGTCGGCAACGCCTACGTCGAGTCGCTGGCCCAGCCCGAGGCGGCGGTGGGCTACGACGCGTCGTTCCTGTGCCAGGTGGCGCTCGAGAGCGGTTTTGCCGACGCGCGGATCATGCACCACCCCGCCGACGTGCAACACATCTTGGTGTGCACCCGCTGACTCACCCAGCGGCCAGGAACAGGCGGCTGAGCTCGTCGGTCGGCAGCGGCGCGCCGGCGTAGGCGACCTCGCCGGCGCGCAGCACCACGATGGACTCGGCGATGCCGAGGGCGTGCTCCACGTACTGCTCGACGAGCAGCAGCGCCGTGCCCAGCCGGCGGATCTCGGCCAGGCGCTGGTAGACCTCGCCGATGATCACCGGCGCCAGGCCGAGCGAGAGCTCGTCGACCACCAGCAGGCGTGGTGGGTCGACCAGCACGCGGGCCAACGAGAGCTGACGCTGCTCGCCGCCCGAGAGGCTGCCGGCGAGTTGATCGCGGCGCTCGCCGAGGCGAGGGAACATGGCATAGGCCTGGTCGGCCAGCTCGGCGGCGCGCGCCGTGCCGTGCGCTTGCCGCAACGGCAGCGCCAGATTCTCCTCGACGGTCAGCGTGGCGAACACCGATCGACCCTCGGGCGCGTGCGCCACACCCCGACGAGCGACCTCATGGACACCCAGCCCCGAGATCACCGCCCCGTCGAAGGTGACGGTGCCGGCGGTCGGTCGGATGAGCCCGCTCACGACCCGAGCCACCGTCGTCTTGCCGGCACCGTTCGGCCCGAGCAGCGCCACGGCGCCGCCGGCGGGTACGGAGAGGTCGACGTCGACCACCGCCTTGAAGGGCCCATAGCCGGCGTGCACCCCGGCGAGCTCGAGCAGCGGGGCGCTCACTCGGTCACCCCCAGGTACGCCCGGCGCACGGCGGGGTCCTCGAGCACCGTCTCGGTCGGGCCGCTGGCGATGACCTGCCCGTAGTCGAGGACCACGACCCGCTCGCACAGGTGTTGCACGGCGGTGACGTCGTGCTCGACCAGCACGATGGCGACGTCGCGTTCAGCGTGCGCGGCCTGCAGGGTGGCGACGACCTCGTCCGTCTCGATGCGGTCGAGGCCCGAGAAGGGCTCGTCGAGGAAGACCAGCCGTGGATCGGTGATCAAGGCCCGCCCGAGCTCGACGAGGCGCCCGGTGCCGAGGCTGAGGGCGTCCACCGGACGGTCGCCGTCGTCGAGCAGCCCCAGCTGGGCCAGCACCCGATCGACCCGGTCGCGCTCGGAGGGATGGATGCGGCCCCGCAGGACGAGGTCCGACGGCAGCCCGCCGGCCCGCCGATGCGCCCGATCGGCGACCAGCAGGTGGTCGCGCACGGTCATCCCGGCGAAGAGCTCCATGCGCTGGAAGGTGCGGGCGATGCCGAGCCGGGCCCGGCGGTGCACCGCCAACGCGCCCAGATCCTTGCCCTCGAACAGGACCCTGCCGGCGTCGGGGCGCAGGACGCCGGTGAGGCAGTTGAACAGTGTGGTCTTGCCGGCGCCGTTGGGGCCGATCAACCCGACGATCTCGCGCTCGTCGCAGGCCAGGTCGACGTCGTCGAGCGCCACGATGCCCTCGAAGCGCTTCGTCACCCCGCGCGCCTCGAGCAGGGTCATGGCTGCGCCTCCACCGGCGCCATCGGGTCGGCCGCCGTCGGCGCGCCGTCGGGCGGGCGGGATCGGCGCCGCGACACGAGCCGCACGAACCGCTGGGTCTGGGCCTCGACGATGCCTTCGGGGTGTTTGGCGTAGGTGATGGCGCCGAGCCCGAACAGGATGAACGACACGCTGCCGGCCAACGTGGCCGAGACGCCGAGGACCTTCTCGAGGATCTGGCGGAACAGCACGAACGACAGGCCGCCCGTGACGGCGCCGGGCACGGTCCGGGCCCCGAGCGTGATGACGAGCACGACCCACACCAGCCCGACGAAGAAGGTGAAGTTGGCCTGGTAGACCTGGCGCCCCATCTGCCGTTCGAAGGTGGCCATGAGCCCCCCGCCGAACCCGGCGATGGCGGCGCTCACGGCGAAGGCGATGACCTTGAGGCGACCGGTCGAGAGCCCCAGGGACGCCACGCCGAGCTCGCTCGAGCGCATGGCGGTGAGGGCGCGTCCCGTCGTCCCGTTGCGGATCAGCAGCACGATGCCGGCAACCAGCGCCAGCAGCGCGGTGCACAGCAACAGGAAGGCCCGGTTGTTGGCGAAGTCGATGCCCGCCAAGAGGGGCCGGGGCACCTTGAGCTGGCGGGTCGGCCCCGAGATGGCCTCCATCGGTACGAGCACGTTCTCGAACATGACGGCGAACGCCAGCGTGGCGAGCGCCAGGTAGATGCCGCTCAGCCGGAGCGCCGGCAGGGCGATCAGGGCACCGAGCGCGGCGGCGATGACGGCACCGACGATCATCGCCACCAGCACCGACATCCCGGTCTTTTCCACGAGCTGGGCCGTGGCGAAGGCGCCGACGGCGGCGAACGCCGCCTGGCACAGCGAGATCTGCCCGGCGAGGCCGACGACGACGGTGACCGACAAGAAGATCAGGCTCAGGATGATCCCCTGCGTGATGACGCGCAGCCAGAACTCGTCGAACACCGCCAGTGTGGCGACGACGAACACCACGAGCGCGGTGCCGGCGAGCGAGCGGTTGAGCACGGTCATCCAATGCGGTCGCACGAACCCGCCTGGCGACGGTGGCGGGGGATCGACGCCGGCGAGCGGATCGCCGCTTCCGGACCGATCGCGCAGCCCCGGCCAGAACAGCAGCAGGCCGAAGAGCACGGCGAAGGGCAGCACCGACCGGAAGCCGGTGCTCAGCACGTTGTCGGCGGGCAGCACGCCCGCAGCCAGCGCCTGACCGACGCCGAGCGCGATGCCGCCGGCAAACGCCATCGGGATGCTCACCAGCCGGGCGAACACCGCGGCCGCCAGCGCCGCGATGAGCAGACCGAAGAAGTCGAGGTCGGTCAGCTGCGCGAACAGCGGCGCCACCAGGACGCCGGCGAGCCCGGCGAACAGCGAGGACAGCATCCAGGCGAACGACCCGACGCGGTCGGCGTTGACGCCGGCGAGCTGGGTCATGCGCGGGCTCTCCACCACCGCGCGCATCTGCAGGCCGAGGTTCGTGCGCCGGAACAGCAGCCCGAGGCCGAGCACCGACAGCACCGCCACCGCCACGGTGACGATCTCGTTGGCGGAGGTGTTGATCCCGGCGAGGTAGATCGGGTCCTCGGACGCCACGCCCGGTGGCGCCAGCTTCGCCTGGGACCCGAGCAGGAAGTCGAGGTTGACGATCTGGGGGATGGCCACGAGCAGGCCCAGGGACACGACCAGCTTGGCAACCGGGGGAGCGGTGCGCAGGTGGCGGTAGAGGGCGCGGTCGAGGAACCAGCCCAGCGCCGGCGCCACGATCAGCACCGACACCACGACTGCGGGCACCATCGGCCAACCGAGGCGATCGGGGTCTCGGAGCGTGTAGTAGAGCGCCGCCGATACGTACGCCTGGGCGCCGAAGGCGAGGTTGAGCACCCCC
This sequence comes from uncultured Iamiaceae bacterium, assembly GCA_964648005.1. GTDB lineage: Bacteria > Actinomycetota > Acidimicrobiia > Acidimicrobiales > Acidimicrobilacustridaceae > JAGQTE01. The sequence goes on from CAZYKR010000024.1 coordinate 5,603, forward strand.
GACGTCTTGTACGTGAGCACGATGCCGATGGCCACGAGCGCGAACACGCACCCCATCGGGATGCCCCGGATGGCGTACTCGACGACGTCGGGCACTGCGGGTCAGCCCCGATGCTCGGTGACGAGCTCGTCAGCGGTGTTGGAGGTGCAGGTGAACGGCTTGCCCGGCTCGGCGAAGATCGGCACGAAGGCGCCGTCTTGGACCTGGGAGATCACGCCGCAGCTCTCGGGACGAAGCTCGTCGTGCTCGAACGTCCAGTTGACGTGCGGCACGATGCCGTCGGCGTTCCAGTCCTCCATCTGGTTGATGGCGGCGATCACCTTGGCCTGGCTGAACTCGGGACCGGCGCCGACGAGGCCGCGGTAGAACAGGTCGGCGTTGAGCCAACCGGCGAGCGAGAGCTCGTTGGCCTCGGCGCCGGGCACCTTGGCGATCCACTCCTTGAAGTTGCGCAGGCCCTCGGGCGGGTCGGGAACCTCGAGCGAGGCCGGGATGGTGAGGACGTAGCCCCCCTCCAGCACGTCGCCGAACTCGTCGAGCAGGCGCTGGTCGTAGGCGTTCTGCATGTACTGCGGGATGTCGAGCTGCTGCGCCTTGAGCTCCTTGGCCAGGGTGACCGAGCCGTTGGCGTCCATGCAGGTCGTGACGAAGTCGACACCGGCCTCGCGCATCTTCGACACCTGGACCGACAGGTCGGTGGCGCCGTAGGGCACGGCGTCGCTGTAGACGAGCTCGGCGGTCGGCCACTTCTCGAACGACTTCTTCACGCCCTCGGCGCAGTCGGCGGACTGGTCGACGGCGTACGACAGCAGACCGACCTTGGTGGCGCCGATCTCCTTGGCGAGCCACGGCTGGGCCGGCGTGGCGCAGTCGATGCAGATGTAGCCCTTCTCGTTGAACAGGTTGGGCGGTCCACCCCACTCGGGGTTGATGTTCCAGCCGAAGGTGGGGATCCCGGCATCGGCCGCGGTCTGGGCGCCGCCGAAGAGCAAGGTGGCGACCGGGAGGATGGCGAACACCTCGTCCTGACTGATCAGGCCCTGGACCTCGGCGGCGTTGTTCACCATCTGGTCGTCGCGCTCGGCGACGAGCTCGAGCTGGCGCCCGTAGATGCCGCCTCGGCTGTTCACCATGTCGAAGTACGCCTGCGCGCCCTTGAACGCCTGATCGACCTGGAGCTCGAGGACGTTGGTGGTGGAGGCCACGCCGCCGACCTTGATGGCGGTGTCGGTGACGCCGGGCGCGTCGACCGGGACGTTCTTGGTCAGGTCCTCGGCCGTGACGGTGCCGAGGGGCCCGACGGGGTCGTCGCCGTTGGCCTCGGAGCTGTCGGTCGTCGAGTTCCCACAGGCGCCGGCGGCCAGCGCGCACACCGCTACGACGATCCCCCATCGCTTCGCCATCGTTCCCCCTCAGGTTGGCGTCCCCGCCCGGTCGACTCCGCCGGCCAGCACACTAGCCAAGGTAGCTGACACCCGTGTCAGGAAACGCGCGGCCGGCGCTCGACGGCAGCGCCGAACACGGCGTCGTGCACGCTGTCGGCCAACGTGTCGAGCATGGCGTCGCGATCGGCGCCCACCTGCCCGGACAGCACGAAGTAGTTGAACCGCTCGATCATCGCCACCAGGGCCAGCGCCGCCACGTCGTTGTCGATGCGGTCGCGTGCCTTGGCCCGCTTGGGGGCCGGCAGCTGCGCGGCCAGCGCCACGGCCAACTCGCCGAGCAGATCGGTCCCCATGCGTCCGAGCTCGCTCTGGTCGATCTCCGCCTCGGTCCAGGTGCGCAGGATCGGGCCGTAGCGCTCGTACAGCTCGCTGAAGCGCAGCAACCACGCCCGCAGGGCTTCCCGTCCGGCGGCGTCGGCGGTGATCGGCTCGAGGCTGGCGGCGAGGAGGGCCATCTCGTCGGCCACGTCGGCGACGAGCGCGGCGAACAGGTCTTCCTTGTTCGAGAAGTAGAGGTAGAAGGTGCCGTGCGAGGTCTTGGCGGCCTTCACGATGTCGTCAACGCGCGCGGCGTGGAAGCCGCGCCGGGCGAAGACGTCGATGCCGGCATCGAGCAGGCGGCGACGCGTCTTGCGGCCCCGGGCGCGCAGCTCGCGTCCGGCGGCGTCGGCGGCGCGTGCGGTGCGGGGAGTGGGGTCGGCCATGGGGGGGGATCGTCGCCACGTCCGTGACGGTGCCGTCAGGTTAGGGCACGGCTGCGGGGGCGGTTCCGATACCTGACGTACATGTCATGTTGGTGGAGGTCCCGACCTATGATCGGCCGTCGTGACCTCCGGCCGTATCACCGCTCCTGCGCCCGGCGAGGCGGCGCTGCCCGCGGCGAGCGCCGCGTCGCTGTTGCGCCGCAACGCCAACCAGGCGGCGATCGCCGAGCGGCCCGCGGTGCGCTTCGGTGCGATGACCTGGACCCACGCCGAGTACGTCGCCGAGTGCGCCCGGATGGCGCAACTGCTGCTGGTGCTGCGTCCGGAGGACGCCCCGTTCCACGTGGGCGTGCTGCTCGACAACACGCCGGACTACCTGGTGGCGCTGGGTGGCGCAGCGCTGGTGGGGGCGACCGTCGTCGGCCTCAACCACACGCGGCGCGGCGCGCACCTCCTGCGCGACCTCACCCACGCCGAGGTCGGCATCGTGCTGAGCGAACCGGAGCACCTCGCCGACCTGGCCCCGATCGCCAGCGACCTGCCGGTGGCGCCGGAGCGGGTGGTGATCAGCCGACGGTGGAGCGAAGCGGACGGCGACGACGCGGCAGCGATGTTCCCCGGCAGCCGCGACCTGGCGGTGGCGCTGGCGGAGGTGCCATCGGCGGACCCGGGCCTCGAGCCGAGCGTCGACGACCGGTGGGCGTTGATCTTCACCTCGGGGACCTCGTCGGCGCCCAAGGCCGTCATCTGCAGCCAGCGCCGGCTGCTCACCACCGGCGCGCGCATGGCGACGATGCTCGGCATCGGCCCCGACGACGTCGGTTACGTGTGCATGCCGCTGTTCCACTCCAACGCCTTGATGGTCGGCTGGGCGCCGTCGATCGTCGCCGGCGCCAGCGTGGGCCTGGCTCGTCGGTTCACCGCCTCGGGATGGCTGCGCGACGTCCGCCGGTACGGCGCGACGTACTTCAACTACACGGGCAAGCCGCTGAGCTACGTCGTGGCGCAGCCGGCCGCTCCCGACGATGCCGACAACCCGTTGCGGATCGCCTTCGGCAACGAGGGATCGCCTGAGGTGGTCGAGGCGTTCGCCCGCCGCTTCGATGTCGAGGTGATCGATGCCTTCGGTGCGACCGAGGGGGGCATCGCCGTCAACCGCGACGTGCCGGTGCGCGCCGGTGCCATGGGTGTGGCGCCGCCCAACATCTGCGTGGTCGACGACGCCGGCGCCCCGTGCCCGCCGGCGCGCTTCGACGCGCACGGCCGCCTCGCCAACGCCGACGAGTGCGTCGGCGAGATCGTCAACACCGCCGGAGCGGGACCGTTCGAGGGGTACTGGAACAACCCCGAGGCCAACGAGCGCACGTTGCGCAACGGGTGGTATTGGTCGGGCGACCTCGGCTATCTCGACGACGACCGCTACCTGTACTTCGCCGGCCGCAACGCCGACTGGATCCGGGTCGACGGGGAGAATTTCCCGGCCGGGCCCATCGCCGACGCGTTGGCGCGCCACCCCGACGTGGTCGTCGCCGTCGCCTACGGGGTGCCCGACGTGCACGCCGGCGACCAGGTGATGGCGGCGATCGTGCTGCGCGACGGCGCCACCTTCGACGGCGACGCCTTCGCGGCGTGGATCGACGGCCTGGCGGACCTCGGGCCCAAGTGGCGGCCGCGGTTCGTGCGCGTGGCGCGCGAGCTGCCGACCACGGGGACCAACAAGGTGGTGGTGCGCACGCTCGTGCACCAGCAGGTGCGGCGCGACCGCGTCGGCGCCGATGCCGTGTGGTGGCGGGATCGGGACGCGCCGTCCTACGTGCCGTTCACTCCGGCCGACGAGGTGGCACGGCGTGACGCCATGGTCGCCGCCGGCCGTGAGCGGTTCTGGGACCTCTGACGATGGACCTCGCCTTCTCTCCGGACGAAGCGGCGTTCGCCCTCGAGGCGCGCTCGTGGCTGGCCGAGCACCTGGTGCGCCCGCCACGGTTCGCCGACCTCGACGAGGAGATTGCCTGGGGCCGGGCCTGGCAGGCAGAGCTGGCCGGCGGTCGGTGGGTCGGGCTGTGGTGGCCCGAGGCCTACGGCGGGCGCGGCGCCGACCCCGTGCAGGTGGCCATCTTCAACATGGAGTACGCCCGGGCCGGGGCGCCGCAGCCCGTCAACCGGGTGGGCATCAACCTCGCCGGTCCGACGCTGCTCGCCCACGGCACCGAGGCGCAGAAGGCCCGGTGGCTGCCGAGCATCCTCGACGCCTCGGAGATCTGGTGCCAGCTCTTCAGTGAGCCCGACGCCGGGTCGGACCTGGCGGCGCTCGCCACGCGCGCCACACCGGTCGAGGGCGGATGGCGACTCAGCGGGCAGAAGGTCTGGACCTCCTACGCCCAGGCGGCGCGGTGGGGCATCTGCCTGGCCCGCACCGACGCCGAGGCCCCGAAGCACCGCGGCATCTCCTACCTCGTCGTCGACATGCAGGCGCCGGGCATCGACGTCCGGCCCCTGCGCCAGATCACGGGCGAGACCGAGTTCAACGAGGTCTTCCTCGACGAGGTGTTCGTCCCCGACGATCACCTCGTCGGTGGGCTCCACCAGGGGTGGGCGGTGGCGAATACCACGCTGGCGCACGAGCGGGGGACCAACTTCCCGTTCAAGGAGCAGGTCGTCCACGAGGTGTTCCTCGACGAGCTGTACCGGGCCGCCGCCGCCTCGGGCCGACTCGACGACGTCGCTGTGGCCGACGGCCTGGCCGACGCCTGGGTGCGGCTGCGCCTGCTGCGCCTGCACAACTTCCGCACCCTGTCGCGCCTCGGTCGCGGCGAGGAGCCCGGACCCGAGTCGAGCTGGGTGAAGCTGGCGTGGACCGACATGACGCAGCACCTGTCGTCGACGGCTCTGGACGTCGTCGGGCCGGCAGCACCGTTGTCGGGGCCGTGGGAGCGGCAGTGGCTGTGGTCCCAGGCGGCCTCGATCGCCGGCGGCACCTCCGAGATCCAGCGCACGATCATCGCCGAACGGCTGTTGGGCCTGCCCCGCGGCTGAGCTGGGCGGCGCCCGGCCCGATCGGCGCCCTGTCGTAGGCTGCGCCGCCATGGATGCCCGCGAGTGGCTCGGCCTGCAGCCGACGCACAACCCCAACCGATGGTTCCTGCCGGTCGTGCCCGGCATCTCGACCGGGGGTGGCTTCCTGTTCGGGGGGTGCGGCCTCGGCGCGGCCATCTCGGCGCTGGAGGGTACGACCGGGCGGCCGGTGGTGTGGGCGACGGCGCAGTACCTGAGCTTCGCCAGGCCGCCGTCGATCCTCGACATCGACGTCACGATCGCCGTCTCGGGGCGCCAGACCACCCAGGCGCGCGCCGTCGGGCACGTCGGGGGCGATGAGATCCTCACCGTCAACGCCGCCCTGGGGCGGCGGAGCTTCCCCGAGTCCGGACAGTACGCCCAGCGTCCGGACGTGCCGCCGCCCGATGCCTGCCCGGTGCGCGAGTCGCGCTGGAACACGGGGGATTCCATCCTGAACCGGCTCGACCAGCGGTGGGCGCTCACGGCGACGCCGATGGAGGGCACGGCCACGGCCGAGACCCCGGGGCGGTGCGCGGTGTGGACCCGCATGCCGGACCTCCTCGGCGTGTCGGCGCCGGCGCTCGCCGTGCTGGGTGACTACGTGCCGCTCGGACTCGGGGTCACGACGTCGAGCGAGATCACGTCGAACAGCTTGGACAACACGCTGCGGGTGGTGCACGTCGTCGAGACCGAATGGGTCCTCGTCGACATCCGGGTCGATGCCATCCATGACGGGTTCGGCCACGGCATCGTGCACCTGTGGGCCGAGGACGGCACCCTGATGGCGACGGCGAGCCAGTCGGCGCTGGTGCGGCTGTGGAAGGGCCCCGGCTCGGGCTACCGGCCCGCCACCCCGAGCGGCGACGACACGACCACGACCGAGGAGACCGACGGATGACCGAGCGCTACGGCATGACCATCCCCTTCGACGGGGTGCCCTTGTTCGACCAGCAGGACTGGATCACCGAGCTCGCCGACCTGGGCTACACCGACGTCTGGTCGTCCGAGGCGAACGGCGCCGACGCCTTCACCCCGCTGGCGCTGGCCTCGGTGTGGGCGCCCCGGCTGCGGCTCGGCACGGCGATCGTCCCCGCCTACACCCGCGGTCCGGCGTGCCTGGCGCAGTCGGCGGCCTCGCTGGCCGACGCCGCACCAGGGCGGGTCGTGCTCGGCATCGGCTCCTCGTCCAACGTGATCGTGGAGCGCTGGAACGGCATCGCCTTCGACAAGCCGTACCAGCGGGTGCGTGACACGGTCCGGTTCCTGCGCGCCGCCTTCGGTGGCGAGAAGGTCAACGAGTCCTACGAGACCTTCGCCGTGTCCGGCTTCAAACTGGGTGTGCGACCGGCCGAGCCACCGAAGCTCCTCGTGGCGGCGCTGCGCGAGGGGATGCTTCGCCTCGCCGGTCGGGAGGCCGACGGGGCCATCGTCAACTGGCTCTCGGCCGATGACGTCGCCACGGTGGCGCCGATCGTGAAGCAGTTCGGCGACGACAAGGAGATCGTGGCCCGCATCTTCGTGGCGCCGAGCACCGATGCCGACACCGTGCGGGCCTTCGGGCGCTTCGCCATCAGCGCCTACCTGAACGTGCCTGTGTACGCCCAGTTCCATGAGTGGCTCGGCCGCAGCGATGCGCTCGGCGAGATGTGGTCCCAGTGGCAGGCGGGCGACCGCAAGGCGGCGACGGCAGCCATCCCGGACCGCGTGATCGACGAGCTGATCGTGCACGGCAGCCCTGAGGCCTGCCGCGAGCACATCGCCCGCTACGTGGCCAACGGCGTGGACACGCCGGCGCTGGCCATCCTGCCCTTCCCCGGCATCGACCAGCGCCAGGCGATGCGGGACCTGGCGCCGCGCTAGGCCGGCGGGCGGATCATCAGGTCGAAGGCCTCGACCACGCCGAGCACGTGGCGCGGCTGGGCGTCACCGGCGCTGAGCACCGCCGAGAACAGCAGGCCCATGATCAACGACTCGAGGCCCGGGCCGAGGACCGCCGGGTCGAGATCGGCGCGCACCTCGCCGCGGGACTGCCCCTCGGCCAGTGCCTCGCTCAGCATCCCGGCGAGCTGGGACAGCGCCGGCAGGTCGATGAGGCGGGGGATCTCGTCGGGCTCGGCGCCGGAGAGGATCCGCTTCGCCAGGGGATGGTCCTCGAGCGCCAGCACCGCGTGGACGATCACCGACTGGATGAGCTGGTTGACCGGCAGGTCGCGCACCTGGTCGGTCACGTGCTCGATCAGCCCGGAGGCGTCGGCGTCGACGGCCGCCCGGAACAGCGCCTCCTTGTTGTCGAAGTAGGCGTAGGCGGCAGCCTGGGTGAGCTCGGCCGCCCGGGCGATCTCCGAGACGCTGGTGGCGCGAAAGCCCTTGGTGCCGAACCGCTCGATGGCCAGCTCCAGCAGGCGACGCCGGGTGCGCTCGCCCTTGGTTGCCGGCTCGTCGGCGTCGATGAGGGAGTCGACGGAGACGCTCACGACGGGCATCCTACCCAAAAATCAATAACAGGGCTAGATCTGTGGTTTTTCAGGTGGGCGGACGGAGCGCCAGGTCGAAGATCGACACCACGCCCAGCTGCCGGCGCGACTCGGTGGTGGCGCCGATCTGGGACACCGCCATCAGCAGCGCCAGGATGAGGGTCTCGGCGCCGTCGGCATAGATCGCCGGGTCGACGTCGGCGCGCACCTCGCCGGCGCCCTGCGCCTCGGCCACGCGTCGACGTAGCAGCTCCGTGAGGTCCGCCAGGGCCGGCAGGTTGATCAGGCGCTGCAGCGCTTCGGGCTCCTGGCCCTCGAGCACGCGCAGGGCGAGGGGATGCTCGGCCAGACCTCCGATGAGCAACGCCAGCAGGAGCGGCGCCAGCTGCGCCGCCGGCACGTCGCGGCACCGTTCGGTGGCCGTGCCGATGGCAGCGGCGGCATCGGCGTCGACGGCGGCATCGAACAGCGCCTCTTTGTTGGGGAAGTAGGCGTAGACCGCAGCCTGCGTGAGCTCCGCCGCCCGGGCGACCTCCGACACGCTCGTCGCCCGGTAGCCCTTGGCGCCGAACCGCTCGATGGCCAGCTCCAGCAGGCGCTGGCGGGTGCGCTCGCCCTTGGTCTGGGCCCCATCGGCGGCAGCGGTGTCGATCACGGCGTCATCCTACTGGGCCGAACGACCTAAATCGATAGTTTGACGGCGTTTATCTATTCGATAGAGCCGTCCGACCTATTGAATCCGTATGGCTCACGGAGCATCGTGTCGGCATG
>CAZYKR010000024.1:14060-24921 GCA_964648005.1 uncultured Iamiaceae bacterium
GGACGCCTCTTCCGCCACCCGGTCCGGCAACGTCTGGCGAGAGGACTCGCTGGCCGAGGTCAGCGCCCTCAAGGACGCCCTCCGGGTGACCCGCTCGAACCCGTGGCTCGCCACCGACGTGGACGACCCCGAGCTCGAGACGTTCTTGGACGCCATCGTCAAGCCCGCGCCAGCGCTCGCAGAGCCGACGCCGCGCGAGCGGGCCAACCCGTGGCAGGAGTTCTTCGACGCCGCTCGTTGATTCGCAGGAGCAAGCGAACGGTCGGTGGGTGTGCGCTCGGCGGGAGCGCCACCCACGACCGGCCGACGCAAGATCGTTTCGGCGCCAGGTACCCGAGTTGAGGGGCGGGTACCCGGCGCCGAAGCGCGTCCGGGCACCGGTGGCGCGCTACTCGTCGAGACCGACGGGTCGCCCGTCGATGATCTGGTCCAGGTACTCGGACCAGCCGTAGCCGACGCGGCCGTCGTCGAGCTCCCATCGGGTCAGGCCCTCGCCGATGCGGGTGACCATCCCCTCGCGGCGGTTGCGCAGCGGGATGAGGTTCACCACGGTGCCGGTGACGCCGAGCTCCAGGGGTTCGCCGCCGTCGACGCCGCTGGCGCGCAGCGTGAGCCGCAGCGCCCGATGGTGGTCGGTGGCATCCCAGGTGGTCGAGACCCGCACGTCGTCGACGAAGCGGATGCGCTGGCCGTCCCAGATGAACCCACTGCGCGTGCCGTCGGCGTCGCGACGAGCGATGCGCGACCCCATGAAGCCGAAATCGCCGCCGACGTTGGCGGTCAGCCAGCGGTAGTACCAGGGCGCCTGCCAGAACCGTGGGCCCCACGAGTGGTCGCGCAGCCCGAAGCCGTCGATGGCGATCGGTGTGCCGTCGACGGTGATCGTGCCGGTCGCCGACACGAGCTGCTCGTAGTGCCCACGGGCGAATTCCTCGCCGGTCGGCTCGTGGCTCTCCTCGGGCTCGCCGCCGAACATGTCGCTGACCCGCCGGTAGTCGAGGTGGATCGTGCACGGGACGTGCGGGTGCTCGGTGAAGGCGCGACGGGGGTCGGCCATGGCCATCGGGTCGTCGAGCAGCACGACGGTGCCGTCGTAGTCGACGGTCAGGTGCTCGAACGGCTCCACGACGGCGAAGCGCAGTCCGGCGGCGTCGAAGGCATCGTTGGTGTGCACCTCCGGCCGCTGGAACATGAACCCGACCCGGCCGTCGGGCAGGTAGAGGCACACCGTCATCTCCCCACGCCCTTCGTTGGCGCGGTTGCCGAGACGCACGAAGGCGCCGGTCTCGGCGGTCGGGTCGTAGACGTTGAAGTACATCGACTCGTTGAAGTTCGGCTCGGGGCCGAGCTCGTGGAGGTACTCGTCGTGGGGCTCGAGGCGCAGGCGCATGGGCCGCACCGTACCCGCCGCCGGCGCCGCCGGCGCCCGTTCAGCGCGGCGCGGCCAGCCCCGCCGCGGCACGCAGGTGACCCACGAGCTCGTCGAGGGTGGTGCCCGCGTTGAGCCCGCTGGTCGACGGCATGACGTAGACGGGGACGTCGCCGATCGTGCGCTCGGCCACCCCGGGCCGGGCCCGTCGGTCGACGGCCGCGCGCCAGCCGGCGAGGCCCACGAACACCACCGCTCGGGGCGGCCAGCGCCGCACGAGGCGTTCGACGCGCGCCATCCCGTCGCGGTACTCCTCGGGCCGCAGGTCAGCGGCCCGGGCGGTGGTGCGCTTGACCAGGTCGGTCATGCCGACGCCGTCGTCGACGAGGGCGGCGCGCGGGGCGCGATCGGCGCGCACGATGCCGGCGGCGATGGCGGCGGGCCAGAACCGGTTGCCCGCTCGGAAGAAGCCCACGCCGCTGTCGGCAGCACCGGGCGAGGGGTTGAGCCCGCACACCAGCAGGTCCATGTCAGGTCCGACGGTGTCGGGCAGGGACCAGGCCCGAACGGCTCGGATGGTCGGCCCTCGACCGCCCTCGTCGGCGGTGGTGCGCTGCACCGTGAAGCCGGCGCCGACCAGCAGGTCGTCGACCAGCTGCGGTGCGAGATCGCCGGGATCGACCGCCAGCTCGGTGCCCACCGGCAGGGCACGTTGCCGGTCGGCGAGCTCCAGCGGCAGCATGGCCACGGCGGCGTCAGCCAACCGGACGTGCTCGGTCACAGCAGGCGCATCTGCTCGGTGCGTTCCGCCCGCTCGGGGAGCGGCTCCCACGCCACACCGCCGCGCGGGCCGCGGATCTTGACCTCGATCTGCTCCACGGGGATGGCGCGCGCCGCGCCCTTGGCGTCGACGAGGCCGACGCTGCCGTCCTTCTCGCGCTGGACGACGGTCGCCGGCCGCCATCGCGCCGAGGCGTCGCGGCGGAAGCGCACCGCGTCCCCGCGCGCCAGCCCCAGCTCGGCCAGACCAGCCTCGGGGAAGGGGTCGGGTGCGCTCGCGGCACGACGCCGGGACCGGGGCGGACGGGGCGGGCTCACGCGCCCTCGCCGAAGCGGGACTGGAGGCGCTGCATGCCGCGGATCCACCGGTCGTGGTCCTCGGCGCGGCGTCGGGCGTAGTCCGCCACCTGGGGGTGCGGCAGGATCAGGAACCGGTCCTCCGCCAGGCCCGCCCACGCCGCGTCGGCGACGTCGTCGGCGCTGAGCATCCCGTCGACCCCGGCGACGCCGCCGCCGTCGATGCCGGCCGTCATCTGGGTCGCCACCGCCTGCGGGCACAAGGCCGACACGCGCAGGCCGGCGTCGCCGTAGGTGATCGCCAGCCACTCGGCGAAGGCCAGCGCTGCGTGCTTGGTCACCGAGTAGGGCGCCGAGCCGATCTGGGTGAGCAGGCCCGCCGCCGACGCCGTGATGGCGATGGTGCCGCCGCCGCGCGCCACCATCGGCCCGACGAGATGGCGCGCCACCCATACGTGCGCCATGACGTTCACGTCCATGATCCGGCGCCATTCGTCGTCGGGCACCTCGGCGCCGCCGACGACGAGGATGCCGGCATTCGAGCAGAACAGCTCGATCGGTCCCTGATCGCGCTCGGTGGCCTCGATCAGCTCGACGATCGAGGCCTCGACGCCGACGTCGACGTGCCGCGCCACCGCACCGGGGATCTGGTCAGCCACCGCCGTGGCGCCGTCGAGGTCGCGGTCGGCGACCACGACGTGGGTGGCGCCGGCCTGCGCCAGGCGGCGGGACAGGGCGGCGCCGATGCCGCTGGCGCCGCCGGTGACGACGACGGTGTGGCCGGTGACCTGCACCTCAGCCCTTCCCGACGGCGGCGCGCAGCGTGTCGGTCAGCACCGTGGCCGGATCGCCGCCGAACGGCAGCGGCATCACCACCGGCACCGTGCCGGCGTCCTGGTACGCCGTGACGGTGCGCCGGACGTGCGCGGCGTCACCCATCACGTTGTGGGCGTCGACCATGGCGTCGGAGATGGCGGCCAGTGCGCCTGCCCGGTCGCCGGCACGGTGCGCGGCGCGCAGCATCTCGATCTCGGCACCGAAGCCGGCGCGCTCGAACGTGGCGGCGTAGGCGTCGACGACGGCGTAGGAGAACAGGTCGGCGCGCGCCTCGTCCAGGCCGGCGTCGCGGTCGGTCACCGCCACGTGGGCGTTGCAGTACACGGTGGGTTCGCCGCCGTCGCTGCGCTTGGCGGCACCCGCCCGGACCTGGGCCACGGACCACGGCACGAGCTCGGGGCTCTGGTAGTTCAGCACCACGCCGTCGGCCACCTCGCCGGCCAGGCGCAGCATGCCCTCGTTGAGCGCTGCCACCACGATGGCCGGCCGACGCGGGGTGTGCGGCAGCGAGATCCGGACCTTGGTGACCTGGTAGAAGTCGCCGGCGAACGTGACGGGTTCGCCGGTCAGCAGCTCGCGCACCAGCGCCACGTACTCGCGCATGCGGGCCAGCGGGCGATCGCCATAGGGCACGCCATGCCAGCGGCTGGTCACCACCGGGGACGAGATGCCGACGCCGAGCAGCACCGGACGGTCGGGGTAGAGGTCCTGCAGCGTCGCCGCCCCCATCGCCGCCAGCAACGGTGACCGCACCTGGATGGCGATGATGCCGGAGCCCAACGCCAGGTTGGGCGCTGCGCCCCCGGCGGCCGCCAGGAGGGCGAACGCCTCGGGCCCGACGATCTCCGCCGTCCAGAAGCTCCCGTAGCCGAGGTCGTCGGCGAGGCGGGCGGCCCGCAAGGTCTCGGCCGCACCGAGGCCCATGTAGTTGGCCACCGTGACGCCGGGGGCCGTCGGCAGGGAGGGGTCGTCGCTGACCGGGTCGGGCATTGCCGCACCCTAGCGTCGGCGTCGACAACGCCTGTCCGTCCGTCTCGCCGGACGCCATGCAAGAGACGCACCAGAAAGGTGCAACGGAGTTGTCACGTCGGAGGGGTACAGTTGGCAGGCGATTCGGGCGATGCTTCCACCAGCCCCATCCGGCGGGAACAGAACCCGGCACTGGGACGTTCCCATCACTGCGTCGGCAACTCGTCGGCGGCGAGCGTAGGAGACCCTCGATGACCGAGACCCGGCAGGCTGAGATCGATGTCATCAACGAGGCCTTGGCGATCATCGATCGTGGTCTCACCGACATCCAGCATCGTGAGCTGGTGTCCACGCTCGAGGTGGCCGATCTGCTGCTCGACGTCCGCACGCTGCTCGCCACCGACAAGGACGCCGAAGTCCACGTCAACTGACCCGAGGCGCGGCGTCGCCGGTCACGGGCCGGTGGCGGTGATCAGCTCCTCGTGGGCGAGCGCGATGGCGTCGCGCAACCCTTCCGGGTCGGCGACGGCGCCGGCATCCACGTGCAGACCCATGTGCAGGGTGCCGCGGTACGACATCATCGTGAGGTTCCAGGCGGTGCCGGCCAGAGGGCCGATGGGGTAGTTCGCCTCGAGCTTGGCTCCGGCGATGTACAGGTCGAACGGCGCGGCGCGCACGTTCGAGGTGGTGAAGTCGATCGTCTCGACCTGCTGGCGGGTGAAGCGGACGAGCACGGAGGTCGGCAGGAGGTTCGCCAGCCCGGCCACGGCACCGACGACCCCGATGACCTTCTCCTGCTTGGTGGCCGAGAGCAGCTCGTGGACAGCGAGGAGATGGTCGACCGGGTCCGCCACATCGGCGGGCAGCACCACGCGCGTCGGGACGAAGCTGTTGCCCGAGGCCGAGCCGTCGCGGCGCGTGCTGACCGGCATGGCCATGCGCAGCGACGCCACGGACGTGCCGGCGGCGAGGTGGTAGGCGGCGGCGCCGCGCACGGCGGCCGTGACGAACAGGTCGTTCAGGCTGGCGCCGACCGACTTGGCGGCTCGCTTCGCCTCGTCGAAGGGCACGTCGAGCGTCTCGAGCTGGCGCCGCAGGCTGCGGTCCCGCCACAGGGTCGAGTGCGCCCGGTCGGTGACGGTGACCTGGCGCACGGTCGAGCGGGCGAGGTCGGTGACCTCACCGCCGAGGCCGAGCAGCTCGGTCGGGTGCGCTGCGGTCTGCGCCGCCCCCGACGCGGCGCGCTGGAGCACGCCGAGGCCGCGGCGCCACGAGTGCCCGAAGCTCTCGCGCGCCGCATCGAGCAGCGAGTCCTCGTCGTCACCGGCGTCAGGGCGTGGCAGCTCGTGGACCTCGATGGCCGGGGGCTGGCGCGCGATGTCGATGAACTGCTCCGACATGCGGATGCCGCCCTCGCCGTCGGTGATCGTGTGGTGCATCTTCTGGATCAGCGCCGCTCGTCCGTCGGCGAGGCCTTCCACGACGGTGAACTCCCACAGCGGCCGCGTGCGGTCGAACGGGTCGGCGACCAACGCGCACGCCAGGTGCTCGAGCTGGCGCATCGATCCCGGTGGCGGCAGCGCCACGTGGCGCAGGTGGAAGTCGATGTCGAAGTCCGGATCGTCCTGCCAGCTCGGCGGTGCCACCCGCCCGAACCCCGGTGCCACCCGCTGGTGCAGGCGGGGGATGCGGCTCGCCGTTTGGAGCAGGCGGGCCCGCAGGTAGCCGAGGTCGGGGGCGCGGTCGAGCACCGTGATGTTGCCGAACGACGACGACAGGAACGGGTCCTTCTCGACGTTCCACATGAGCGCCTCGACGTCGTTCATGCGTCGGTCGGCGTGGACGGTGCGTTCCCGCATGCCGGCGAGGTTAGGTCCCTCGGTGCGGGCCTGCTCGGGGTGGCCCTCAGCGGCTGACGCGGGTGTGCTTGAGCTCGTTGAGCTCCGGCCATCCGGTGCTGAGCGCCAGCAGGCGCTCGATGGTCGTTCGGGACCGTGCCGGGTCGCTGCCGTCGGTGCCCTCCATCAGGCGGATGAACACGGCGTCGTTGCCGACGATCAGCGTGGGCACGCCGAAGACCTCGTAGCGATCGACGGCGTCGGTGTGCTCGGCCCGGATGGTGGCGAGGGCGCTGCGGTCGTCGACGCGGGCCAGCACCTCGTCGGCATCGAGGCCAGCGGCCTGGAGCACCGACGCCACCACGGCCCGCTCGTCGATCCGGCGCCCGTGGCGGTGTCGGGCGGCGAACAGGCCCCGGTGCACCGTGCGGAAGGCGTCGGGGTGATGGTCGCGCACGGCGATGCCGGTTTGGAGCGCCAGCATGCCGGTGTCGCGGGTGGGATCGTCCCACACCGACGGCGTGCCGGGTTCGATCGAGAGCTGCCCCTGGCACAGCGGCACGAACCGCACGTCCCAGTCGGCGGCGGCGTCGAGGCCGGCGAGGAGGTGCTCGTGCAGGTTGCACGCGAAGGGGCACCGGTAGTCGAAGGTCACGGCGAACGAGAGCGTCACGGCGGGGTGCAACCCCTCAGCGGGTCGGAAGCTTCCACAGCCGCCGGGCGACGGTGCCGATGACGGCACCGGTGAGCGCGCCCCCGATGACGTCGCTGGCGTGATGGATGCGCACGTGCACCCGGCTGGCGGCCACGGTCGCCGCCAGACCCCACCACAACGGGGTCCAGGAGGAGTCCTCGCTGAGCACCATGGCGGCGACGACCGCGGCGCTGGCGTGGCCGGAGGGGAACGACGTCGTGAGCGGGATGCGGAGGTGGTGCGGGCGCTCGCCCTGGTACACGGGGCGCTCCCGCTTGAACAGGGACTTCACCGCGCCGTTGACCAGCGCCGACTCGGCCGCCAGGATGCCGGCCAGGCGGATCGCCTTGGCCGCCTCGTGCTCGGAGCGCACGCCGCGGGCGGCGCCGATGAGCATCCACAGCACGCTGAAGTCAGCGAGCTCGGAGATGGCGTAGAGGATGCGATCGGTGGGCTCGCGGCCGCGCAGCACGTCGAAACGCTCGTCGACCCACTGATCGAAGCGGGCCACGGCACCGATGTCGTGCGGTGGCTCGAGGGTGTGCGCGTCGTGCGGGTCGATGTCGTCGGTGCCGTCCGCAGCGCCGTCGCGTCGGTGGTCGCTCACGCCGCTCCGATCGCGGCGCGCATCGTGGCGTCGATGACCGCCGACCGGTCGGGGCCCCACGGCAGGGGCATCAGCACCGGCACGTCGACGCCGGCGGCGACGTAGGCCTCCATCGTGGCGCGGACGTGGGCGGCGTCGCCCATGACGTCGATGGCGTCGACGAAGGCGTCGGTGACCGCGGCGAGCGCGCCGTCGCGATCGCGCGCCGCGTGGCGCTCGCGCACCGCCTCCACGCTGTCGCCGAACCCGGCGCGGGCGAAGTTGGCGGCATAGGCGTCGACCACGGCGTAGGAGAACAGGTCGCGTCGGGCGTACTCGATGCCGTCGTCGCGCCCACACACCCCAGCGTGCACGTAGGCGTAGATCCGGCAACGGCCGCCGTCGGTCCGGCGGGCCTCCCCCCGGCGCACCTGCTCCACCGACCACGGCACGTGGCTGGCGGGCAGGTAGTTCAGCAACACGCCGTCGGCCACCTCGCCGGCGAGCTCGAGCATCTTGGGGTTGAGCGCGCCGACGATGATCTTCGGCCGGCGCTCGCCCAGGCGCACGCCCAGTCGGAACCGGCTGACCTCGAAGAAGTCGCCTTGCATGGAGACCGATTCGCCCGACAGGCAGGCCCGCAGCAGCGTCACGTACTCGCGGACGCGCGCCAGGGGTCGATCGCCGTAGGGCACGCCGTGCCACTGCGACGTGACGACAGGGGAGGAGATGCCGATGCCGAGGTGGATGTCGCGCTCGGGATGCAACGCCTGCAACGTGGCGGCACCCATGGCCACCACCATCGGCGTGCGCAGCTGGAGCGCCAGCACCCCGGTGCCGAGCGACAGCTCGGGCCCGGCGGCGCCGGCGGCGGCGAGGAAGCCGAAGGCTTCCGGCCCGACGGTCTCGGCCGTCCAGAAGCTGCGGTAGCCGAGGGTGGCGGCGAGTCGGGCGGCGCGCAGCCCTTCGTCGACGCCGAGGTTCATGAAGCTGGCGAAGGTGACGCCCATGGCGTCGAGCCCCTGCGGATCGTCGGCCATGCGCCCTCCCGTGCTGTGGCCTGCCGGAGCGGGCAACCCTAGGCCACCGCCACGGGGGCCTCCGTCTCGGCGCGGGCGGCGGCGCCGAGCGCGGCGGCCTCGGCCGGGTCGCCACCGAAGGCCGGGCACCACGCCTGGAAGGCGCACCAGTCGCACAGGCGCGACGGACGCGGCCGGAAGTCCTCGCTCGAGCACGAGCGTTCGATGGCAGTCCAGACGGCGCGCACCTTGCGCTCCAGCGCCCGCGTCGACTGCTCGGACGGCGTGGTCAGCAGCGCTTCGGGCTTGGAGAGGTACAGCAGCTGCACCCGGGACGGACGTCGGCCGAAGTTCTTCTCGCACAGGTAGGCGTAGAAGTGCACGCCACCGAGCTTGGACCGCTCCTGACGCTCACCGGGGACCTTGCCCGTCTTGTAGTCGGTGACGACCAGACCGCCGTCGTCATCGAGCTCGAGCCGATCGATGATGCCGCGCAGGCGCAGGTCGCCGATGGCCGCCTCGAGCTTGAGCTCGATGCCGATCGGGGTGATGGTCGTCGGGTCCTCCAGCTCGAAGTACCGCCGCACCATGGCCTCGGCATCGTCGAAGAACGCCTGCTCGGCAGTGTCGTCGAGCGCCAACCCGGTGAACTCCGGGTCGAGGCGGATGCCGTCGATGGCCTGATCCAGGCACGTCAGGGCCGCCGGTACGTCGCGAGCAGCGGGCTCGAGGCAGAAGAGGCGTTCGAGGGCGGCGTGCACGAGCGTGCCCTTGGTGGCCGGGAGCGACGGTGGCTCGGGCAGGCGGTCGATGACCGAGAACCGGAACGCCAGCGCGCAATCGGTGAACGACGACACCCGAGACGGCGACAACGAGCTGGGGAGGTCGTGGGCCATGGTGGGCACCCTAGTGGTGGCCTGTGACAGCACCCCGGAGCGCGGCGTCGATCGAGGCGGCGATGCGCGCCGGGTCCTGCATGGGGCCGAAGTGGCCCAGGTCGCGGTGCTCTTCGAGCACCCCGGCCGGCAAGCGTTCGGCGATCGACGGCGCCACGGCAGCCGGGCCGAACGGCGTCTCGGCACCCACGACGACGGTGACGGGGCACTGGACCTCGCCGAGCCGCTCGAAGGCATCGTGTTGGCCGCCCATCCGATACACGGCCGACTCGACCGCCGGGGGGCACTTCAGGGTCACGGATCCGTCGTCGGCGACGGCGAAGCCCGACCGGACGTACGCCGCCAGCGCCTCGGCCGAGAAGATGTCGAGCGGCGGCTTCGACGCGAAGTTGGCGTAGGCGGCAGAGGCCGACGGGAAGCCAGCGCGTCGGCGCAGGGCGCCCTCGGCCAGCGGGTTGGCGCCGGTGCCGGCACCGGCGGGCGGGAACACGACGGGCTCGTAGCACCACAGCGCCGCAAACGTGCCGGGCCGGGCCAGCTCGGCGAGCAGCAGCGCCGCCCCGCCCTTGGAGTGGCCTGCGGCGACGAGCGGCCGTGCGGCATCGCCGGCCTCGACGAGGTGGTCCACGATCGCCAGCACGTCTTGGGCGAACCCGCTCCAGCGGTAGTCGTGGTCGGTCGGTGCGTCGGCGTCGCCGTGGCCCCGCAGATCGGGCCCCCAGCCGTGCCAGTGGGGCAGGTGCGCCATGACCGGCTCCCACACGCCGGCGCAGAAGCCGGTGGCGTGGCACAGCAGCAGCGCAGGACCGTCGCCACCGAGGTCGTGCAGCGCCACGGTGATGCCGTCGGTCGACGCCACCCGCACCGGTGGTACGGCGGCAGCGTCGACGGCGAGCGGCGGGATCAGGCCGGGGAGGTCGGGTGGCGGGGCGGATCGCTGGGTTGGTTCGTCGGCATCGGCTCGCACAGGTCAATCCTGCCATCGGTCTCGCCGATGCCGGCACGCCAGACGCCGAGGCGGTTCTCGCGCAGCAGCCGCCGGACCGCGTCCAGCGCCGGGGCGGCGACCGTGTCGGGTCCGGAGGTGAGCAGTTCGCCCACGAGGTCCAGCGGCGCCATGGTCACCGGTCCGCGGTGGCGGTCGCCCACCGGTGTGACGACGACGGCGTCGATGAAGGGCACCCAGCTCAGATGGTCGGCGAGCACGACGCGCGTCGAGTCGGCCAGGCGGGCGATGCGCAACGCCATGGCCTCGAGCGCCCCGGGAACCACCTGATGGTTGGGGCACAGGACGAAGGCCCCCGGTCGTCCGACCACCAACCGGCTGGTCGCCTGCGACGCCACGGCGTAATCGCGGGGGAGTCGCCGCAACACGAGATCGAGCTCGGTGCCGAGGATGTCGCTCATCACCGCCGCCTCCCTCGTGTCCGTCGCGGCGCCGGCCGACCGGCCGTGCGTGCGGTTCGTCGTGCGGTTCCCCATCGCCTAGTCCTATCGACCTACCGAAGATAGGCCTTTAGGCCTAATGGGGGTCGATCGGCCTTTCGATGAGCAAGGCTGATCCCGAGCCACCGAT
>CAZYKR010000025.1:0-6716 GCA_964648005.1 uncultured Iamiaceae bacterium
CTCTACGGCCCGCCGCGTCGCCACCTGGTGGTCACGGCCACGCCGCTCTTCGCCGGTGATGTCCTCGACGGTGCGCTGGTGCGCGTCGGCGACGAGACCGAACGCCAGCGCGTCGACCTCATGCGCCGCGACTTCGTCGCCAACGTGAGCCATGAGCTCAAGACGCCGGTCGGGGCCCTCAGCCTGCTGTCGGAGGCCATCGAGGACGAGGACGATCCCGAGGTCGTGGCGCGGCTGCAGGCCCGCTTCGTCGACGAGATCGATCGGCTGGCGCGCACCATCGAGGACCTGCTCGAGCTGTCGCGCATCGAGGGCGAGGCCGTGCTCGAGCTCGAGCCGGTCGACGTGGCGGCGGTCGTGGCCGATGCCGTCGCTCGTGTCGAGCAGGCGGCCGAGCAGCGCAACAGCAGCGTGCAGGTGCGGGTGCCGCTCGGCATGCAGATCGAGGCCGACCGGCGGCAGCTCGCCTCGGCGATCGCCAACCTGCTCGACAACGCCCTCAAGTACTCGGACCCCGGGTCCGTCGTCGATGTGCGGGCGCTCGTCGAGAACGACCTGGCCGTCATCGCCGTGCGCGACCACGGCATCGGCATCCCCGGCAAGGACCTCGAGCGGGTCTTCGAGCGCTTCTACCGCGTGGACACGGCGCGCAGCCGACAGACCGGAGGCACCGGCCTTGGTCTGTCGATCGTCCGCCATGTCGTGGCCAACCACGGCGGCGACGTCGAGGTGGAGTCCCGGCTCGGCGAGGGCACCACGTTCTCGCTTCGCCTGCCCGGCGTGCTCGCACCGGGTGTGATCGATCCCCTGGAGGTTGCGTCATGACGGCGCCGATGGCGGCGACGACCCGCGTGCTGCTCGTCGAGGACGAGGAGTCCTTCGTCGAGGCGCTCACCGCCCGGCTCGCCAAGGAGGGCTTCGACCTGACGGTGGCCCGCGACGGCGCCGAGGCGATCGACGCCTTCAGCCGCGACGGTGCCGACCTCGTGCTGCTGGACCTGATGCTGCCCAAGGTGTCGGGCCTCGACGTGTGCCGGGAGATCCGCAGCCGATCCAACGTGCCGATCATCATGCTCACGGCGAAGAGCTCCGAGGTCGACACCGTCGTGGGCCTCGAGGTCGGCGCCGACGACTACGTGACCAAGCCGTTCCGCCTGCGTGAGCTGGTGGCACGCATGCGCGCCGTGCTGCGCGGCCGGTCGCTGCCAGCGGCGGAGGGCGAGGTACTGGTCGACGACCTCGACGACGAGATCCTCACGGTGGGCGACGTGCGGCTGGACCACGCCCGGCACGAGGTCAGCGTGGCGGGCGCCGACGTCCGCCTCCCCCTCAAGGAGTTCGAGCTGCTGGCCCTGCTGCTCGAGCACGCCGGTCGGGTCCTCACCCGCGACCAGCTGATCCACCGGGTGTGGGGCTACGACTACGTCGGCGACACCAAGACGCTCGACGTCCACGTGAAGCGGCTGCGCGCCAAGATCGAGCGCGACCCGTCGAACCCGGAGCGGATCGTCACCATCCGGGGGCTCGGCTACAAGTACGAGCTTCCCCGAAGCTGACCCCTAACCTTGACCGGGTGGTGAGGCCGAACGACCCGGGCGAAGCGGGCCAGGTGCCGCCCGGGCAGCTGGATCCGACGGCGGTGCAGGGTGCCGTCGCGCCACCACGCCGCCGACCACCGTCGTCGGGCCGTCCCATCAAGGCGGTCGAGCCGCGCATCGCGGCTCGCGACCTCGGGCGCCGGGGCCCCATCAGCGCCTTCAGCCGCCTGGCGCGCACGCATCTGCTGTCGGTGGCCGGCGACGCCTTGTTCACCATCGGCCTGGCGACCACGGTGTTCTTCAACAGCGACCCGAACGCGCCGCGCACCGACGTCCTGCTGTACCTGATGCTGACGTTGGCGCCGTTCGCCATCGCCAGCCCCTTCATCGGGCCGCTGATCGACCGGGCGGCCGGCGGGCGCCGCTGGGTGATCTTCGCCTCGGCGTTGGCTCGGGCGCTGATCGCCTTCCTGCTGGTGCGCGATTACACGACCTTCTGGCTCTACATCGAGGCCTTCTTGATGCTGGTGTTCTCCAAGGTGCACCTCATCTCCAAGAGCGCGCTCCTGCCGACGACGGTGCGCAACGACGAGGAGCTGGTCGAGGCCAACTCGAAGCTCAGCCTGCTCGGCGCGCTGGCGGCGGTGGTGGCGGGCGGCCCGGGCCTGGCGGCCTCCAAGCTGTTCGGCGACGCCGGGCCGTCGGTGGTCCTGGTGCTGGCGGGCGTCGTCTTCGTCGCCGCCGCGGTGCAGGCGTTCGCCCTGCCCGATGTGCGGGTGGCGCCCGAGCCGCTGGGGGCGGCGGAGAAGGAGGAGCTGCGCGGTGCAGGTATCCGCCATGCCCTCTCGGCGATGGCCGTCGTGCGCTTCACCGTCGGGTTCTTGACCTTCCTGATCGCCTTCTCGTTCCGCAGCGATGTCGAGACGCCGCTGTGGTGGTACCTGGTGGTGGCGCTGACGGCGCAAGCGGGCTTCCTCAGCGGTGCCGGCCTGGCCCCGCAGCTGCGGCGCAAGCTCGTGGAGGAGCAGATGGTGATGGTGGCCATGGGCGCCACCGTGCTCGCTGCCGTCGCCAGCATCGTGCTCGACGACCTGGCGTCGGCGGCGCTGATCTCGTTCGCCATCGGCATGACGTCGAGCATCGCCAAGCAGGGCTTCGACGCGCTCGTGCAGCGCGACGCGCCCGACGCCAACCGCGGGCGGTCGTTCGCCAAGTTCGAAGCCCGCTTCCAGCTGGTGTGGGTGGTCGGCGCTCTGTTCCCCGTGGCGTTGCCCATCTTGTTGGACTACGGCTATCTCTTCATCGCCCTCGTCGTCGGCTACGGGTTGGTCGCGTATGTCGTGCAGTTCCGCCGGGTGCAGGACGTGCTGCAGGGCCGCCGTGACGAGCTGCCGCAACGCGACCCGCACTGGCGTCGCCTGCTGGACGTTCTGCGCGAGCGCCGGCGGGGCGGGTCGTCGGGGGTCTCCGGCGTTGCCAACGGCGGCGGCTTCGACACCACGACGGTCTGGTCCGACGAGGCGCCGAGCACGCCGCCGGCGCGCCCACCCGCGGGTCCCGACGACGCGACGGTCGCCCTCGACGACGCGCTGCGCGGCCCCGGCCTGCTCGGTGAGCCGGATGTGCCGGTGCCGAGCGCCTTGGTCGAGGCGCCCGATGCCGGGCTGTTCTCGCCGGACGGCCGGGCGTTGACGCCACCCCTGCATCCGGTCGAGCCCGGAGCCATCCTGGCCGACCCGGTGCCGATCGTCGGGCCCGACCTGGGCGAGGCCACGGTGGTGGAGGCGCCACCTCCGGAGGTCCTCGACGCCCCACCGGCCGAAGTCCCCGCGGCGGTGCCGGAGCCGACCCGCCCGGGGGTCGGCTGGCAGACGGCCGAACCGCAGTGGGGGCAGGCGCCGCCCGGGCCGGAGGGCGGCGACGGCGCGGCGCAGCCCCGGCTGCCTGGCTTCGACGACACCGGTCCGCACCGCTGACGCGCAGCGCCGCGTCGCAGCCCGAGGCGGGGCGGGCCTACTCGTCGGGCAGGTCGATGCGCGCCAGCCACAGGCCCGGCGCGTCGATCTCGGCCGGGGTCGGCAGCGTCCGCTCGGACTCCCACAGCCGGTGCAGGCCTTCGGCGCCGGCGCGCTCGACGACGCCGGCCGCGAAGGCCTCGGCCCGGTCGTACTGCGCCTGGCCCAGCTCCAGCCCGAAGATCCGCTCGACGAGCCGGTCGGCGCCGCTGGCCTCGACACGACGGCGGCGCATGGCCTCGGTCACCTGGCCGTAGGAGCCGATCAGCGTGCCGCCGATCTCGTCCATGACCCAGTCGACGTAGCCGACGATGCCGGCGACGAGCGCCTCGATCCGCGGGCGCAGGGCCTGCTGGCGCTCGGAGATCACGGCGCCGAGCAGCACCTCGGGGTCGCCCAGCATGGCCTGGAGGTTCCCCATCGAAGACGGGTCGGTCGGATCGAAGCCGCCGAGGAGCCCGTCGAGCCCGCCGCCGGCGGTGTCATCGAAGTGCGCCAGCCACTCGCGCAGCAGGTTGTCGAACGTCGCCGCCACGTGGGGCACGCTCAGCACGGCGTGATGGCAGATGTCGCGCAGGCACACCCACAGGCGCAGGTCGTCGCGCGGCAGGCTCCAGTCGTCGCCGAAGGCGTCGAGGTTCGCCAGCACGATGACCACCTCGTCGCTGCGGCCCGCTCGCGGGATCGGGAGCTCGTACTGACCGACCGCCCGCTGCGCCAGGTGCCCGACCATCGACCCCGCCGTCATCGGTAGCAGCGAGGGACCGAGCAGCTTCATCAGCGGCGCCATCCACGCCATCGGGTCGTCTGGATCGGTCTCGTCGAGGTCGGGCTCGACGGTCATCGCCGACAGCCACGCCTCGAACAGGGGCCGGTAGTCGTCGAGTGTGCGGGCCGACCACTGCGCCCGGTTCACCGGGACGACCTGCACCCCGGCGCCGCTGTGGCCGACGACGAGCCCGGTGCGGCTCGCCACCTGCAGCTCCGCCACCCGGGCCAGCTGCTCGATCTCGAAGCGCTGGGTGGGGTCGACGTTCGGCTCCGAGGCACCGTCGGCCGCCACGCCGGCAGCGAACTGCTTGGCCAGATCCCAGCTCATCGGGCCCTGGCGCTGCATCATGCGGGCCAGGTCGCCGAACAGGGGCGGGAGGTCGCCGAAGGGATCGCGGTCGTCAGGATCAGCCACACCGGCATGGTAGGCGGCTGGCGTGGGTGATCCTCCCGCGGCCGCCTCGGGCAAGATGGCATCCGTGGCCGACTCCCGTTCCACCGCCATCGCCGTCGTCGGCGCCGATCGGGTGCTGGCGCCGCGCCTCGTCGCCGCCACCGACGGCGTGCTGGTGGCGCCCGGTCAGCCTGTGCCCGACGAGGTGCGTCGGGTGGTGTGGGTCGGCCCTGCCAACTCGTCGGCGCCGGCGCGTGAGCCCACCGGCACGGGCGTCGTGGCGGATGCCGCCGGGCTGACGGCGCTCCTCGATCGCGCGCCGTCGGTCGAGGCGGTCGTCGTCGTGTCCAGCGCCATGGTGTACGGGGCCGAAGCCGACAACGCCGTACCGCTGGCCGAGGACGCACCCCGACGCGCCGACCGCACCTTCGTTCCCGTGGCGCGCTTCGTGGCGCTCGAGGACGCGGCCTTTGCCTTCGCCGAGGCGCATCCGGAGGTGGCGGTGTCCGTGCTGCGCCCGGCCCTGGTGGTCAGCGGTGAGCGGGCGCGCTGGCTCGCCGCCTCGCCGTGGTCGGGGCGCGAGCGCTACGCCCGCGACCTGGAGCCGCCGGTGCAGTACGTCCACGTGGACGACGTGGCCGCGGCGGCGGCCGCCGTCGTCCGGGCGTCGGGACGGGGGGCGTGGAACGTGGCACCCGACGGCTGGTCGCGCGCCGAGCGCATCCGGGCCCTGGTCGGGCCCCGGGCGCGGGTCACGGTGGCGCCGGCGACCGCAGCTCGGCTGGACCGCTGGCAGCGGCGGTTGCGCCCGCGTGCCGCGCCGGCGGCGCTGACCGCCTACCGACGAGCCTCGTGGGTCGTGGCCAACGACCGGCTGCGCGGCCTCGGGTGGTCGCCGCGGCACACCAACGAGGAGGCCTTCGTGCTGGCGTGCCCGGTCGGACCGCTGGGACGGCTCGACGCCCGCCGCCGTCAGGAGCTGGCGCTCGGCGCCGTGGCGGGCACGGCGGCCCTGGCCGTGGGCGCCGGCATCGTGCGCTGGCGCCTCAGCGCGCGTCGAGCCGCACGATCGCGGGTTGCAGCTCGACCTCGCCGGAGCGGTAGTACCACACGGTGACGCTCTCGCTCGGTTGGTAGCGGCGCAACGCCACGATGAGCGAGTCCCAGTTCAGGATCGGTTCGTCCTCGAGTCGGACGATGACGTCGCCGGCTGAGATGCCGGCCGTGGCCGCCGGACCGCCGTCGCGCAGGCGGGTGACGCGCACGCCGCCTGCCACCTCCCACCGGGCGGCCTCGTCGGCGGTCAGGCCGGCCCCCTCGGTCAGCCCCAACGACGCTCGCTCGTAGCGGCCGTCGCGGATCAGTGCATCGGCGACGTCGCGGGCGAAGTCGATCGGCGTGGCGTACCGGGCCTGCAGGAGGGGCTGCGTCGTCCCGGGAGTGTCGGCCGTGTCGGGCGGCGCCGCGCCGGCGCTCGGGCCCACGGCGTAGCCCCGGCTGGTCACGATGCCGATCACAGCGCCGTTGGCGTCGACGAGCGGTGCGCCGGTGCCGGCGGAGGTGAGCTGCAGGTTGGTCTGGATGAGGCCGTACAGGGTCTTGGCCGGGTTCTCCGACTCGACCCGCTGATCGAGGCCGTTGATCAGGCCCTGCGGTGGGATCTTGGGCGCCGCCACCCCGCCGAGCGTGGAGTCGATCGCCAACACCGGCTCGCCGAGCTGCAGCGCCGTGCTCCCGCGCAGCACCACGACCGGCAATTCGGTGCGGTCGACCCGCAGTACCGCCACGTCGCTCTCGAGGTCGGAGCCGACCACCTCGGCGGGCAGGGCCTCGCCGTCGGCGAAGCGCACCGTCGTGGACGTGGCGCCGTCGACGAGGTCCGCCGTCGTGATGAGGTAGCCGTTGCTGTTGAACACGACCGCGGTGCCGACCGCGGACGTCCCGATGCCGTCGGCCTCGACCTCGGCGATGGCGGGCAGGACCTTCTCGGCGATGGCG
>CAZYKR010000025.1:6726-24888 GCA_964648005.1 uncultured Iamiaceae bacterium
ATGGCGATGGGCGCATCGGGGTTGGCCTCGAGGTCGACGTGCAGGCGCTCGACGCCCGTCGGCTCCCGCTCGACGATGCGGAACCCGCCCGACAGCAGGATGACCGACAGCGTCGCCGCCGCACCGACCAGGGCACCGATGGCCGTTGCCAGCCAGATCTTCGGCGGCGTGCGCTGGATGGGGCGGGCGACGAAGCGAGGCTCGGCACCGAGCCGTTCTGCGCCGAGCTCGGATGGATGCCGCCATGTGCGGTCGCCCGGAGGTGGGTTGACGTCGTCGTCGGGGTCCTCCGGCACGGCGGGCCAGGTTAGTGACCGCCGGCGGGTCGTCGGCCGCGGGTGCCTGCAGTTCGTCGTCCTGGCAGCCCCGGCAATACGATGGCGCCATGTTGCTGGCCGCTCCCGAGTCGGGGGATCGATGGATCGCGCTCAGCGATGCGCCGCTCCCCGTCGGAGCTGTGCACGATTGGGTGGTGCGGCCCGAGTACGGCGCCGTCGTCGTGTTCACCGGCACGGCCCGCGACCACGCGCCGGGACGCCCCGGGGTCGAGGCGCTCGAGTACGAGGCCTACGAGACCGCGGCGATCGAGCGGCTCGACGCCGTCGCCACCGAGGTGCGACAGCGCTGGTCGTCCGTCGGGCGTGTGGCCCTGCTGCACCGCACGGGTGTGCTCGCCGTCGGCGAGGTCGCCGTCGTCGTGGCGGTCTCGGCGCCGCACCGTCCCGAAGCGTTCGAGGCGGCCCGCTTCGGTATCGACGCGCTGAAGGCGTCGGTCCCGATCTGGAAGCGCGAGACGTGGGCCGACGGTGCCAGCTGGGGCCTCGAGGCCCAGCACCTCGTCGACCCCGCCCATGTGGGTTCGGCTCCCGTGGAAGGTGCGGCCTGATGGGCAACGTGGCCTTCCTGCTCATCGTCGTCGTCGGCTCGGTCGTGGGTTCGCTCGTCGTGTGGCTCCGCCAGCGCAAGCCGACCACGTTCATGTCGAGCATCGACCAGTTCCAGCGGGAGATGGCGGCCCTGGCCCGAGACCCGGAGGCCGAGATGCCCGAGGTCAAGCGGCCGACGAAGCTGCGCCCGATCGTGCCGACCACGAGGCCGGCGGGCCTGGCCGACAAGTTGCGCACCGCTCGGCAGTTCCGGGGCGACGACGTCGTCCCGCGCGGGGGTTCGGCCTACGAGGCGGAGCGACTCGTGGACGTCGACGGGGAGTTCTGAGCCCTGGCCCGCGACCTGGCGATCGACCTGGGCACGGCGAACACGCTCGTGTACGCGCGGGGCGAGGGCATCGTGCTCAACGAGCCCTCGGTGATCGCGCTCAACAGCCGCACCCAAGAGGTGCTGGCCATGGGGCACGAGGCCTGGCAGATGATCGGTCGCACGCCGAGCTACATCGTGGCCGTCCGCCCGCTGCGCAAGGGCGCCATCACCGACTTCGAGATCACCCAGCGCATGATCCGCCTGCTGCTGCAACGGGTCGGGGTCAACCGTTGGAATCGCCCGCGCGTCGTGATCTGCGTCCCGTCGGCGATCACCGCCGTCGAGCGGCGCGCCGTGACCGAGGCCGCCAAGCGCGCCGGTGCCGCCGAGGCCTACCTCATCGAGCAGCCGATGGCGGCGGCCATCGGCGCCGGCCTGCCGATCAACGAGCCGCTCGGCAACATGGTCGTCGACATCGGCGGCGGCACATCCGAGGTGGCGCTGATCTCGCTCGGCGGCATCGTCGCCCTCGAGGCGGTGCGCGTCGGGTCGTTCGACATCGACGCCCACGTCCAGACCTACATCCGTCGCGAGTACGGCATCGCCATCGGCGAGCGCACGGCCGAGGAGATCAAGGTGACGATCGGCTCCGCCTGGGAGACCGACGACGAGTACGCCGCCGAGGTGCGCGGTCGCGAGCTGATGTCGGGCCTGCCCAAGACCGTCGTGCTGTCGGCCGAGGAGGTGCGCGACGCCATCGACGAGCCGGTGTCGGCGATGGTCGACGCCGTGATCGCCTGCCTCGGTCAGGCGCCGCCGGAGCTGGCCCAGGACCTGATCGGTCAGGGCATCTACCTGACCGGCGGTGGAGGGATGCTGCGTGGCCTGGACCGGCGCATCGCCATCGAGACCGACATCCCCGTCCACCTGGTGCACGCGCCGCTCGAGTGCGTCGTGCTCGGTGCCGGGCACTGCGTGGAGGAGTTCGACTCCCTGCGCGTCATGTTCATGGATTGAGGGTCCCAGTCGGTCCTGACCGGCACCTGACGCCCGGGTCACCGGCAGGTGGGGTGGCCGGATGCCACACTGATGCCCGTGCCGCTCCTGGAGGTCGAGGACATCAGCGTCACGTTCGGCGGCATCGTGGCGCTGGACGAGCTGTCCTTTGCCGTTCCCGAAGGCCAGGTCTGTGCGCTCATCGGCCCCAACGGCGCCGGCAAGACGACCCTGTTCAACATCGTCAGCCGCATCTACGAGCCGACGGCGGGCAGCCTGCGCTTCGACGGCAAGGACCTGCTCGCCGTGCCCGGTCACGCCATCGCCTCGGTCGGCGTGGCCCGGACCTTCCAGAACCTGGCGCTGTTCCCCGGGCTCACCGTGCTCGAGAACGTGATGACCGGCGCCCATGCCCGCACGAGCGGCGGGTTCGCCGCGTCGTCGTTGTGGTTCCCGACCCGCGGGCGCGAGCGGCAGCTGCGCGCAGACGCGCTGGAGATCCTCGACCAGCTCGGGTTGGCGCCGCTGGCTCGACGCCCCTGCGCCGGCCTGCCCTACGGCACGATGAAGCGCATCGAGCTGGCGCGTGCCCTGGTGGGCCGACCCAAGCTGTTGATGCTCGACGAGCCAGCGAGCGGCCTCACCCACGGCGAGGTGGACGACCTGGCCGACGAGGTCCTGCGCCTGCGCGACGCCTTCGACCTGACGGTGCTGCTCGTCGAGCACCACATGGCCATGGTCATGCGCATCTCCGAGCAGGTCGTCGTCATGGAGTTCGGTCGCAAGATCGCCGAGGGCACGCCGACCGAGGTGCAGGCCGATCCTCGGGTGATCGAGGCCTACCTGGGCGGTGGCGAGTGACCGGCGCACTGCTGGAGGTGGCGAACCTCGAAGCGGGTTACGGGCCGGTCGAGGTGCTGCGCAACGTCCACTTCAGCGTGGGCGCCGGCGAGATCGTGGTCATCCTCGGCGCCAACGGCGCCGGCAAGACGACGACGCTGCGGGCGATCAGCGGCATGATCGGCTGCCGAGGTTCGGTCGTGTTCGCCGGCCAGCCGATCAGGGGCCGGCGCCCGGACCAGCTGGTGGCGGCCGGGATCGCCCACGTCCCGCAGGGGCGCGGGACCATCACCGACCTCACGGTCGAGGAGAACCTGCGCATCGGCGCGTACTGCCGTCGCGACGGCGAGGTCGACGCCGACATCGCCCGGTGGTTCGACGTCTTCCCGCGGCTGGGGGAGCGGGCGACGCAGCCGGCGGGATCGATGAGCGGCGGCGAGCAGCAGATGCTCGCCATCGCCCGGGCGCTGATGGCCCGCCCGACGCTGCTGCTGCTCGACGAGCCGTCGCTCGGCCTGGCGCCGCTGGTGACCAAGGAGCTCTTCGCCCAGTTGGCGACCGTCAACGCCGAGACCGGCACGGCCGTGCTCGTCGTGGAGCAGAACGCCAACCTGGCGCTGGCGATCGCGCATCGGGGCTACGTCCTCGAGGTGGGCGAGCTCGTGGCCTCGGGTACCGCCGAAGAGCTGATGACCGACGAAGCGATCCGCAAGGCGTACCTGGGGTTCTGATGGGGATGACGGCGTGAGCGAGTTCCTGCAGTTCCTCTTCCTCGGCCTCGGCCAGGGGGCGATCTACGCCACGCTCGCCGTGGCGCTGGTGATCATCTACCGGGCGACGGGCCTGTTGAACTTCGCCCAGGGCGAGATGGCGATGTTCTGCACGTTCGTCATCTGGATGGCCTGGGATGCCGGCCTGCCGTTCCCGCTGGCGGTGCTGGTCGGGATGGCGTTCGGCTTCGTGTTGGGTGCCGTGATCCAGCTCGCCATCATCGCCCCCGTCACCAAACGCGCCCACGGCAACCCGTTGCCCGTCGTGATGGTCACGATCGGGCTGTTCCTGGCGCTGTCGAGCCTGGCGCCGATCATCTGGGGCACGGACGCCAAGGTCTTCCCGGTCGCCTTCGGGGAGGGCTCGATCGAGCTGTTCGGGGCCAGCATCACCCACCGGGTGCTCGGCACCCTCGTCATCCTCGGCCTCGAGGTCGTGGTGCTGTGGCTGATCTTCCAGCGCACCCGCCTCGGCCTGGCCATGCGCGCCGTGGCCTCCAACGAGGAGTCGAGCGCCCTGGCCGGTGTGCCGGTCGGACGGATGCTGATGATCGGCTGGGGGATGGCTGCGGCCTTCGGCGCCCTCGCCGGAGGCTTGGCGGCCTACGTCGGGCTCACCAACACGCTGATGCTCGTCCCGCTGATCTACGCCTTCGCCGCCGCCACCCTCGGCGGCTTCGACTCGCCGGGCGGCGCCGTCGTCGGCGGGCTGATCGTCGGGGTCGTCACCGAGCTGTCGGCGCACTACATCCCGTTCATCGGCAATGACCTCAAGCTGTTGCCGGCGTTCCTGTTGATCCTGATCGTCCTGCTCGTGCGGCCCCAAGGCCTGTTCGGCAAGCGCCAGGTGGTGCGGGTATGACGGCGCCGGCGCTGCCCCGTCCGTCGACGGCCACGACCATGGCCAAGGTGGTGGCGCTGCTGGCGTTGGCGTACCTGCTCTATTGGCTGCCGACGTTCTACAAGGCGTCGCAGGTGGGCACGTTCATCCGGGTGATGACCCTCGTCCTCGCCGCCATGGGCCTCAACATGCTGACCGGCTACACGGGCCAGATCTCGGTGGGCCACGGGGCCTTCTACGGCATCGGCGCCTACTCGGTGGCCATCCTGGTCGGCGAGTACGAGTGGGGCCACTTCCCGGCGCTCGCCGTGGGCGTGGCGCTCAGCTTCGTCGTCGGCATGGCCATCGGCATCCCGGCGCTGCGCATCCGCGGCATGTACCTGGCGTTGGTCACCCTGGGCCTCGCCGCGCTCTTCCCGCAGATCCTGCAGCGCTTCAGCGACGTCACCGGCGGCACCCAGGGCATGCGGGTGTCCAAGTTCGAGGCGCCCGAGGGCACCGGTCTGGCCAACGACCAGTGGCAGTACTACGTGGTGCTGGCGTTCGTCGTCGTGTGCTTCGTGCTCGTGCGCAACGTGGTGCGCACCCGGCCCGGCCGGGCGATGGTGGCCATCCGCGACAACGAGATCGCCGCCGAGGTCATGGGCGTGCGGTTGTCCGCCTACAAGGTGCTGGTGTTCGGCATCAGTGCCGCGCTGGCCGGCCTCGGCGGCGGGCTGCTGGTGTTCAACACCAACTACGTGTCGGCCAACTCGTTCACCATCGAGCTGTCGATCCTCATCCTGGTCATGGTCGTGCTGGGGGGTGTGGCGACCACCTGGGGCCCGGTGATCGGTGCGGTGCTGGTGGTGTACATCCCCGAATGGCTCCCGAAGGACATCCCGCTGCTCGACGTCGAGGGCTCGGCGCTCGGCCCGGTGCTGTTCGCTGCGGTGTTGATCCTGCTGATGGCGGTGGCGCCCGACGGGATCATGGGGCTGGTGCGCCGGATCAAGGGATGGGCGCTGCGCCAGCGGCGCGCGCCCGACGTGCCTGGCCCTGGGCCGAACGACTCAGTACCGTCTCACTGACACGACCTGGGAGGAAGTGCGTTCATGCAAAGCACCAAGAAGTTCGGCATCGCCGCGCTCGGCGCTGTGGTGGCGTTGGGAGCCGTCGCCTGCAGCGGCGGTCGCAGCGACAACACCAGCTCGGGTGGCGGCAGCGGCGGTACGACCGGGGGCACGACGCCGTCGGGCGAGGCCGCCTTCGCCATCGACACGGCCAACTGCACCGACTACCAGCCGACGACCGGCGTCACCGAAGACACCATCACCTTCGGCACGTCGGGTCCGACGTCGGGCGTGTACGGCACGGCGTTCGCCCCGATCCGCAAGGGGTACCAGGCGTACTTCGACTACATCAACGCCGAGAAGAACGGCGTCAAGGACCACAAGATCGAGATCGTCGGCCTCGACAAGGACGACAAGTACGACCCGAACGAGACCAAGCGCATCGTCGGCGAGCTCGTCGACGAGGAGGTGTTCGGCTTCTTCAACGTGCTGGGCACTGCCAACAACCTCGCCATCCGCGACGACCTGAACGAGGGCTGCATCCCGAACCTGTTCGTCGCCACGGGCGCCGTCGAGTGGGGCGAGACCGACGAGTACCCGTGGACGATCGGCTCGCTGCCGAGCTACGCCACGGAGGCGGCCGTGTTCGCCCAGTACCTCAAGGACAACAAGCCCGACGCCACGGTGACGATCATCGCCCAGAACGACGACTTCGGGAACGGCTACGCCAACGCCTTCAAGAAGGCGATCGAGGGCACCGACATCACCGTCGTCGAGGAGGCCACCTACAACGCCGGTGAGTCCGACGTGACGGCCCAGATGACCTCGCTCGGGGCCACCAACTCCGATGCGCTGCTCGTCGCCGCCACGGCGCTGGCCTGCCCGAACGCCCTCAAGGCGGTCGAGACCAACGCCAGCTGGAACCCGATCACCTACGTGTCGGTCACCTGCGCCATCAAGACGCTCATCGACATCGGTGGTCCCGGCGCCTTCGCCGACACCCTGACCGTCGCCTACCTCGTGAACCCGCTCGATCCGACGTCGCAGGAGACCGAAGGCATCAAGGAGTTCAACGAGAAGGGCGCCCTGTACGGCCTGAGCCCCGAGGACCTGACCAACTCGACGGTCCAGTACGGCTGGTTCGTCGGCGACCTGTTGGCCCGCACACTCGAGCAGGCGCCCGAGCTGACCCGCCAGTCGGTGATGGAGACGGCGTACGCCCTCGACTTCACCACGGACATGGCGCTGCCCGGCGCCGTCGTCAAGACCACCGGGCCGGACGATCCGTTCCCGCTGGAGTCGCTGTACATCGCCAAGTTCAACGGCGAGTACTTCTCGCCGGAGGGCGAGGTCATCGACTTCGAGGGCAAGACCGTGGAATTCCTGCCCTGAGCCGGATGATCTCGATCGAGCGCGAGGGCCGCGTCGCAACGGTGACGTTGCGGCGCGGCCCTCGTCGCAACGCCCTGTCGTTGGCGCTGCTCGAGGCACTGCACGCAGGGCTCGACGAGGTGGCGGCGTCCGACGCCGACGCCGTCGTCGTGGCGGGGGAGGGACCCGTCTTCTCCGCCGGTCACGACCTGGCCGAGGTGGCCGGGGCGACGCTCGAGGACATCCACGCCCTGCTCGACCGCTGCACGGCGGTGATGCAGACGCTGCGGGCCATGCCGCAGGTCTCGGTGGCGCGGGTGCACGGATTGGCGACGGCGGCAGGGTGCCAGCTCGTCGCCAGCTGCGATCTGGCCGTGGCCTCCACCGAGGCGCGCTTCGCGCTGCCCGGCGGCAAGGGCGGTTGGTTCTGCACCACCCCGCTGGTCGCCGTCGGCCGGGCGGTCGGACCCAAGCGGGCGCTCGAGCTCGGCCTCCTGGGCGATCCGATCGATGCCGACACCGCCCTGGCGTGGGGACTCGTGAACCGGGTCGTGGACCCGGAGGACCTCGACGCCGCCGTGGACGAGCTGGCCCGTCTCGCCACGCGGGGGAGCCCGGCTGCCAGGGCCATCGGCAAGGCGGCGTTCCACCACCAGATGGGCCTCGGTGAGGGGGACGCTTACGCCTACGCCGTCGAGGTGATGGCGGCGGCCAGCCAACTGCCCGACGCCCAGGAGGGCGCTCGGGCGTTCGTCGAGAAGCGCTCGCCCACCTGGGGTGCGGCCGGGGCCTAAGGCTGGGGCCGAGCGTCGAGCAGGTCCTCGGCGGCCTGACGGACCTGCCAGTCGCGATCGCCCAGGGCCTCGCGCAGCGCTGCCGCAGCGTCGGGCCCGTCGAACGCCGCCAGCGCCAGCACCGCACGCCGGCGCAGCACGGCCGGGCCGCGCATCGCCTCGATGACGGCGGACTCGCCGGCCGGGTCGCCCATGGCGCCGAGCGCGGCGATGCACGTCTCTCGCACGAGGGCGTCGTCGTGGGCGCGGGCGTGGCCGACGAGCCGCGCCAGCGCGTCCGGGGGAGCGCCGGTGGGCTCCCCGTCGTCGTCGAGCCCCCATCGCTCACCGGCAGCCCACGCCGCGGCATCGACCACCGTGGCGGCGGTGTCGGCCAACAGGATCTCGACCACCCGGTCGAGCGCGTCGTCGGCCGCCCCATCGTCGGCGCCGTCGGCGCTGTCGGACCGTCGTGGCCCGTGATGGCCGATCAGCTCGGCGACCCGGCGGCGCACGACGGCGTGCGGATCGGCGGCGGCGCGTTCGAGATCACCGATGTGCAGGTCGTCGCAGCGTGCCAGCGCGCCGAGCGCGGCGGCGCGCACCGTCGCATCCTGGTCGTGCATGGCACGCCTGGCCGAGGCGGCGTCGCCCCGATGGCCGGCGAGCGCCGCGGCGCGGCGGCGAGCAACGGTGTCGTCGCCGGGCACGGTGCTCAGGTGAGGAAGGCGATCGAGATGATGGCGATCAGCGCCAGCAGGATCGCCACCGTGGCGGCCAACGCCACACCACCGCCCACGACGAGCAGGGCCAACGTCAGGAACCCGCGCAGCCGGATGAACCACTTGGGCCGCGGGCGGACATCGCTCTGCGCCGGGAAGAGGTTCGGGTCGGGCACCGTGACGCGCCCGGCGCCCCACCGTGTCGTCGAACCCTGTGCCACGCGCCTCGCCTTCCGTGGGAACTCCATACACTGAGCCGCCGTCGAACCACCGTGCGAAAGGCGAACGTGAGCGACGAACCAGTTCCCGGCATGGTAGCCCCCGACCTCTCGACGCCTGTAGGCGTCGAGTTGGAGCCACCCCGGTCGCAACGGCGCCTGCGGAACTATGTCCTCGGCGGCATCGTCGGGCTCCTCCTGGTCGCCATCGTCACGGCGAACTTCGTGCGCCTGCCGTACTACGTGATCTCCCCCGGCCAGGTCCGGCCGACGCAGGACGCCGTGCAGGTCGAGGGTCGGCCGACCTATCGCGACTCCGGCGAGATCGGGTACACGACCGTGTCCTCCAGCGAAGCGACGGCGTGGAGCGCGTTGATCGGTTGGATCGATCCCGCACGAGACGTCTTCCCGGAGCGTGAGGTGCTCGGCGATCAGACCCACGAGGACAACCGGGCGCGGAACCTGCAGCTCATGGACAGCTCCAAGCAGACCGCAGAGGTGGTGGCCCTGCGGCAGCTGGGCTACGACGTGGCGGCCACCGGCACGGGCGCCGTCATCTTCGACGTGGTCGAGGGCTCGCCTGCAGACGGGGTGCTGCAGCCGGGCGACACGGTGGTCGCCGTGGACGATCAGCCGGTCGCGTTGGCCGAGGACCTGGTGGCGGCGCTGGCGGCGCACGAACCCGGTGACACGGTGACGCTGGCCATCGACCAGGGTCCGGACGAGGAGCCGGTCACCGTGCCGGTCACCCTCGGCCACCATCCCGACGACGCCGCCACGGCGTTCCTCGGCGTGTCGTCGGGCACCCGCGAGCTCCAGTTCGACCTGCCGTTCGAGGTGTCGATCGACTCCGGCGACGTGGGTGGTCCCTCGGCCGGGCTGGCGTTCACGCTGGCCACGATCGACGTGCTCACGCCCGGGAGCCTCACCGGCGGCAACGACGTGGCGGCGACCGGGACGATCCGGCTCGACGGCACGATCGGGCCCATCGGCGGCATCCACCAGAAGGTCGAGACGGTCAAGGACCACGGATCCAAGGTCTTCCTCGTGCCCGACGACGAGTACGAGGAGGCGTTGCAGTACGCCGACGGGCTCCAGGTCGTCGCCGTGAGCGACGTCACCGAGGCGCTCGAGGCGCTGGGGTCGATCGGTGGCGATGTCGAGGTGGCGCTCGCCGGCGATGCGGCCACGCAGTGACCGTCTCGTAGGCTGACCATCCGATGCGCGCCCCTGCCGACCTGCCGATCAACCGCCGCCGCTCCGGGCGCGGGCGGGTGGTGCTGTTCGTGGCGCTCGTCGTGGGGTTCCTGCTGCTGACATCGGTCCGCGGCGTGGCGACCTTCGTGACCGACCGGATGTGGTTCGACTCGACCGGTTTCGTCGAGACGTTCGACACGATCGTGTGGGCCCGCGTCGGGCTCGGGCTCGGCTTCACACTGCTGTTCGCCGTGCTGTTGTGGGTGGACCTCTCGGTGGCGCACCGGCTGGCGCCGGTGTTCCGGCCGGCCTCGCCCGAGGATGAGTTCCTCGCTCGCTACCAGGACCTGGTGGAGCGCCGCTCGCAGGTGGTCCGCATCGGCGTCGCCCTCGGGTTCGGGGTGATCACCGGCGCCGGGATGGCGGCCCGGTGGAACGAGTACCTGCTGTGGGCCAACGGGCGGCCGTTCGGTCAGACCGACGCCACCTACGGGCTCGACATCGGCTTCTACGTCTTCGACCTGCCGTTCTACGTCGTGCTGGCCGACTGGGCCTTCGCCTCGCTCGTGATCATGACCCTGGTCACGCTGGGCGCCTACTACCTCAACGGGGGCATCCGCCTCCAGGCGCCCAGCCAGCGCATCACGCCGCAGGTCAAGGCACACCTGTCGTTCCTGCTGGCCATGCTGGCGCTGGTCAAGGGCGTGCAGTACCTGCTCGAGCGGTACCTGCTCGTGTACTCGAACCGTTCAGGCATCCAGGCCGCCGGGTACACCGCCGTCCATGTCGATGAGCCCGCCCTGCGGCTGCTGGCCCTGATCGCCCTGACGGCGGCGGTCCTGCTGCTCGTCAACGTCCGGCGGCGGGGTTGGGTCCTGCCGGTGGTGGTGGTCGTGCTGTGGGCCGTCGTGCAGCTCGCCGCCGGCTCGATCCTGCCGGCGGCGGTGCAGAAGTGGGTTGTCGACCCGTCCCAGTCGACGCGCGAAGCCGAGTACGTCGCCGAGAACATCGACGCCACGCGCCAGTCCTACGACCTGGTGCTCGACGACCAGCTCCAGCTCACGCCGTTCGACTACGACGGCTCCGACGACGTGGGAGAGACGCGCGCCGCGCTGGAGGCCAACCCCGAGACGGTGCGCAACATCCGACTGCTCGACCCGGAGCAGGTGCGCAGCTCGTTCCAGAAGCTCCAACGGCAGAACCAGAGCTACACCTTCACCGACATCGACGTGGACCGCTACCCGCTGCGACTCGACGAGGACACGTCCGCCTCGACGGCGATGTTGATCGGCACGCGCGACCTCGACCGCAACGGCATCCCCAACCCGACGTGGGAGAACCTCCACATCGCCTACACCCACGGGTACGGCGTGGCCCTGGCGGCGGCCAACGCCGTGGTTGGCGACGGCGACCCCGACTTCGTCGTGTCCAACGTCCCGACCGAGTACAGCGACGCCTTCGAGGGGCGGCTCGACCAGCCGTACGTGTACTACGGCAACATCGCGCCGACGGCCGACGACTACGTCATCGTCGGCGCCTCGCGCGACGAGATCGGCTACATCGAGGCCGGCACGGAGCAGACGGTCGTGCCGAACCGCTACGAAGGCGACGGCGGCGTCCCGATCGGCTCGTCGTTCAACCAGGCGCTGTTCGCGCTGCGCTTCGCCGACTGGAACCTGTTCGTGTCGAGCTTCGTGGGCCCCGACTCGCAGCTGCTGATGCACCGCGACGTCGCCAACCGGGTGCAGTCGCTCGCCCCACTCGACGGCCTCGTGTGGGACACGGACCCGTACCCGGTGCTCGTCAACGGGCGCATCCAGTTCATCGTCGACGGCTACACGGTCACCGACCGCTACCCGAACGCGCAGTCGCTCGCCGACGTCCCCGGCGCCAACATGAGCCGCGTCGTGCCCGAGCGGTCCGGCCTCAACACCGACTTCAACTACGTGCGCAACTCGGTCAAGGCGGTCGTCGACGCCTACGACGGCACCGTCAACTACTACATCTGGGACGAGGACGACCCCATCCTGGCGACCTACGGCGCCGCCTTCCCCGACCTGTTCCGGCCGCGCAGCCAGATGCACTCCGAGCTCCAGGCGCACGTGCGGTTCCCCGAGGACCTGTTCAAGGTCCAGACGTCGCTGCTCACCACGTACCACATCTCGGATCCGTCGGCGTTCCTGCAGAAGTCGGGTGCGTGGTCGGTGGCGAACGATCCCGGCTCGGCGCCGCCCAAGAAGGACGCCAGCGGCAGCCAGACCGTGGTCTCGGACACACCCATCGAGCCGTACTACGTGCTGATGAACCTGCCGGGGGAGGATCAGCCCGAGTTCGTGCTCATCCGGCCGTTCGTACCGGTGTCGGGCGGGTCGGAGTCGACGCAGAAGCTGGCGGCGTTCGCCGTGGCGCGCACCGACGGGGAGCACTACGGCGAGATCGTCGTGTACCAGATGCCGAGCCCGTTCTCCCTCGACGGCCCCACGCTCGTGAACTCGTCGATCAACAACAACGAGACGATCTCGGAGCAGATCACGTTGCTGGGGCAAGGCGGCTCGAACGTGACGTTCGGCAACATGGTCCTGGTGCCGGTCAACAACTCGTTGCTGTGGGTGCGGCCGATGTACGTCACCTCCGACCAGTTCGCCCAGCTCAAACAGGTCATCGTGGTCTGGGGCACCGAGATCGTCATGAAGCCCACGTTGCGGGAGGCGCTCGAGGAGCTGTTCGGCGCCACCGAGGTGCAGACCCTCGAGCGGCCGGACTCGGGCGATCCGACCGGGCAGCCGCAGACCGACGGCGGGTCGCCGACCGGTGCCGAGGGCCTCGACCGGGTGGCGGAGCTCCTCGGCGAGGCGACCGACCTCAAGCAGCAGGCCGACGAGGCGCTGGCCGGGGGCAAGGGCCTCGGTGAGTACCAGCGGCTGATCGACGAGTCGAACGCCAAGGTCGCCGAGGCGCAGCAGCTGTTGGAGGACACCTCGGGCACCCCCGGCACGTCCGGTACGACGACCACGTCGGCCACCGTGCCGCCGACCTGATCGGGTGCACCGGCGTCGGGTGCGTCGCTGGCCGGCCGGATGATCAGCGTGGGTAGCGCAGCCAGGTGCCCTCGACCGGGACCTGGCCCACGCCGGGCTGGCTGAAGTCGCACACGCCATCGGGGAAGATGGCGTCGAGGCGTGCCGCCTGCTCCTCGGTGACCTGGCCGTAGCGACCCTGCTCGACCGCCGCGGTCACCGGTTGCAGGCTGCACTTGAGCACGTCGTCGGCCAACGGCGCGCCCGCCACCGTGCGGGGATCGCCGTGCAGCGGGTACAGGTCGCGGCACGGCCCGGGCTCGTCGTAGATGCCGAGGCCCGACAGCCGCTCGCCGTCGGCGGTGATGCAGTTGTCGATCGCCTCGTCGGGGCGGCTGCGCTCGAGGCGGACCTCGATCGGGTCGCCGGAGGTGTCGGCGTCGAGCGCCGTCAGCCAGGTGTCGAGCACGGTGATCGCCTCGGAGCCGACGTCGAGCGAGCCGGAGAGGCTCTGGACGAGGTTCGAGCCGTCGGGGAGGCCGCGCGTCCAGATCATGTGGTTCGGCGGGTTGGAGCCGTCCGGGTTGCGCAGGCGCTCGCGCATCGAGAACGCCCGGAAGCGGTCGTGGATGTCGCCCTGGTCGTCGGTCCAGACGTTGACCGAGATGATCGGGATGCGCCGCAGGTCGCCGCTGCCGTCGGTGACACGGCCGGTGGCGTACGCCGTGCGGATGGTGTCCTCGTCGGCCTCCGCCCGCTCGGCGACGTGGTTGCCGTCGATGTCGTAGCTGCCGATGCCCTCGTTGAGCGCCAGGAAGGTGTCGAGGTCGATCACGCCGTCACGCAGCGCGCCCAAGCCGTACTCGACGCCGACGTTGTCCCACGGACGTCGGGCGAAGCCGGTCTCGGGGTCCGTGCCGATCAGGTTCACGTTCGAGTCCTGCAGCGTGCAGCGCAGACCGTCGGGGTTGGTCTCGGCGTCGTACACCTCGTCGCGCGGGAGGAGCGGGAAGCCGCCGTCGGGCAGTCCGCCGATCAGCGGGCCGGCGGCGGAGAGCCCCGGGATGGTGCACGGGCCCGACGGGTCCACGATCGGCGCGAACGTGGCGTCCCACATGCCGCAGGTGTCGGTGGTCAGGTGGCCGTTGATGGCGGTGCGCTGCTCGGCGGAGAGCGCGGCACCATCCGGCGTGGCGTAGTAGTCGGCCAGCAGGGCGCAGTCGACCACGCCGCCCGAGATGCTGATGGCGTCGGGGAAGGGGAGCGCCGGCGAGATGGCGTCGAGCAGCCCCGGGTAGTTCTGGGCGATGAGGTACTGCTGGATGGCGCCGCCGGAGCCGCCCGAACCGATAGTGAACGCCGGCGTGTCGTAGCCCTCGGCGAAGCGTTCCTTGACCATGCTCACCGACTCGGCCGACAACACGTCGTTGCAGGCGACCTGGAAGGTGTTGAGGGTCGAGGTGGCGAAGGCGTAGCCGCGCTCGAGCAGCTCGGTGCTCGGGTCGCCCAGCATCTTGAAGCCCTGCGAGTACGAGGTGCCGCATCCGCCGCCGAACTCGTAGATGAGCCGCCCGTTCCAGGCCGAGGGATCCCACTGCTGCGATGTCGGGTCCGGCATCGGATCGAGCACGGTGATCCAGTAGATGCCCCGGTTGAGGGTCCCGGTCTCCTGACGGACGATGAAGGGCATCTTGGTCTCGCCGATGGTCTCGACGTCGGCGGGCAGGGTGCTCGGGTCGTCGAGCGGCTTGAGCTCCCCGTCGGTGCTCAGGTACTTCCAGCGGATCGAGGTGGTGGCCGAGCAGTCCTCGTCGA
Organism: uncultured Iamiaceae bacterium; assembly: GCA_964648005.1. Taxonomy (GTDB): domain Bacteria; phylum Actinomycetota; class Acidimicrobiia; order Acidimicrobiales; family Acidimicrobilacustridaceae; genus JAGQTE01. The sequence continues at coordinate 21,536 of CAZYKR010000025.1, forward strand.
GGGGCTCGCCGAGGCCGTACAGATCGGTGCTGCACACGGGCATGGGCAGGTGCGGCCCGGAGAAGAGCGGGCCGGTGGTCGGGTGGTTGGTCACCTCGACGGTGGCGCGGTCGTCGTCGCCCCCAGCGGCGGTGATGGTCGACGGTCCGTCGGGCAGCCCGCTGACCCGGGCGACGTGCCGTCCGGTGCGATCGACCTCGACCGGAAAGGCCTCGCCGGTTGCGTCGGCGGTGACGGTGACGGCGTCGGGGGCCAGACCGGCGGGCAGGCGCACCTGCACCACCGTGTCGCCGCCGGTGACGTCCTCGGCGCGGCTCGAGAGCACCGCAGCCTCGAGGTGCTCCGGCGGCTGTGACGTCGGACCCGAGGTCGCGGCACCGCCGGCGGCGTCGCCCTCGACCGTGGCCTCGGTCGAGGTGGTGCACGCACCTGCCGCCACGCTCAGCGCTGCTGCGGCCAGCAACGCCGCGCGCCATCCCCCTCTGCGCATCCCGGGTCGCCCCTTCCCCGTCTCGCTCGGCCGAGCCCCCCGGCCCGGTGCACGGACCTTAGGCCGTGGCTCTCGGTGGTGGTAATCGCACGGAGCGGGGCGGAACGGCCACTTGCAGCTAGTGAACAGTTCTGCAAAAGTGTTCAACATGACGACGTTGGTGTTCGACCCGTTCGCGCCGGAGCACATGCGTGCGCCCTTCGCCACCTACGCCCGGCTGCGCGACGAGGCGCCCGTGCACTTCCAGCCGTGGGCGCAGGTGCCGGCGACGGCGCACGCCGCAGCTGCCGATCCCGACGGCGGCTTCTACGTGCTCAGCCGCTTCGCCGACGTCTTCGCCGCCGCCCGCGACACCGAGACGTTCTCCTCGGCCGAGGGCCTCTCGCTCGACGGCGGCGACCGCAAGGCCTTGGGCCTGGCACCGACGATCGTGATGATGGACCCGCCCGAGCACACGGCCTATCGCCGGCTCGTGTCGCGCGGGTTCACGCCCCGGGCGGTGGCGCCGCTCGAACCCGAGGTGCGGGCCTTCGTGCGCGCCCGGCTCGACGTGATGGCCGAGGAGCTGGCCGCCACCGGCGAGACCGACCTCATCGCCGGCCTCGCCGGACCGCTGCCCAGCTTCGTGGTGGCGCACTACCTCGGCGTGCCGCCCGAGGATCGCGACCGCTTCGACCGCTGGACGGCGGCCATCGTCGCTGCCAACGCCGGCGGCGACGTGCTCGCCGACGCGCTCGAGGCCGTCACCGACCTCTACGCCTACTTCACCGAGCTGCTCGAGCGCCGCCGGCGCGAGCCGGGCGACGACATGATCTCCACCCTGGTGCAGGCGTCGCTCGGCGACACCGAGGTCTCGCCCGAGGCAGTGCTCGGGTACGCGTTCGTGATGGTCGCCGGCGGCAACGACACGGCGACGGGCCTGCTCGGCGGCGCGGCCGAGCTGCTGGCGGCCCATCCCGACCAGCGCCGGGCGCTGCGCAACGACCCGAGCCTGATCGATGGCGCCCTCGAGGAGCTGCTGCGCCTCACCTCACCGGTGCAGGGCCTGTCGCGCGCCGTCACACGCCCCGTCGAGGTGCAGGGCACGACGATCCCGGCCGGCAGCCGGGTGCACCTGCTCTACGGTGCCGCCAACCGTGACCCGCGCGAGTTCGGTCCCGACGCCGACGCCCTCGACATCCGCCGGTCGATCGCCAAGATCCTCACCTTCACCAGCGGTCCGCACTACTGCCTGGGCTCGCACGCCGCCCGCCTGCAGGGACGCGTGGCCCTCGAGGAGCTGCTGGCGCGCTTCGGCGATTACGAGCTCGACCTCGAGCGCGCCGCGTACGCGCCGGGTGCGTTCGTGCGCCGGTTCGAGACGCTGCCGATGACGGCGCCGGTGGCGCGGTGACCTGGGGCCGGGAGGTCTCGCCCGAGGTGGCCCACACCCGGCTGCTCGACGCCGCCGGGGTCGTGGCGGCCCGCCGCGGTGATATCGACCTGACCGTCGCCGAGGTGGCCGCCGAGGCGGGGTGCGCCCGCGGCACCGTCTACCGGTACGTCGGCGACCGCGATGCGTTGCGCCGGGCGTTCGTGGCCCGCGAGTCTCGTCGGGTGGCCGCAGCGGTCGCCGCTGAGCTCGCCGGCGACGACGAGCCGGAGTCCCTGCTGGTCGAGGCGGTGGTCGCCGCCGTGGCTCAGGTGCGCGCCCGCCCGCTGCTGGCCGCCTGGTTCAGCGAGGGTGCCGCCGGCGCCACCGGACGCATCGCCTTGCAGGCGGAGGTCCTGCACGAGCTGGTGATGGACTTCGTCGCCGCCCTCGTCCGGCCCGGGGCCGACGCCGACCTCGCCGCCGAGGCAGTCGTGCGGCTGGTCCTGTCGCTGCTCGCCGTGCCGACCGATCCGGGGCGCGAGCGGCGCCTGATCGAGATGCTGGCCCCGCCGGTGCTCGCCGGCGCCCGCCGGACCGTCACGTCGCTGGCGTCGTCCGAGACGTCGTCCTAGGCGTCGTCGGGCTTGGCGGCCCGGCTCGGCGCCACGCGGGGCGGCTCCAGCGGCATCTTCGGATACACCGGCGGCCAAGGGGCATCCATCAGCCCGTCGTCGATGTCGCGCCAGAACCACCCCAGCAGGGCGTCGATGGTCTGCGGCGCAGCACGCATGCCCGCCCACGGGTCGCCGACGGCAGCGAGGCGTTCGGGCACGGTGGCCACCGTGCACGCCTCGGGATCGATGGCGTCGAGGTCGTCCCAGGCGAACGGGCACGACACCTGGGCGCCGGTGCGCGCCCGCGCCGACCACGCGCCGAACACGGTCTTGTGCGGCGCGTTCTGGTTGAAGTCGACGAAGACCCGGGTGCCGCGCTCCTCCTTCCACCACGCTGCGGTGAGCAGGTCGGGGCGGCGCCGTTCGAGCTCGCGGGCCAACGCCACCGCGGCCTGGCGCACCTCCACCGCATCCCAGCGCGCCTCGAGGGCGACGTACACGTGGATGCCACGCGACCCGGTCGTCTTGGCGCGCCCGTCGATGCCCAGCTCGTCGAGGAGCGTCCGGACCTCGGCGGCTGCCTCGCGCACGTGGGCGAACCGCACGCCGGGCTGCGGGTCGAGATCGATCCGCAGCTCGTCGACGTGTGCCGGGTCCTCGGCGAGGTAGGGCCAGACGTGGAAGCCCAGGCTCGCCAGGTTCACCGCCCACACGACGTGGGCCAGGTCGGCGACGACCAGCGCCCGCGACTCGGTCCCGTTGGGCGTGGCGACCGTGGTGGTCTGCAACCAGTCCGGCGCCGAGTCGGGGATGCGCTTCTGGAAGAAGCTCTGCTTGCCGACGCCGTTGGGGAAGCGCTGCAGCAGCACCGGGCGTCCGCCCATCGCCTCGAGCA
>CAZYKR010000026.1:0-24575 GCA_964648005.1 uncultured Iamiaceae bacterium
CTGCTCGAAGCCCCGCTGCCCGCCACCTCGGCGCGCGAGCTGCGCCAGATCAACGGCGGATGGTTGGCCCAGACCGCCCACCACTTCGCCGCCACGGTGGACGACTGGCAGGTGGTCACGACGCGCCAACCGACCGACCAGGAGCTCGCCGACGCCGCGATGGCGTGGCGGGTGTGCGGCCACGTGAAGTCGAACGCCATCGTGTTGGTGCGCGACGGCGTGGCGTGGGGCATCGGCGCCGGGCAGCAGAACCGCGTCGAGTCCGGCGAGATCGCGGCGAAGAAGGCCGCAGGCCGGGCCGAGGGCGGCGCCTGCGCGTCGGACGCCTTCTACCCGTTCCCCGACGGCATCGAGGCGGCGGCGGACGCCGGCGTGGCGGTCGTGATCCAGCCCGGTGGCGCCATGCGCGACGCCGACACCATCGCCCGTGCCGACGAGCTGGGCGTGGCCATGATCTTCACCGGTGAGCGCCACTTCCTGCACTGAGCACCCGAACGAGCCCGGAGGACCGATGACCGCACAGCTCCTCGACGGCGAGGCCGTCGCCGCCACCATCAAGGCGGACCTGCGCCACCGGATCGCCGCGCTCGAGGCGCGCGGCCACACGCCCGGCCTGGGCACGCTGCTCGTGGGCGACGACGGACCGTCGGCCAACTACGTGGCGATGAAGCACCGCGACTGTGAGGACCTCGGCATCGGCTCGGTGAGCGTGCATCTGCCAGCCGACGCCACGCAGGCCGACGTGGCGGCGGTGGTGGCGGACTTCAACGCCCGCGACGACGTCGACGCCTACCTCATGCAGTACCCGTTCCCGCCGCACCTCGACTACGAGGCGGCGCTGCTCGACGTCGACCCGGCCAAGGACGCCGACGGCCTGCACCCGGTGAACCTCGGTCGCCTGGTCCAAGGTGTCGACGCGCCGCTGCCGTGCACCCCGGCGGGCATCCAGCGCCTCCTGGAGCACCACGGCGTGCCGATCGCCGGCCGCCACGTCGTGATCGTCGGGCGCGGCCTGACGATCGGTCGCCCGTTGGCGAACCTGCTCACGTTGAAACGCCCCGCCGCCAACGCCGCCGTGACGGTCGTCCACACCGGGGTGGCCGACATCGGCGCCTTCACCCGTCAGGCCGACATCGTCGTGGCCGCCGCCGGGTCGCCGGGGCTGATCACCGCCGAGATGATCAAGCCCGGTGCCGCCGTCGTGGCTGCCGGGGTGTCGTTCGAGGGGCGCAAGCTCCTGTCGGATGTCGCCGACGAGGTCGCCGAGGTGGCGGGTTGGCTGTCGCCGCGCATCGGTGGTGTCGGGCCGATGACGCGCGCCATGTTGCTCGACAACACGGTGGCAGCGGCCGAATTGCGAGTGCTCGGCTTCTGAGCGCGCCTACCCTGGACAGCCCTATGGCCAAGATCGCCGACCTGCTCGCCGCCGGGCAGACGTTCTCGTTCGAGTTCTTCCCGCCCCGCTCGGACGAAGCGGCGCGCGAGCTGGAGAAGACCATCGCCGAGCTCCAGCCGCTCGATCCGTCCTTCGTGTCGGTGACCTATGGCGCCGGTGGTTCGACCCGAGAGCGCACCCGCGACATCGTCGTCCACATCGAGCGCGACCTCGACATCACGTCGATGGCGCACCTCACGTGCATCGCGCACACCCGGGACGAGCTCGTGTCGCTGTTGGAGGAGTACCGCGAGGCCGGCATCGCCAACATCCTGGCCCTCGCCGGCGATCCGCCCACCGACGACGCCCTACACCCGACCGACCTGAACTTCGCCTTCGAGCTCGTCGAGCTGGTGCGTCAGGTCGGTGACTTCTCGATCGGCGTCGCTGCCCACCCCGAGCTGCACCCGCGCTCGGGCGGCGACCGGGTCCGCGATCGGCAGCACCTCGCCGAGAAGCTGGCCCTGGCCGACTTCGGGATCACGCAGTTCTTCTTCGAGGCCGACCACTACCTGCGGATGGTGGAGGAGCTGGCGGCGCTGGGCTGCGAGGTGCCGATCCTGCCGGGCATCATGCCGGTGACCAACGCCCGCCAGATCCAGCGCTTCGCCGAGTTGGCCGGTGCCGCCTTCCCGACCTGGCTGGCCGAGCGCATCGAACCCGTGGCCGACGACCCGTCGGAGGTGGCCAAGATCGGCGTCGACGTGGCGACCGAGCTCAGCCGGCGGCTGCTCGACGAAGGCGTGCCGGGCCTGCACTTCTACACGCTCAACCGCTCACCGGCGACCCGCCAGATCTACGCCAACCTCGGCCTGGCGTCGCTCTGACGCATCCGACATGACCGGTGCCGCGGTGCGGGCCCTGCCCTGGCGGCCGCTGGTGGCGGCGACGGTGGCGGGCACGGCGCTGTGCGTCGTGCTGATGCTCACCAACCTGTCCTCGACACGCGACACCTTTGGCGGGCTGGTCGTGGCGCAGCCCGACGCCTTGGCGGCGCCGGTGCTGCGCGCCGAGTTGGGCGACGATGCCGTCGGTCCGGGTGGCCACGACAGCGCCTACTTCTATGTGGTCGCTCGCGACCCGTTCGACCTGGACCAGGCGGCCACCGGGTTGGACGCTCCGGTGTACCGCCTGCAGCGGATCGGCTTCCCGCTCGCCGCGTGGCTGCTGCACCCCGTCGGTGGCGGTGACGGGTTGGTCCTGGCGATGGCGGTGGTCGGCGTCGTCGCCGTGGCGGGCCTGTGCCTGTCGACCGGCGCGCTGAGCGCCACGTTCGGCGGCTCGGCGTTGGTGGCGGTGGTCCCCGGGATCCTGCCCGGGGTGTGGATGGGCCTGCGGATCAGCGCCGGCGATACGGCGGCGCTGGTTCTGGCCTTGGCTGCGCTGGCCTGCGACGCGCGCGGGCGGACGAGGTGGGCCCTGGGCCTGGGGGTGGCGGCTGTGCTGACGCGCGAGACCGCCGTGCTCGTGTTGCTCGGGTGGCTGCTGTCGCGCCGCGATCGGCCGGCACTCCGCCTCGCCGTCGTGCCGGCCGTCGTCGGCGCGGCGTGGTACCTCGTGCTGCGCGCCACCGTGCCGGTCGGGGTCAACTCGGCCGGCACGCTGGCGGCTCCCGGCGTCGGGCTGTGGGAATCGGCCCGCCAGTGGGCGGACGGGGTCGAGCGGGGCGGCGCCGTGATCGTGGCCCTCACGGCGGTGCTTGTCGTCGTGGCCCTGGTGCGCGGGGGATGGCGCCACCCGCTCGCCGGCGTGGTCGTGACCCAGCTGGCGCTGCTCGGGATCGTCGCCGCCGATGTCATCGGTCCGGAGCGCAACGCCAGCCGTACGACGCTGCCGTTGGCCGTGGCGGCGGTCGTGATGGTCGCCACCCCGCGCGCCCGGGTCGCCGTCTCGGGCCTGTTCGACCGGTCGCGTCGGTAGGCTCGCAGCCAGCAGGCGCCTGCGGGGCGCACGCCGGGCCCGATGGGCCGGACCGAACCGGGGGACCGCATGAGCGACGCTCGCCATCACGACACGCTGTACATCGACGGGGCCTGGGTGCCCGCACAGGGCACGGGCCGGATCGACGTCATCGATCCGACCACCGAAGAGGTGTGCGGCTCGATCCCCGAGGGCGTCGCCGCCGACGTCGACGCCGCCGTCGCTGCGGCGCGCCGGGCCTTCGACGACGGGTGGGGGCTGACCACGCTCGAGGAGCGCCGCAAGGCGATCCAGCGACTGGCCGAGGCGCTCGAGGCGCGCTCGGGCGAGCTGGCGCAGGTGCTGTCGATGGAGATGGGCATGCCCATCACGTTCGCCGGCATGATCCAGGCCGGCCTGCCGGTGTCGAACCTCAAGGCGCACGTCGACCTGATCGACGAGGTCGTGTGGGAAGAGGAGTGCGGCAACTCGCTCGTCGTGCGCGAGCCGGCCGGGGTCGTGGCCGCCATCACGCCGTGGAACTACCCGTTGCACCAGATCATCTGCAAGGTGGCGCCGGCGTTGGCCGCCGGCTGCACCATCGTGCTGAAGCCGTCCGAGGTGGCGCCGCTCAACGCCTTCGTGCTTGCCGAGGCGGTCGACGAGGCAGGGCTGCCGCCGGGGGTGTTCAACCTCGTGACAGGCGTGGGCCCGGTCGTCGGTGAGGCGATGGCCGCCCACCCGGACGTGGATATGGTGTCGTTCACCGGTTCGACCCGTGCCGGTACCCGGGTGGCCGAGCTGGCGGCGCCGACGGTCAAGCGCGTGCACCTCGAGCTCGGCGGCAAGTCGGCCAACGTGCTGCTCGACGACGCCGACCTCGGTGCCTGCGTGCCCCCGGGCGTCACGTTCGGCTGCTACCTCAACTCGGGTCAGACCTGTTCGGCGCTGACCCGCATGGTCGTACCTCGTTCCCGCCAGGATGAGGTCGTCGAGCTCGCCCGTGGCGCCGCCGAGAGCGTGGCGATGGGCCCGGCGTCAGACCCGGGGAACCTGTTGGGCCCGCTGGTCTCGGCCGTCCAGCGAGATCGGGTGCGCGGCTACATCCAGACGGGCATCGACGAGGGCGCCACGCTCGTCACCGGAGGCGTCGAGGCGCCCGAGGGCCTCGAGACCGGGTACTTCGTGCGCCCGACCGTCTTCGCCGACGTCACGCCCGACATGACCATCGCCCGCGAGGAGATCTTCGGCCCGGTGCTGGTGATCCTGCCCTACGACACCGAGGACGAGGCGCTCGCCATCGCCAACGGCACGAGCTACGGGCTCGCCGGAGGGGTGCAGTCGGCCGACGACGAGCGAGCGATGGCCTTCGCCCGCAAGATGCGCACCGGCACGGTCGACGTCAACGGGGGCGCCTTCAACCTGCTGGCGCCGTTCGGCGGCTACCGCCAGTCCGGCAACGGCCGTGAGAAGGGCCACTGGGGCATCGAGGAGTTCACCGAGCTCAAGGCCATCCAGCGCAAGGCGTAGCCCGGGCGCAGCTCGAGCGACTCCCCGACGAGGTGGTGGGGCTCAGGCCTCGGTGACCATGGCGGCGATGGCCTCGGCCTGCGCCAGGGTGCGCCGCGCCTGGTCGACGTGGAGGTTCTCGATCATCCGACCGTCGACCGTGACGACGCCTCGGCCCTCGGCCTCGGCCTCGGTGAAGGCGGCGATGATGACCTCGGCGCGTGCCACCTCGTCCTCGGACGGAGCGAAGATGCGGTTGGCCGGGTCGAGCTGGCTCGGGTGGATGAGGGTCTTGCCGTCGAAGCCCATCTGGCGCCCCTGGGTGCACTCGGCGGCGAAGCCGTCCTCGTTCTTGATGTCGTTGTAGACACCGTCGAGGATCACCTTGCCGGTGGCGCGGGCGGCGAGCAGGCACAGGCCCAACCCGGTGAGCAGGGGCTGGCGCCCGGGGACGTGCTCGGCGTGCAGCTCCTTGGCCAGGTCGTTGGTGCCCATCACGAGCACGGTGAGGCGCTCCGACGCCGCCGCGATCTCGGCGGCGTGCAGCATGGCGATCGGCGTCTCGACCATGGCCCAGATCTTGGTGTGGTCCGGCGCGCCTGCGGCCTCGAGCGCCGACTCGACCGCGCGCACGTCGTCGACCGAGTTGATCTTGGGGACGACGATCGCCGCCGGCCCCGCCTCGGCGATGGCTCGCACGTCGTCGGCGTGCCAGGCGGTGTCGAGGCCGTTGGCGCGGATCGTGAGCTCTCGGCGGCCGTAGGCCCCGGAGGTGACGGCGGCACAGACGCGCTCGCGGGCCTCGGCCTTGGCGTCCGGGGCCACGGCGTCCTCCAGGTCGAGGATCAAGGCGTCGGCTGGCAGGCCCTTGGCCTTGTCCAGCGCGCGTTCGTTGGCGCCGGGCATGTACAGCACGCTGCGGCGGGGCCGGAGGTCGTCGGTCATCGGTGCTCCTCGGTCTGGCGTCGGCGGTCGGTCTGGCGGTCGGGTGGACGGTGGCGGCGGGGCGGCGTCAGAAGCCGTAGGCGGCCGCCAGGTCCGCGTCGCGCTCGGCGAGCAGCCTGGCCAGGTTCATCACCACGCGGCACTGCTTGACGGTGGCGTCGTCCTGCATCTTGCCGTCGATCATCACGGCGCCCGTCCCGTCGCCCATCGCCTCGATCACGCGGGCGGCCCAGGCGACCTCGGCCGGATCGGGCGAGAACACCTTCTTGGCGATGTCGATCTGCACGGGGTGCAAACTCCACGCCCCGACGCAGCCGAGCAGGTAGGCGTTGCGGAACTGATCCTCGCAGGCGACGGTGTCCTTGATGTCGCCGAAGGGCCCGTAATAGGGGAGGATCCCGTTGGCGACGCAGGCGTCGACCATCTTCGCCATCGTGTAGTGCCACAGGTCCTGCTGGTACGTGGCTCGTGCGGCGTCGGGATCGTCGGCCACGGGGTCCTGGCGCACGAGGTAGTCGGGGTGGCCGCCGCCGACCCGAGTCGTCTTCATCCGCCGGTCGGCGGCGAGGTCGGCCGGACCCAGCGAGAGGCCCTGCATGCGGGGGCTGGCGGCGCAGATCTCTTCGACGTTGGCGACGCCGCGCGCCGTCTCGAGCAGCGCGTGCACGAGGATCGGGCGCTGCACGCCGGCGCGGGCTTCGAGCTGTGCCAGCAGACGGTCGACGTAATGGATGTCCTCGGGGCCCTCGACCTTGGGGACCATGATGACGTCGAGCTTGTCGCCGATCTCGGTCACGAGGGTGACCAGGTCGTCGAGCGCCCAGGGCGAGTCGAGGCTGTTCACCCGGGTCCACAGCTGCGTCTCGCCGAAGTCGAGCTCCTTGCCCACCTTGACCAGGCCGGCACGGGCGGCCTCCTTGTTGTCCGCCTGGATGGCGTCCTCGAGGTTGCCGAGCACGACGTCGCACGTGGCGGCCAGATCGGGCAGCTTCGCCAGCATCTTCTCGTTCGACGGGTCGAAGAAGTGGATCATGCGCGACGGGCGGACCGGGATCTCACGCACGGGCTCGGGAGCGCCGAGGGCCAAGGGTCGGAAGAAGTCCTTCGGGTTGCGCATCGTCGCCTCCTGAGCGGGGGATCGACCGGCGGCGTCGCGTCCGCGCGTCCGCCCGCGGGCCGGTCCTGGGATCGGCCCAACGCTAGGCGGAAGCCTTTTGGTGGGGAAAACCCGTGCCCGTAACCTTGCGTCGGTGAGCGACCCGGCGGCGACACGCGCCATCTTCGTGCCGGGGCTCCGGTTGGTGTGGCGCTACGTCCGGCGTGAGCCGGCCACCTACGCCGTGTCCCTCGTGGGTGCGACCCTGTTCGCTGCCGCCGCCGTGGGCACCACGATGGTGCTCGGGTGGGCGACCGACGAGATCATCGTCCCCGCCTTCTCGTCGGGGGTGACCGAGCAGCGGGTGCGCGCCGGCGCGCTGGCCCTGTTCGCCATGGGCGTCCTGCGGGGCATCTCGATCATGCTGCGGCGGTTCTTCGCCTTCATGACCACCTTCCGCACCGCGGCGCGGCTCCGTCGCGAGGTGGCCGACACTTACCTCGACGCCCCGCTGTCGTTCCACCGCAGCCGCCCCACGGGCGAGTTGCTGGCGCACGCCGACGCCGACATCCTCGCCGCCACCGAGGTCCTCAACCCGTTCCCGTTCAGCGTCGGCGTCATCGTGCTCATCGTGTTCGCCGTGGTCAGCCTGGTGATCGTCGACCCGGTGCTGACGCTGATCGCCGTGCTGCTGTTCCCGACGCTGGCCTTGATCAACCGTCGCTACTCGCGCCTGGTGCACGCGCCCGCGGCGGTCGTCCAGCACCGCATCGGCACGGTGTCGGCGATCGCACACGAGAGCTTCGACGGGGCGTTGATCGTCAAGACCCTCGGCCGCGAGGAGCACGAGGTCGACCGGATGGAGGCGGCAGCCGAAGACCTCCGGGCCGCCCGCCTCGACGTCGCCCGGATCCGGGCCGCCTTCGAACCGGCGATCGACGCGCTGCCCAACGTCGGGATCATCGTGCTGCTGCTGATCGGGTCGTGGCAGATCTCGGTCGGCCGCATCGAGGCCGGCGATCTCGTGCAGGCGATGGCGCTGTTCGGCATCCTGGCGTTCCCGGTGCGCGTCGTCGGGTTCTTCCTGCAGGAGATCCCGCGAGCCGTGGTCGCCGCCGAGCGGCTCGACGAGGTGCGGGGCACGCCGCCGGCCCCGACGCCCCACGCCGCCGAGGCCGAAGCACTGCCCACCGGCCCGCTGCCGGTGCGCTTCGATCACGTGCGGTTCGGCTACGACCCCGATGCGCCGGTCCTCGCCGACCTCGACCTGACGGTGACGCCGGGCGAGATCGTCGCCATCGTCGGCTCGACCGGATCCGGCAAGACCACGGTGTGCGACCTGCTGGCGCACCAGGTCGTGGCCGACGCCGGCGTCGTCTCGGTCGGCGGCGTCGACGTGACCCGTGCCGACCCCGAGGCCCTGCGCCGGGCGGTGGCGCTGGTGTTCCAGGAGACGTTCCTGTTCGCCGAGACGCTGGCGGAGAACATCGCCCTCGGCGCGGACGTCGACAGCGACGCCATACGCGCCGCCGCCGCCGTGGCCCGGGTCGACGAGTTCATCGGTAGCCTCCCGGCCGCCTACGAGACCGTCGTCGGCGAGCGAGGGGTCACCCTCTCGGGTGGCCAGCGCCAGCGCGTCGCCCTGGCCCGGGCGCTGGTGCGCAGCCCGCAGGTGCTCGTGCTCGACGACGCCACCAGCGCCGTCGACCCGGTCGTCGAGGCCGAGATCCTCGCCCGCCTGCGCTCGACGTTGCGCACGACGACGCTGATCGTGGCGCACCGTGTCTCGACCATCGAGCTGGCCGACCGTGTGCTGTACCTCGACGGTGGGCGCGTGGCGGCCTCCGGGACGCATCGCCAGCTGCTGGCGGTACCCGGCTATGAGCGCATCGTGCGCGCCTACGAGCGGGGAGCGGCGGCGTGACGACCCCGGTCGATCCGTTCGCCGCCGCGCTGGACGACGACGTGGCCGGCTCGGTCGTCACCGACGGCTCGGGCGCGATCGACGTGCTGCGTCGCGGCCTGGCCGTCTCGCCCGAGCTGCGCGACGGCATCCGCTTCACCGTGCTGATGGCCCTGTGCGCCGCCGCAGGCCGCATCGTCGTGCCGGTGCTCATCCAACAGATCCTCGACCGGGGAGTGACCGGCGAGGGCGGCTTCCAACCGGCCTTCGTGCTGGGCGCCTGCGCCGTGGCCACCGTGGTCGTCGTCGGCGTCGCCCTGCTGTTCCGCGCGACGTACCTGCGCCTGGTCACGGCGTCGGAGCTGTTGCTGAAGAACCTGCGGGTCAAGGCCTTCACCCACATCCACGCCCTGAGCCTCGCCGACCACACCGAGGCCCGGCGCGGGGCGCTCACCGCTCGGGTCACCTCCGACATCGAGACCCTTGCCCGCTTTGCCCAATGGGGCGCAATCGCCTGGATCGTCAACACGATCGTCGTGGTGGGCGTGCTGGCGGTGATGGCGGTGTACTCGTGGCAGCTGGCGCTGGTGACCGTCGTGGCGCTGGCGCCGCTGCTGCCGCTGATGCGGTACTTCCAGCGGCGCCAGCTGCGGGCCTACGACGACGTGCGCAACCGGGTCGGCGACACGCTCACCGCCATCAGCGAGACGGTGATGGGCGCGCCGGTCGTTCGGGCCTACGGGCTCCAGCCCCGGGTGCGTCGTCGCCTCGACGAGACCATCGACGCCCAGTACCGGGCCGAGACCCGCGCCGCGCGCTACGTGACCTTGCTCTTCCCGATGTCGGACGTGTTCGGCGGCCTGGCGCTGGCTGCCGTGCTCGGCATCGGTGCCTGGTGGGGTCCCGGGTGGGGGCTCGACGCGGGGTCGCTCGTCGCCTGCCTGTTCCTCGTCAACCTGGCGCTGCTGCCGATCGCCGAGCTGGGCGAGATCCTCGATCAGACCCAGACCGCCGTCGCCGGCTGGCGCAAGGTGCTCGACGTCTTGGACCTTCCCGTCGAGGTCGTCGAGCCCGACCCGGGGGTGCAGCTGCCGCCCGGGGCCCTGGCCGTCGTGGCGCGCGGCGTCGGCTTCGCCTACCGGGGCGGGGCGCCGGTGCTCGTCGACGTCGACGTCGACGTGGCGGCGGGCACGAACGTGGCCGTCGTCGGCGAGACCGGGTCCGGCAAGACCACGTTCGCCAAGCTCCTGTGTCGCCTCGCCGATCCGACATCGGGCGCGATCGAGCTCGACGGCATCGACCTGCGCACCGTCGGATCCGCCTCCAGGCGTCACGCCGTGCGCATGGTCCCCCAGGACGGGTTCCTGTTCGAGGGGACCGTCGCCGACAACATCGTCATGGGTCGAGACGGCGCCGTGCGGGCCGACGCCGAGGCCGCCGTCACGGCCCTGGGGCTGGCGCGCTGGCTCGACGGGTTGAGCGACGGCCTCGACACCGAGGTGGGCGAGCGCGGCGCCAACCTGTCGGTCGGTGAGCGCCAGCTGGTGGCCCTGTGCCGGGCGCAGCTGGCAGATCCGGGCCTGCTGATCCTCGACGAGGCGACCTCCGCCGTCGACCCCGAGACCGAGCAGGCCCTCGCCCAGGCGCTGGCCCGACTCGCCGCCGGCCGCACGACGGTCAGCGTGGCGCACCGCCTGTCGACGGCGCAGGCCGCTGACCTCGTGCTCGTGTTCGATGCCGGGCGCATCGTCGAGCAGGGGAGCCACGACGCGCTGGTCGCCGCCGGTGGTCGCTACGCCGCGCTGTACGAGAGCTGGCTCGGCAACACCCGCACCGACGGCGCCGCCGATTTCTCGGGGTAGTGGGGTGCTCTCTAGATTCGGGGCCCGTCAGGGTCGCCATCCCGAGGAGTTGCCGTGAGCACCAAGGATCCCGTCCGCGTCGCCGTCACCGGGGCCGCTGGCCAGATCGGCTACAGCCTGCTGTTCCGGATCGCGAGCGGGCAGATGCTCGGCGCCGATCAGCCGGTGATCCTGCAGATGCTCGAGATCACGCCGGCGCTCGACGCCCTGCGTGGCGTGGCGATGGAGTTGGAGGACTGCGCCTTCCCGTTGCTCGCCGGCATGGTCCAGACCGATGACCCGAACGAGGCGTTCGCCGGCGTCAACGTAGCGATGCTCGTGGGCAGTCGGCCCCGCAGCAAGGGCATGGAGCGCAAGGACCTGCTCGAGGCCAACGGCGCCATCTTCACGGTCCAGGGCAAGGCGCTGTCGGATCACGCCGCCGACGACGTGCGCATCCTGGTGGTGGGCAACCCCGCCAACACCAACTGCCTGATCGCCATGAACAACGCCCCGAACATCCCGTCGGAGCGCTTCACCGCCATGACCCGCCTCGACCACAACCGGGCGATGGCCCAGCTGGCCAACAAGGTCGGCGGCACCGTCAACGACGTGCGCCGCATGACGATCTGGGGCAACCACTCGGCGACGCAGTACCCGGACCTGTACCACGCCGAGGTCAACGGGCAGATCGCCTCCGACGCGGTCGCCGACGAGGGCTGGATCGACGCCACCTTCATCCCGACCGTGCAGCAGCGCGGGGCCGCCATCATCGAGGCCCGAGGCCTCTCGAGCGCCGCCTCGGCGGCCAACGCCGCCATCGATCACGTCCGTGACTGGACGATGGGCACCGCCGACGGCGACTGGGTGTCGATGGCGGTCTGCTCGGACGGGTCCTATGGCGTCCCCGAGGGGCTGATCTCGTCGTTCCCGGTCACCACCGCCGGCGGGACGTGGTCGATCGTGCAGGGCCTCGAGCACAACGCCTACTCGCAGGGCAAGATCGACGCCACGGTCGCCGAGCTGGGCGAGGAGCGCGACACCGTCGCCGAGCTCGGCCTCATCTGATCGTTCCGGTAGTGAACTCGCGCCGTGAGCGACGCGAGTTCCGCACCAGAACGCGGGGTTGGCGCTACTTGAGGAACTTGCTGGTCGTGTTGTCCGCCAACACCTTGCCGCCGGTCTGACACGTGGCGCAGTAGTTCACCGTGTAGCTGGCGTACTCGATCGCCCGCACCGAGTCGCCACAGACCGGGCACGGTTGCCCCTCACGATGGTGCACCGCGGCGGGCCGGTCGGCCGAGCTGCTCATGTCGTGGCGGGCGCGCTCGTCCGCCAGTGACGTCTCGACGCAGTGGTGGATCGCCTCGACGATGGCGTCGGCCTGGTCGTCGGTGAGCTTGCCGGTCGAGGTGAACGGCGACAGCTTCGCCCGGTGGCACACCTCGTTGGCGAGGCGCCGCCCGATGCCCGAGATGATGCGCTGATCGCGCAGGAACCCGTGCAGCCGCATGCGGTGCTCGGCGCCGAGCCGCACCAGCGTGGCGGCGTCGACCGTGTCGGCTTCCGGGCCGAGGTGGGCGAGCGGCTCGGACGCCTCGGGGTCGCCGGCCACGACCCACACGCCGGCACGCTTCTGCGTACCGGCCTCGGTCAGGAGCAGGGCGCCAGGTCCGGCGAACGTCCACCGGGCGATGCCGCCCCTGGGCTTGCGCGCCACCTTGGCGTCGGGCTTGAGGCGCCCGCCCTGCATGAGATGCACGACGAAGGTCACCGGTTCGAAGCGCAGCAACAGGTGCTTGCCCCGCTGGCCAACCGTCTCGAGGGGCGTGCCGAGCGCGTCGCTCGGCGGCGGGACGGCCGTCTTCAGGGCGGTGAACGACAGGGCGTCGAATCGCTCGAGCGGCGCGCCGGCGTAGTGGTCGGTGAGCCGTTCGGCGTGGGCGCGGATCTCGGGCAGCTCCGGCATCGCTCAAGCCTCGTCCGTCGGCGGAGGTTGCAGCGTGGCCAGCACTGCCAGGGCGTCGGCTCGGTCGAGCAGCGCCGACACGTCGCCGGACAACCGGATCCGTCCCGCCATGAACGCCCGCTGGGCGCGCAGATCGCCCCGTGCGATCGCCGCCGCCGTGGCGCGGTCGGCGCGGAACACCACGTCGGCGTCGTCGGCGCCCGGCCCGGCGCTGCAGCCGTCCGCGGCCAGCCGGACGTGATACGTCACGACCTCGGCATCGTCGGCGACCTCGTACCCGACCACCAAGGGTTCGGTGGCGGCGCGGGCGAGGTCGTCGGAGCCGGCGACGGCCTCGCCGAGGGCGGCGATCCAGGCGGCGCTCAGGTACGAAGGCACGGTGACGCATGGTAGGGGGTGGCCACCCGACGGCGGGCCGGCACGGTGCGCACCCCCGATACAGTGCTGCGCGACCTGCTCGACCGCCCGGCGGGCAGCTGCGATCTCTCGGAGGTGCACCCCATGGGATTGATGGACAACCTCAAGCAAGGCGCCAGCAGCCTCGCCGACTCGGTGAACAAGGGCGTGGCCAACATGCAGCAGCCGAGCGTCGGCGGGGCACCGCCACCCGCGGCCGGGCCGGGCCCCGACGCCCTGTTGCGTGACCTGGGCGCGCTGACCTGGCAGGACGCCAACGGCGTGCTCGACGACGATGGCGCCGCCGAGCGTCAACGGGTGATGCAGGAGCTCGCCAACCTGGCGGCCACCGGCGGGCTCGACCTGTCGTTGCGCACGGGTGCAGCCGCTGCGCCCCCGCCGCCTCCTGCGCCTGCGCCCGGCACCCCGCCGCCCCCGCCGGGAGGCGCAGCCGCCCCGCCGCCACCGGGTGATGCCGCCGCCGCGCCGCCCCCGCCGGGAGGCGCAGCCGCTGCTCCGCCGCCGGCACCCCCGTCCTCCAGCGGCCCGATGGGCGGCGCGGTGGCGCCCCCGCCCCCGCCGTCGCCGGGTGCGCTCACCCCGCCCCCGGAGCACTGAGGGAGTCGTGGGTCTGGTCGGTCCGACGCCGCCGCCCGAGGACGAGCGCATCCATCCGGTCGGCGACGGCCCGTTGTGGGGCGAGTCCTGGTACTTCGACTTCCACGACGCCGCCGGCACGGTCGGTGGCTACGTGCGCATCGGCCAATATCCGAACCTCGGGGTGACCTGGTATTGGGCATGCCTGGTCGGGGTCGACCGCCCGCTCGTCACCGTGATCGACCACGCCATCCCGATCGGTCGCGACCGCAGCTCGCTCGAGCTGCGCAGCGAGGGCCTGTGGGCCGATCACAACCTGGAGGAGCCCTGGCAGCGGTGGAGCCTCGGCCTCGAGGCGTTTGCGTTGGCGGTCGACGACCCGGCCGAGGCCTACGCCGAGACCACGGGCGGGGCACGGGGCATGCGCACGCCGTTCGCCTTCGACTTGGAGTGGGAGACGGATGGGGCGGTCTTCGCCTACCCGGAGGGTCTCGACCGCTACGAGATCCCATGTCGCGTGCACGGCACGCTCGACGTGGGTTCCGAGCGCCTGGAGATCGACGGGTTCGGCCAGCGAGACCACTCATGGGGCGGGCGCGACTGGTGGTCGTGGGGCTGGCTGTGGTCGGCCTTCCGCCTCGATGACGGCCAGCGGTTCCACGCCGTGTCGATCCTGCCGTCGGCGATGTGGAGCATGGGCTACCACCAACCCGGTGGCGACGGCGCGCCGGTCGAGCAGCTGGCGCGCATCGAGGTCGTGCCGCCCGACGCCCACCTGGTGGCCTCGCCGGAGCTGATGCCGGGGCCCTTCGCCGTTGTGCTCGACGGGGCCCGATTCGAGGTCGAGCCGGTGGCATGGGCCCCGGTGCTGCTCGAGGCGTTCGACGGTCGGGTGGCGCACTTCCCCCGCGCCATGTGTCGGGTCCGGGCGGCGGACGGCACGACCGGTGCGGGCTGGATCGAGCTGAACCGACCCGTTGCACCCGTCCTGTAGGTGGACGGGCGGCGGGCGCACACCGTCTTCAGTCCCCGCGCGCGGCGACGTTAGGCTGTCTCGATGCGCACTTGGCTCGCCGGCATCTTCGCCATCGGCATCGACCCAGAAGGCATGCTCAGATCGTTCGGTGGCCTTGCCACCGTCGCCCTGTTCGGGGTGGTGTTCGCCGAGTCGGGGCTGCTCATCGGCTTCTTCCTCCCAGGGGACTCGCTGCTGTTCATCGCCGGGTTCTTGAGCTCCGACGCCGGCGGCAACTTCCTGTGGCCGATCTGGGCCGTCTCGCTCGGCTGCTTCCTCGCCGCCGTCGCGGGCGACCAGGTGGGCTACGCCTTCGGGAAGAAGGCCGGCCCGGCCATCTTCAAGCGCCCCGACTCGAAGATCTTCAAGCACAAGTACCTCGTCCAGGCCGAAGACTTCTTCGAGAAGCACGGGCCGAAGACGATCATCATCGCCCGCTTCGTCCCGATCGTGCGCACCTTCGCCCCGATCGTTGCCGGCGCCGGGAAGATGGACTACCGCACCTTCGTCACGTACAACGTCGTCGGTGGCTTCGCGTGGGCGGTCGGCCTGACCCAGGCGGGCTACTGGCTCGGCACGGCCTTCCCGGGCCTGGGCGACTCGATCGAGAAGATCATCTTTGTGATCATCTTCGTGTCGGTGCTCCCGATCGGCATCGAAGTCCTCCGCCACCGCCGCAAGGCAGCCAAGGAGCGCGCCCTGGCCGACGAGTCGGCTTGACGAGCGGCTCGTCCTGCCGTCGTAGCCGACCTACGGGAACGACTGGCCGGCGAGCTTGCGGTTCTTGAACGACGCCTTGACGTAGTCGCGGTTCATGTAGGCGATGAAGTCGATCGAGATCTCCTTCGGGCACGCCTCCTGGCACTCGCCGTAGTTCGTGCACGAGCCGAAGAAGCGCTCCATCGTCTCGACCATGTCGGTGGTGCGGGCCCACCGCTGCGCCTGGCCTTGGGGCATCAGGTTGAGGTGGGCGAGCTTGGCCGACGTGAACAGCTGGGCAGCACCGTTGGGGCAGGCCGCGATGCAGGCGCCGCACCCGATGCAGGCGGCGGCGTCCATCGAGGCGTCGGCGACGGGCTTGGGGACGGGGATGAGGTTGGCGTCGGGTGCGCCGCCCGTGTCGGCGGAGATGAAGCCGCCGGCCTCGATGATGGCGTCCATCGGGCTGCGGTCGACGATCAGGTCGCGCATCACCGGGAAGGCGGCCGCCCGCCACGGCTCGACGGCGATCTCGGCGCCGTCGGCGAACTTGCGCATGTGGAGCTGGCAGGTGGCCGTGCCCTTCTCGGGGCCGTGCGGGACGCCGTTGATCATCACGCCGCACGTGCCGCAGATGCCCTCACGGCAGTCGCTGTCGAAGGCGATGGGCTCGCCGCCGTCCTCGATGATGCGCTCGTTGAGGGTGTCGAGGACCTCGAGGAACGACATGTCCTCGGAGACGTCATCGACCTGATGGGTCTCGAAGCGGCCGCCCGCCGTGGGGCCGTCCTGCCGCCAGATCTTCAGGGTCACGCGCATGGGGTGGTTCTCCTCGTCCGGGCGGCGATCACTTGTAGCTGCGCTGGGTCAGCTTCACGTACTCGAAGTCCAGTTGCTCCTTGTTGAGCTCCTGGGCGGTGCCTGGGCCCTGCCACTCCCAGGCGGCGACGTAGGCGAAGTGCTCGTCGTCGCGTAGCGCCTCGCCCTCGTCGGTCTGGTGTTCCTCACGGAAGTGGCCGCCGCAGGATTCCTCACGGTGCAGCGCGTCGCGGCACATCAGCTCGCCGAGCTCGAAGAAGTCGTCGACGCGCTGGACCTTCTCGAGCGACTGGTTGATGGTGTCGGCGGAGCCGGGCACACGGACGTTGGTGCGGAACTCCTCACGCAACGCCGGGATCTCGGACAGCGCCTTCTCGAGGCCGGCCTTGTTGCGGCCCATGCCGCAGTAGTCCCACACGATCTTGCCGAGCTCGCGGTGGTAGTGGTCGACCGAGCGCGTGCCGTTGACCGACAGCCACCGGGCGACGTCGTCGCGCACGCCGGCCTCGGCCTGGGCGAAGACCGGATCGCTCGTCGGCACCACCGGGTCACCGAGCATGCCGGCGAGGTAGTCGCCGAGCACGTAGGGGATGACGAAGTAGCCGTCGGCCAGCCCCTGCATCAGCGCCGAGGCGCCGAGGCGGTTGGCGCCGTGGTCGGAGAAGTTGGCCTCGCCGAGGGCGTAGACGCCGGGGATGGTGGTCATCAGGTTGTAGTCCACCCACAGGCCGCCCATCGTGTAGTGCGGTGCCGGGTAGATGCGCATCGGCATGTCGTAGGGGTTCTCCCCGGTGATGCGCTCGTACATGTCGAACAGGTTCCCGTAGCGCTCCTCGACGACGCTGCGCCCCAGGCGGTTGATCGAGTCCGCGAAGTCGAGGTACACGCCGTTCTTGAGCGAGCCGACCCCGTGGCCTGTGTCGACCTCGCGCTTGGAGGCGCGGCTCGCCACATCGCGCGGGACGAGGTTGCCGAACGCCGGGTACCGGCGCTCGAGGTAATAGTCGCGCTCGTCCTCGGGGATCTGCGATGCCGGGCGGGTCTCGTCGGGATGCTTCGGGACCCAGATGCGCCCGTCGTTGCGCAGCGACTCCGACATCAAGGTCAGCTTCGACTGGAACTCGTCGTTGGCCGGGATGCACGTCGGGTGGATCTGCGTGTAGCAGGGGTTGGCGAACGCTGCGCCCTTGCGGTGCGCCCGCCACGCCGCGGTGGCGTTGCAGTTCATGGCGTTCGTCGACAGGTAGAAGGCGTTGGAGTAGCCGCCGGTGCACAACAGCACGGCGTGGCCCGAGTGCGATGTGATCTCGCCCGTCTGCAGGTTCCGCACGACGATGCCGGCGGCCTTGCCGTCCTTGAGCACGACGTCGAGCATCTCGGTCTTCGAGAACAGCTCGACGGCACCGATGGCCACCTGCTCCATCAGCGCCTGATAGGCGCCGAGCAGCAGCTGCTGACCGGTCTGGCCGCGGGCGTAGAAGGTCCGCGACACCTGGGCGCCGCCGAAGGAGCGGTTGTCGAGCAGCCCGCCGTACTCGCGGGCGAATGGCACGCCTTGGGCCACGCACTGGTCGATGATGTTCACCGACACCTGCGCCAGCCGGTAGACGTTGGCCTCCCGGGCGCGGAAGTCGCCGCCCTTCACGGTGTCGTAGAACAGGCGGTACACCGAGTCACCGTCGTTCTTGTAGTTCTTGGCGGCGTTGATGCCGCCCTGCGCCGCGATGGAGTGCGCACGCCGCGGCGAGTCGTGGAAGGTGAAGCACTTCACGTTGTAGCCGAGCTGTGCCAGCGAGGCGGCAGCCGAGGCGCCGGCCAGGCCGGTGCCCACCACGATGACGGTGAACTTGCGCTTGTTGTTGGGGTTGACCAGCTTGACCGAGAACTTGTGGTTGTCCCACCGGTCCGCGATGGGTCCGGTCGGTGTCTTGGCGTCGAGTGTGAGCGTCATCGGTGGCCTCCTCAGCTCACCACGCCGGCGAGCACGGCGATGGGGAAGGTCAGGTTGCAGCCGACGACGAGGGCGGTGAACCCGATGGCGAAGCCCTTGCGCAGGCCGTTCGTGCGGGGGTTGTTGGCCCCGAGGCTCTGGAAGATGCTCCAGGAGCCGTGGAAGAGGTGGAAGCCCAGCGCCAACTGCCCGACGATGTAGGCGGCGGCGATCCAGGGCACCGAAAGGCTGTTGACCACGTTCTGGTAGACGTCGGTCGGCTCGCCGTGGGTGACGTCCGAGGGGAACCAGGCCCAGGTCAGGTTGGCCAGGTGCATGAGCAGGAACGCCAGCACGAGGATGCCGGAGTAGCGCATCGTGCGGGCGGCCCAGCTGGCGGCCAGGTAGTCGCGCGGCGACTGGTAGCCGACCGGGCGGGACCGCCGGTTCATCATCGTGAGCGAGTACGCCGCGTGCAGATGGATGACGAACATGGCGATGAGCCCGATGCGCATCAGCCACAGCACCGAGTGATCGGGCAGGATCGGGTGCAGCAGCGTCCTGAGGCTCTCGGAGTAGGCGTTGTACTCCTCGGGCCCGAGGTACATCTTGAGGTTGCCGATCATGTGGGCGAACACGAAGCCCATCAGGCCGATGCCGGTCAGGGCCATGACCCACTTCTTGCCGACCGCTGTCGCGTAGAGGCTCAACGGCCACGGCGCGCCGCCCGGGCGCTTGTGGACTGGCCGAACCTCGATGTTCGGCGTCAGCCCAGGGGACTCCTGCGTTGCCGTCACGGGCACTCCTCCGTTGGCGTGCTGCGAACGCGGCAGCGACGCTCAGGAGGTCGCCGCAGCGGGCGAAAGCCGTTCCGCACGCTACTGGTGACGGGTCGTCAGGTGCGAACTCGTGCGCGAGGTCGCGCGCATGGCTCCTATCGCTGTGAGCGATGGCGACGATGGGCCGATCAGCCGATGCGGGTGTGGTAGCGGCGAGCGTCGTGCACGCCGTCGCCGGCGAGGGTCAGCGCCACCTCCACGGGACCCGGAGCGTTGGGGAGCGTCAGGTCGACGGCACCGACGCGGCAGACGGCGTCCGCCGGCACGTCGCCGGTGAAGCGGTGCTCGGCGAGCACGACGGTGGCATCGCCGGCGCCCCAGGTGATGAGGACCTGGAGCTCGAGCCCTGTCAGCGGCCGTCGGAGATCGTTGACCACGTGCAGCTGGTGGCGCAGCGGGGCGCCCGCTGCCAGCCGATCCGGTGGCCAGTCGGCCACTGCGATGACCGCTCGGCACGCCTGTGCCAACACGTCGTAGGCCGGCGTCGGTCGGCACCGGTGGTCGAGCACCGCCGGGCTGATGGCCGCGGCGCCGTCGGCGAAGGCGGCGATGGCGAAGCCACCCGCCGGTCGGTACTTCAGTCGACGCAGGGTCTCGATGTGCCGGCGCAGCAGTTCGGCCTGGTAGCGGTGCGTGGCATCGACCCACGCCGCAGCGGAGGCGTACTGCTCCGGCGGGACTCGTCGGCACAGCATGATCACGTCCGTCCCGTAGGTGGTCGCCAAGTCGTCCCAGTCGAGGTCAGGCCAGCGCCCGGGACCGTCGAGCACCGTGCCGGACGGCACCGACGCGGCACCGATCTCGGTCACGAAGCGCCCCAGCCGCGGCCAGGCCGCCAGCGTGGGACCGAGCTGATCGGCTGTCCCGTGCTCCCACCCGAAGCTCAGCGGGCTGTCGACCCCGTCGGCGCCGGGCAGCGGCGCGAGCTCGCCGGCGTGGGCGAACACCGCACGCGTGCCGTCCGCATCGCGCAGGACACGGGCGACGGCGTGGTCGAGCACGGTGCGCTTCCACCTCGGTGCCGTGGCGTGCAGCACCCGCCGTGCCAGGTGGTCCCCGGATGCCGGTAGCAGGTGCGCGTCCCGCCGGTGGGGACCGAGTGGTTGGTCGTGCCCACACCACGCCACGACCGAGGGATGCGGTGCCAGCCGGTCCACGGTGGCGCGGGCGAGGCGTCGGGCTTCGGCGCGTACCGTGCGGGCGTAACCCCACCGCAGCGGGAGGTCCTGCCACAGCACGACGCCCAGCTCGTCCGCTGCGGCGTAGAGCTCGGGCTGCGCCACGTGCGCGCGCAGCCGCAGCAGATCGATCCCGGCATCGCGTGCGAGCTGCACGACCCGCGCCGCGCCCCGTCCAGCGGCGGTGTCGGTGGGCGGCAGCGGGTCCTGCGCCGCCCCCTTGACGAAGAGCCGCTCGCCGTTCACCGTCAGCACGCCGTTGCGCCACGCGACGGTCCGGAAGCCGGTCCGCACCCGGCGCCGGTCGCTGGGCATCCCGTCGGCGGTGATGGTCACCACCACGTCCGACAGCGGCTGGTCGCCGAGGGCCCACGGCCACCACAGCGCGGGCACCGGCACCTCGATCGTCCACTCCCAGTAGTTCTCGCCGGCGGCGACGGTCCGCTCGTCGTGCCGGACGGCGTCCTCGCCGCCGACGCGGGTCTGCACCTCGACACGCCGGGGCGCATCCGCGTCGACGACGGCGCGCACGAACACGGTGGCGCGTGCGGGATCGGCGGCCTCACAGCGCACCCGCAGGTGCTTGATGCGCACCGGACCGGACGACTCGATGCGCACCGACTGCCAGATCCCGCCCGGGTTCGGCGCCTGCTCGATGGACGGCCGGTGCCAGAGGCTGCCCGTCAGGTCGCGTTGGTTGCGGGCGTCCTCCGGCCGCGCCGAGGTCACCTCCAGGCCCACCAGGTGGTCGCGGTCGGCGCGTAACGGCTCGGTGACCTCGAAGGTGTGGGGGACGAAGGCGCCGGCGATCTCGCCGAGGTACCGCCCGTCGAGCCAGACGTCGGCGTGGGCACAGACGCCGTCGAACACCAGCCATCGGCGCGTCCCCGGATCGGCGGCGGGCGCCGTGAACGTGCGGCGGTACAACACGCTGGAGGCGTCGGTGAGCGCAGGCACCGCACACCAGCGGCCCGGCACGTCGACGGCGGTGAACGCCTCGGTCCCGGCCGCCTCGGTGAGGGCGCGCCGGAGCCGCTCGTCGGTGGCCGCCGCCGACCAGGTGCCGTCCAGGGCGATGACGTCGCCGATGCCGCCGTGTCCTGGGGCGTCGCCCGGGTCGTGCTCCTCGGTCATCGAGCGCCGAACCTACCAACGTCCGGCTGTTCGCCGACCGAGGCGTCGGTACACTCGGCGCATCGTGCGTCAGCGCATGTCGGGGGTTGGGAGCAGGACGTGGGCGAGGGCCCGATGGTGAGCGGTCACGCATCCGCCGAGCGCGGCGCGTCGAGACGGGGCACGATCGACGCGCTCAGCCAGCGGCTCGAGCTCGAGAGCCTGCTGACGTCGCTCACCACCGTGTTCCTCGAGCACCCGGCCCACGAGGTCGGTCGGGCCATCGACGTGGCGTTGTCCCGCATCGGTGCGTTCACCCGTGCCGACCGCGCCTTCGTCTACCTGCTCAACGATGAGCGCGGCACCGTCGAGCTGGCGGCGCGGTGGTGCGAGCGGACCGCCGACGCGGTGGTGTCGCCGAGTGCCGTCGTCCAGGACGCCTTGCCGGAGCTGCTCGGCACGCTGCGGGCGTTCGAAGCGGTGTACCGACCCGACCTCACCTCGCCGGGTGACGACCTGGCCTTCGAGTGGGCGCGCCTCGAACCCGAGCCGACGGCGGCGCTGCTCGCCGTGCCGATGGTCGAGGCGGGTCGGCTCGTCGGGTTCGCCGGCTTGAGCATGGCCGACGACGAGCGCATGTGGTCCGACGGCCAGATCACGGTGCTGGCGTCGCTGGCGGGCATCGTCGTGCAGGCGCTCGCCCGCACCGACGCCGAGCGGCGATTCGGTCTGGCGTTCGATGCCGCCCCGCTCGGGATGGCGCTGCACGCCCCCGACGGTCGCCACCTGCAGGTGAACGCCGCCTACGGCAGGCTCGCGGGCCGCTCGCCCGAGGAGCTGCTGGACCTGCGCCTGTTCGACGTCGTGCACCCCGAGCATCATCGCGAGATCGAGCGTGCACACCGTGAGGTCCTCAAGGGCCGCTCGGACCTGCTGGCGCTCGAGGTGCGCATGGCGCGGGCCCACGATCCCGAGGTCTGGGTCCGCATCAACGCCTCGGCGGTGCGCGCGCCGGATCGGTCGCTGCGGTACACGGTTGGCCACTTCGAGGACATCACCGAACGCCGCCGCCACGAGGAGGAGCTCGCCGTCAGCGAGGAGCGGTTCCGCACGCTGGTCGAGAACTCGCCAGCGGTGATCATTCGCATCGACCGGGCGTTCCAGGTCGTGTACATCAGTCCCATCGTGGAGGAGCTCGTCGGCGTGCGACCGGACGACCTCATCGGCTCCGACGACCTGCTGCGCTCGAGCACCGAGGGGCAGCGGTGGCGTCGCCAGATCGAATCGGTCTTCCGTACGGGGCGCCCGATCGAGCGCGAGTGGGCGGTGCACTTCGGCGACCGTGAGGTCTGGTTCCAGTCCCGGGCCGTCCCCGAGCGCGACGCCGACGGAGCCATCGGCCACGTCCTCGTGGTCAACAACGACATCACGGCCATCAAGCGCAGCGAAGCGGAGCTGGCGCACCAGGCCCTGCACGATCCGCTCACCGGCCTGGCGAACCGGGCGCTGCTGCTCGACCACCTCGGCGGCGCGCTGGTGCGCGGCGCTCGCACCCCAGGTTCGGTGGGGGTGCTGTTCTTGGACCTCGATCGCTTCAAGGTGGTGAACGACTCGCTCGGGCACGGCGCCGGCGACGAGCTGCTCGTCGAGGTCGCCCGTCGGCTGGACCACGTCGTGCGGCCGATCGACACGGTGGCGCGCCTCGGCGGTGACGAGTTCGTGCTCCTGCTCGAGGGGCTGCACGACCCGCGCGAGCCCCTCGAGGTGGCCGAGCGGCTGCGTCAGGCCTTGTCGGTGCCGGTCGCCGTGGCGGGCGGCGAGGTGTACGTGACGGCGTCGATCGGGATCATCACCAGCGTCGACCCGGCCGCCGATCCGGAGGGCCTGCTGCGCGACGCCGATGCGGCCATGTACTTGGCGAAGGCCCGGGGCCGTGACCGGATCGAGGTGTTCGACGAGGTCCTGCGGACCGAGGCGACCGAACGGCTGCACCTCGAGAACGCCCTGCGTCGCTCCCTCGACGTCGGCGAGCTTGTCGTCCACTACCAGCCCGAGGTCGACATCAGCACCGGGCGCATCGTCGGCGCCGAGGCGTTGGCCCGCTGGCACCATCCGGTGCGGGGGCTGCTCGAGGCCGGTGCCTTCATCGCGCTGGCGGAGGAGACCGGGCTCATCGTCGACATCGGCGGCTTCGTGCTCGGCGAGGCCTGCCGCCAGTTCGGCGCTTGGAAGCGCTCCCGTTCAGAGCCGCTCGTCGTGCGCGTGAACCTGGCGGCGCGCCAGCTCTCCCAACCGGACCTGCTCGATCAGGTGGTGGCGGCGATCGACGCCGGTGGGCTCGAGCCGCGCGACCTGTGCCTGGAGATCACCGAGACGGCGCTGATGGACGATCCGGAGTGGGGGCTCGCCACGCTGGCGCGCCTGCACGACCTCGGAGTGCACCTGGCCATCGACGACTTCGGCACGGGCTATTCGTCGTTGGCGTACCTCAAGCAGTTCCCCGTCGACATCGTCAAGGTCGATCAGTCCTTCGTGCAAGGTCTCGGCGTCGATCCCGGCGACGGGGCGATCGTGCGCGCCGTCGTCGCCATGAGCGACGCGCTGGGCCTCGATGTGGTGGCCGAGGGGGTCGAGACCGTCGACCAGCTGGAGGCGTTGCAGGCCATGGGCGTGTGCCGGGTCCAGGGGTACCTGTTCTCGCGGGCCGTCCCTCCGGACGAGCTCGTTGCGTTGCTCCCGTCGATCGAGGTGCCCGCCGCCGAACGCCGCGGGGACCCGGTAGGTTGACGGCTTCGGGCGTGCCACCCGTGCCGCCGATCGCCGAGGACCAGGGGGAACCATGACCGACGGCACCGCCGATCGACCGACGACGCTGGGCGAGCTGCGTGCGAGCGGGTGGGTGTCCCGCTCCGTCAAGGACGAGATCCGCGACAACGCGGCGCAGCGCATCGCCGCCGGGTCGCCCCTGTTCCCCGGCGTCGAGGGCTACGAGAACACCGTGCTGCCCCAGTTGGAGAACGCGCTGCTCGCTGGGCACGACGTGATCTTCCTGGGCGAACGCGGGCAGGCGAAGACGCGCATGATCCGCTCGGTCGTCGGCCTGCTCGACGAGTGGATGCCGATCATCGCTGGCTCCGAGATCAACGACGATCCGTACGCGCCCGTGTCCCGTCACGCCCGCGAGCTCGTCGATGCCGAGGGCGACGCCGCCCCCATCGAGTGGGTGCATCGCGACCAACGCTTCGGCGAGAAGCTGGCCACGCCTGACACGTCGATCGCCGACCTGATCGGCGAGGTCGATCCGATCAAGGTGGCGGAGGGGCGCTACCTCAGCGACGAGCTCACGTTGCACTACGGCCTCGTGCCCCGCACCAACCGCGGCATCTTCGCCA
>CAZYKR010000027.1:0-24499 GCA_964648005.1 uncultured Iamiaceae bacterium
CGGGGATCGACGAGGTGAACTCGTTGTCGCAGAACTCGTTCGACTCGTCGGCGATCGCCGCCACGATGATGTCGGCGGTGCCGCTGTCGGAGACGGCGTTGCCCTTCACGACGTTGCCGGTGGCGGGCCAGAACAGCTCCTCGGGCAGGTCGGCCTGCTCCTCGGGCGACGCCGGGATGGCGTCGGCCAGGCAGTCGTCGTCGGGCGGGTCCGGGATGCCGTTGATGGGCTTGGACTCGGGGAACGGCACCAGGTTGATGCCGGCGATGTCGTGGTCGACCACGCGGTTGCGCTCGACCAGGTTGTCGACGCCGCCGGGGATGATGATGCCGTTCTGCTGCGCCGTGATCGCCGCACCGATGGCCGGCGAGGTGTCGTTGTTGTTCGAGTAGACCTGGTTGCCGACGAGCGTCGACTCGCGCTCGGGGGCGCAGCCCTCGTAGCTGCCCGAGTTCGGCACGATGCCGGCGCGGTTGTAGCGGAACACCGAGTTCACGATGTAGAGGTCGCCGCCGGAGTTCGTGCCCGAGTAGCCCAGGCCGTTGTACTCCGAGATCACATCGTCCATGACGGCGTTGCAGGGGTAGCACTGGCCGATGTAGAAGCCGGCGTCGGGGCTACCGGCGCCATAGGAGTGCTCGAACACGCCGTTGCGGGCGCCGAAGGCGTAGATGCCGTAGTCGCCGTTGCGCAGCGCCGTCAGGTACGAGCCCCGGTAGCCGTTGATGTTGGTCGTCCAGAAGAACCCGTTGCGGGTGTAGTTCTGGGCGGTCATGTTCTCGACGGCCACGCCGTCGGCGTCGATCACCCGGATGCCGTTCTCGAGCTCGAACTCGCCGTCGAGAACGACGCCGTTGCGGTCGAGACCCCGGATGACCAGGTCGTCGGTGGTGACGTCGACGGCCTCGTGGTACACGCCGGGCGAGATCAGGATCAGGTCGCCCGGCTGGGCGACGTCGACGGCGGCCTGGATCGTGCCGCAGTCAGCCGGCACGGCGATGGTGGTGCCGTCCGGACGCGAGCAGGCGACGTCCGCGGTGCCCGAACCGACGCTGGATCCTGTGTTGGACGCGTCGTTCGAGCTGCTCGAGCACGAGGCAGCAGCGACGCTGCCCACGGCGATCAGCGCGACGAGCAGGCGTCGACTCCAACGGTGCTGCATGGTGGTTCCCCCCTCCGACCCGGGATGGGCCGGCTCCGTGTTCGGGCTCACTGGACGATGATCACGCCCGGCATCCCGGCGTTGATCGTGCCATGGATCGAGCAGTAGTAGCGGTACGTGCCCGGCTGGGTGAAGACCCACGACGCCGTCTCCCCGGGCTGGAACTCGGCGGTGTCGACCCGCCAGGGGTCGTCTTCGTTCTCCGGGATGATGTTGTGCTCGTTGCGGCCCCGGTTCTCCCACAGCACCTCGGTGCCGGCCGAGACGGTCAGCTCCTTGGGCGAGAACGAGTTGTCGATGGCCTGGACGGTGGCGGTCTGCCCGTTCGGAGCGACCGTGCCCGCCGACGAGGCAGCCGGCGCACCGGCGTCGCCGCCGCATCCCGACGTGGCCACGGCGGCCACGGCGACCGCCGCCAGGGCTGCGTGAGTGGTCCTGCGCACGAGCGTTCCCTTCCGCGTGACGGGGTGATACACCCCGAGCACTTCTGTATCAGGGCCGTAGCACCTTAGCGACGCCGGGCCGGTCGCTGGTGGCGCGGCGTCAGCCCTGGTGACAGTGCTTCGCCTTGCGGCCGCTGCCGCACGGGCACGGGTCGTTGCGCCCCGCCTTCGCCAGGACCGCCATCACCTCGTCGGCGTACCGGCCGGCGCGCAGCGCGTCGGCCATGAGGCGCATGCAGCCGTCGATGTGGCCGAAGAACGCCTTGTAGCCGGCGCACAGGTAGTTCAGCCCGTCCTCGCCGTCGGGCGTGCGGGTGAACCGGTTCTTCGGGCACTCGCCGTGGCAGGCGAAGCGGACCTCGCAGCTGCGGCAGTAGGCGGGCAGGGTGTCGCGCTTGGCGTCGCCGAACGCCCGCTGCTGCGGCGACGCCAGCAGCTCCACCAGGTGCATCTGCGTCAGGTTGCCGAGCAGGTGCGCCGGCTCGACGAAGTGGTCGCAGCTGTACACGTCGCCGTTGTGCTCGAGCGCCACGGCGTCGCCGCAGGTCTCGCCGAAGATGCACACCGCCGGCGGCGCGCCCACCCACGAGGCGAGGGCGGCGTCGAAGTGGTTGACGAACACGTCGCCGACGTCACGCCGCACCCACTCGTCGAAGATCGCCACCAGGAACCTGCCCCACGCCTCGGGGTCGACCGAACGGTCGGTGACGGTGTCGCCCTCCTGGAAGCCGGTGGCGTTGTCGCGCTCGACGATGGGGATGAGCTGCAGGTAGCGGGCGCCGAGGTCATCGCGCAGGAACCGGTACACCTCGAGCGGGTGGTCCTGGTTGGCGGCGTGCACCGTGGTGAGCACGTTCACGTCGACGCCGTGGGCCACCAGCAGGTCGTAGCCCTGGCGGACCTTGGCGAAGGTCGGGCCACCGCGCTTGTCGACCCGGTACGCGTCGTGCATGGCCGGCGGGCCGTCGATGCTGACGCCGACGAGGAACCGATGCTCGGCCAGCAGGGCGCACCACTCATCGGTGAGCAACGTGGCGTTGGTCTGGATCGTGTGGTGCACGACCTGACCCGGTCGGCGTAGCTCGTCGACCTGCGCTACCACCCGCCGGAAGAACTCGACGCCCATCAACGTCGGCTCGCCGCCCTGCCAGGCGACCGTCACCTCCGGTCCGGCCTGGCTCTCCAGCAGCTGGCGCAGGTAGGTCTCGAGCACGTCGTCGCGCATGCGGAACCGGTCGCCCGGATACAGCGCCTCTTTCGACAGGAAGAAGCAGTAGGTGCAGTCGAGGTTGCAGATCGGCCCGGTCGGCTTGGCGAGCACGTGGAAGCTCGCCGGGGCCGTCAGCGGCCGCGGCACGGGCAGCGGCGGCGACGCAACGGGTGCGGCGCCGCCGCCGTGCACGTCGAGATCGCCCCGCCGGCCGAGCGCCACGGGCACGGCGCCGCCGGGATCGAGCCCGCCGCGAGGGTCCGTCACGCCCGCCCCATGATGCGGGTCACCGCCAGCTCGATGGCGACACGGTCGTCGCGCGCCTTGGGCTCGCGGTAGCGGGCGGTGTAGCCGGCGACGGCGGCCGCCACGCGCTCGGGGTCGTCGGTGCAGGTGGCGATGCCCTCGACGGTCAGCCACCGCCCGCCGTCGACCTGGGTCACCGCGGCCGGCACCCCACCGGCCGTGCCCGCGGCCAGGCGCGCCTTGCGGGACCCGGCCCAGGTGATGACGCGCGCCTGCCGGGCCTCGGCGTCGTAGCTGAAGCCGACGGGCGTGACGTGCGGCGTCCCGTCGGGCCGCACGAGGGTGAGCGTGGCGAGGTGGCGTTCGACGAGGAAGGTCTCCACCGCCGCGCCGAGGTCGTCGAGATCGAGCGCCATCGGCTCACCCTACGGGTGTCTCTCGGTTCTTGTGGTGCCCAGCCACGCATGCCCGGCCAGACACCACAGGATCGTGGAGCTCCCGCACCCGGCGTGCGATCCGGCACCCGGCGCAGTGCGTAGGGTGCGGCGCATGGAGCTGACGTTCTGGGGTGCCACCGACACCGTCACCGGGTCGCGCTTCGTCGTGGACGCCGGTGCACACCGCGTCCTCGTCGACTGCGGTCTCTTCCAAGGCCTGAAGCGCCTCCGCCGTCGCAACTGGGAGCCGTTCCCCGTCGACCCGGCGTCGATCGATGCCGTCGTCCTCACCCACGCGCACATCGACCACTCCGGCTACCTGCCGGCGCTGGTGCGCGACGGGTTCGCCGGCCCGATCGTGTGCACCCGCGGCACCGCTGACCTCTGCAACGTCCTGCTCCCCGACTCGGCGCACCTCCAGGAGGAGGACGCCCGGTTCGCCAACAAGCACCGTTCCACCCGCCACGCCCCCGCCCTGCCCCTCTACACGTCCGACGACGCCGAGGCAGCGATGCGCGCGCTGGCACCCGTGGCGTTCGACACCGACCACGACGTCGTGCCCGGCCTCACCGTGCGCTTCTCGCCGGTCGGCCACATCATCGGCGCTGCCAGCGTCCGGCTCAGCACCGGCGAGCGCTCGGTGACCTTCAGCGGTGACGTCGGCCGGCCGATCGACCCGGTGATGCGGCCGCCGGCTCCGCTGCAGGCAGCCGACCACGTCGTCGTCGAGTCCACCTACGGCAACCGGACCCACCCGGCCACCGATCCCGGCGCCGAGCTGGCGGCGATCATCGGCCGCACCCTCGAGCGCGGCGGCACCGTGCTGATCCCGACGTTCGCCGTCGGGCGCGCCCAGACGATCCTGTACCTGTTGAGCCGCCTGCGCGCCGAGGGCCGCATCCCCGAGGTGCCGACGTACCTCAACAGCCCGATGGCGATCAGTGCCACCGAGCTGTTCCTGGCGCACCCGGAGGCGCACCGCCTCGACCCGGCGGCGTGCGCCGCCCTCTGCGACGGCGTCACCTTCGTCCGCAGCGTGGAGGAGTCCAAGCAGCTCACGCCGCTCGGCGGGCCGATGATCGTGCTCTCGGCCAGCGGGATGATGAGCGGCGGGCGCGTGCTGCACCATCTGATGCGGGTGGCGCCGGACCGTCGGAGCTCGATCGTCGTCACCGGCTTCCAGGCCGCCGGCACCCGCGGCGAGGCGCTGCTCGCCGGCGCCCGCCGGCTCAAGATCTACGGCAGCTACGTGGACGTGCGCGCCGAGGTGCACCACATCGACAGCCTCTCGGCCCACGCCGACGGCGACGAGCTGATCGCCTGGTTGCGCACCGCCCCGCGCGCCCCCGATCAGGTGCACATCGTGCACGGTGAGCCGAGCGCCGCCGACGCCATGCGACGGCTGGTGCGCGACGAGCTCGGCTGGTCGCCACACCTACCGACCCACGGCGAGTCGGTCACGATCTGACCGCCGGCTTGACCGCCGGCCTGACCACCGGCCTGCCGCAGCGTCGCTCGTCAGGACTGGCCGAGGAGCGCCTGCACCAACTCGTCGGGGAAGGCGCCCGAGATCGACGAGGCCACCTGGGCGTCGTCGACCACCAGCGTCACGCCGGACACGCCGGAGGCGGCGTCGCTGCCGAGGAACGCCATGGCACCCGCCATCTGCTCCGGCACCAGCGTCGGCCGGCCCGTGGCAGCGCGGTAGTCGACGCCGAACTCGAGCCACAGGTCGTTGGCGCGCGAGAGCGGGGTGTCGGTCGGCCCCGGGAGGATGGCGTTGAGACGGATGCCCTGGGTGAGCATCCCCATGGCCTCGGCGGCCACGTAGGCGTTGATGACCTGCTTCGAGAACATGTAGTGCTCGTAGCCCGGCATGGAGTCCAGCCAGGCCACCGCCTCGTCCCAGGTGCGGTTCGACAGGAAGTCGAGCAGCGGCGCCAGCTGGGGCTGCCAGCCGATGCCCGCCGCCGACGAGATGAAGACCACCGACCCGCCGCGCCCGAGCGCACCGCGCTCGATCAGCCGGTCGATCAGGTGACGCTGGGCGATGAAGTTGATGCGCATCAGGCCCTCGGTGCCGTCGGCCACGCCGGCGCACGCCATCACCACATCGATGCGGCCGTCGATGCCGTCGACGGCGGCGTCGACGCTCGCCTGGTCGCGCAGGTCCACCTTGGCGCTCGCCGCCACGGGGTAGGTCACCTCGGCCACGTCGAGGACGATGACCTCGGCGCCCAGGTCGGCGACGAGCTGGGCCGTCGCCGCACCCATCCCCGTGGCGCCCCCGACCACCAACACGCGCTTGCCGTCGTAGCGGAACACGTCGCTGCCCACGCTGCCCCCGTTCTGTCCACGCCGCTCGGCGTGCGTCGTCGCGCCCAGCGGCGCCTGGTCGTGCGCGCCGAGCGCTCGGCCCCGGCGTGCCGGGCACGCTAGGCCGCACCCACGGCGCGGCGCCAGCGAACCCTGACGTCCTCGTCAGGTCGACGTCAGGTCGACGTCAGGTCGTCGACGTGGCGCCGGCGTCGGCATCGGCGGCCCGCTCGAGCACGTCGATCAACGTCCGAACACCGGCGAGCAAGGCGCGCCGCTCGGCGGTATCGCGCTCGCCCAGCGCCTCGTCGAACCAGTCGACCATGGCGGCGTACGAGGCGAGGCCGACCTCGGCGCCGCGCGCCGTCAAGGCCGCGGCCGACACGCGCCCGTCGCTGGGATCGGGCACCCGCTCGATCAGACCGGCGTCGGTGAGCCGTCGCAACGTGGCCGTCATCCCGCCCGAGGTCTGTGACGTCGCCTCGGCCAGGAAGGACGGCCGGACCCGGTGGGGCGGACCGGCGAGCCACAGCACCAGCAGCACCGCCGTCTCGGACGGCAGCAGGCCCTGCTCGGCGTTGCGCCGCGCCAGCGCCGCCTCGTGCAGCCGAGCGAGCCGGGTCAACCACACGACCAGCGCGGCCGTCGTCGGGTCTCGGTCCGGCACCGCCGCACCGAGACGTTCGGCTTCGACCCCCAACGCGTCGACCGGCGCCGACGATGCCGCATCGCTCCGCTCCACTGACCCTCCCCTCGGACGACCGTCGCCGGCGGCGCGCTGGTTGCCTTCCATCTCCTGAGAGGTTATCTTGCCAGCAAGATACTTTGCCAGGGGGAAGGCCATGCCGATCGAGACCACCCAGCCGCAGCCCGACACCGCGCACCAGCCTGCCACCACCGACGCCGGAGCCGACCGGGTCGACCCGCAGCGCTTCGCCCGCCTCGCCCGCGGTCGCATCAAGGGACGGGGCAGCCCCATCGGTCCGGCCACGTACCTGGCCGACCGGCAGGCTGCGCTGGCAGCCATGCGATGGGATCGGTTCGAGCTACGTCCGATCGGCCCGACGATCGGCGCCACCATCGATGGCGTCGACCTGGCGGGCCCGCTCGACGAGGCCACCATCGACGAGCTGCGCCGAGCCCTGGTCGCCCACAAGGTGCTGGTCTTCCGGGAGCAGGACCTCGACGGCGCCACCCAGGCTGCCTTCGCCCGCCGGTTCGGCGACCTCGAGACCCACCCGTTCCTCGCCGGTTCCGACGAGCAGCCCGAGCTCGTGCGACTGGCCAAGGACGCCGCCGTCGGCGGCTACGAGAACATCTGGCACAGCGACGTCTCCTGGCGCGAGCGTCCGGCCCTCGGCGCGGTGCTGCGTGCCATCGAGGTGCCCGAGGTCGGCGGCGACACGCTGTGGGCCGACATGGGTGCTGCCTACCTCGCCCTCGACGGCGAGGTGCGCGCCCTCGTCGACGACGCCACCGCCGTGCACGACTTCTCCATGAGCTTCGGCATCGCCCTCGAGGAGGCCGCGCTCGCCGAGGCGCGCGCCGCCTACCCCACCGTCGAGCACCCGGTGATCCGCACCCACCCCGAGACGGGCGAGCGCATCGTCTACGTCAACCGCATCTTCACCAGCCACATCGTCGGCTTCGATGAGGCCACCAGCGAAGCGGTCCTCGCCGAGCTGTGCGCCCAGGCCGAGGTGCCCGAGCACCAGATGCGGCTGCACTGGGAGCCGGGGATGGTGGCGTTCTGGGACAACCGCGCCACCCAGCACTACGCCGTGTCGGACTACTGGCCGCAGGTGCGCGTCATGGAGCGCGCCGCCATCGTCGGCGACCGTCCGCGCTGACGCTCGGGCGCACGACTCAGGCGCCAGGCGACCTGGCAACGTCGGGCGCCACCGCCGGCACCTCGAGCCGGCGCAGCGCCTCGGCCACCGCCACGTCCGGCGGCTCGCCGGTGTCCACCACCATCGCCTCGGGCCAGGACACCGCCTCGCGGGCCAACCGGGCGGCGACCTCGGCGGTGGCGTCCGACGGATCGCCACCGCGTGCCGCACGCTCAGCGAGACGCGACGCCGCCTCGGCGGCCGGCACCTCGCACACCACGGCGTCGAGATCGGCCCGCGCCTCGTCGGCGACGCGGGCCGCCGCCAGACGCTGGGCCGGGTCGAGCCACGTGGCGTCGAGCACCACCGACTCGCCGCCGCGCAGCGCCACGCCAGCGCGCCGCAGCAGCTCGTCATAGGTCGCCGCCGTGGCAGCGGGGTCGTAGAGCCCGGCACCGAACGCCGCCGGTGCCGGCGTCGTCGAGTCGAGGCCCGCCAACTCCTTGCGCACGGTGTCGCTGCGCAGGACGGTCCACCCGGTGGCGGCGGCGACGCCGGCGGCGAGCGTGCTCTTGCCGGTCCCCGGAAGGCCGCCGATGAGCACGAGACGCACCCGGGCGCGCTCGAGGTAGCGCAGCGCCATGCGCGCCAGACGGGCCGCCTCCGCCGCCGGCTCGGCGCGCGCCGGTCCATCGAGCTGCACGGCGCGCAGGCATGCCACCTTGCACCGGACGTGCGCCCGGTAGGCGACGTAGTGCTCGAGCAAGGACGGCGGCCAGGTCACCCCGCTGAACTCGCGGTAGTCGTCGAGGAACCTCCGTCCCAGCTCCGGCGCGCCGAGGCGGTCCAGGTCCATGGCCAGGAAGGCCACGTCGTTGGCGACGTCGCCATGGCGGAACCGGTCGTTGAACTCGATGCAGTCGAGCACCCGGGGCCCGTCGTCGAGGCAGAAGATGTCGGCCGCCTGCAGGTCGCCGTGGCCGTCGCAGATCCGGCCGGCAAGCATCCGGTCGGCGAAGAGGTCGTCGCGGCCGGCGAGGTAGCGACGCACGAGGGTTCGGACGCGGTCGTGCACGTCGCCGTCCACGAGGTCGCCGACCAGCGGGTCGAGTTGGGTGAAGCTCTCCTCCCAGTTCGCCGACACGGCGTCGACCGAGCCGGCTGCAGCGATCTCGGGCGACCGGTCGGCCGCAGCGTGGAAGGCGGCAAGCTGGCGGGCGAGTTGGCGGAGCTGGTCCGGGACCCGAGGGTCCCCGTCGGTCACCCACGTCGACAGCCGCCGGTCCGCCGGCATCCGTCGCATCACGACCAGGTGCTCGGCCACCGATCCGTCGACGTCGTGCAGCGTCGCCACCCCGAGGTACACGTCGGGCGCCAGCCGGCGGTTGAGCGCCACCTCGCGCTCGCAGGCGACCCGGCGCGCCTCGACGGTGCGGAAGTCGACGAAGCCGAGGTCGACCGGCTTCTTCGCCTTGTAGGCCCGGTCGCCGACGAAGGCGACCACCGACAGGTGCGTCTCGGCGATCTCGGCGGCGGGAGGTGCTCCACCGCGGGCGTCCATGCTCACGGCCACCCAGGATGGCGCGGCGGCGGGTGCCGGGGAAGGGCCCAACGACCCCGGCGGGGCCAGCCGCTGCACCGGAGCGGCGCGCACCCGCGCTCGCCTGGCACGCTGGTGCGCCGCAGCGCCGGGACGGACCCGGCACCGACGTGAGGGGGACGATGGCCGAGGGGCGGATCAGCGGCGACGGCGCGCCGACGGTGCTCGGCGACGGTGCCTGGACCTACACGTGGGCCGGCGTGCCGCGCCCGTTCGTGCACCCGGTGCGCTCCCCCGCCGGCCGCGTGCTCACGGTCGACGCGCCGGCGGATCACCCGTGGCACCACGCCCTGTGGTGCACGATCAAGTTCGTCAACGGCGACAACTTCTGGGAGGAGTACGGCGAGTTCGGCGTCCTGCACCAGGCCGAGCCGCCGAGCGTCACCCGCGAGGCCGACGGCCACGAGCGGGCCGAGGCGCACCTCGACTGGGTGCCGCCCGGCGCCTCCGACCCGGTGCTGCGCCAGACGCTGGCGCTCACCCACGTGCCGCTCGGCGACGACGCCCACGCCCTCGACTGGCTGGTGGCGCTCACGGCGTGCGCCGACGCCACCCTCGACCGCACACCGTTCACGACCTGGGGCGGCTACGGCGGGCTCACCCTGCGGGGGCGCCCCGACTGGCACGACACGACCCTGCGCCTCGCCGACGGCGCGCCCCGCGAGCGCGTGCTCGGGGACCCGTCACCGTGGCTGGCGCTCGACGGACCCCTCGGCGGCGACGACGGCGATGCGGTGGTGGGCGTCGTGCTGATGGACCACCCGACGAACGTGCGGTTCCCGACCCCCTGGTACGCCAGCACCCGCGCCGCCACCTACGGCGACGAGGGCTGGTCCAACTTCGCCAACGCCGCCGTGCTGTGGGATGAGCCGCTGACCCTCGCCGCCGACGAGACCTTGACGCTGCGCCATCGGGTGCTCGTGCACGACGGCGCCTGGGAGACCGAGCGCATCGACGCCGCCTGGCACGACTGGGCGGCGACGCCCCCGGCGCCATGAACGCGCCCGACGCGACCACGCCGGCGCGCCTGGCCGAGGACCTGCGCTCGCTCGTGGTCGACGCGCTCGACGACCTCGTCGCCCACCACCTGCCGCGGTGGCGCGTCCCGGGCACGTTCGGCGGCCACCGGGTCGAACCGGACGTGCCCGCCGACCTCGTCTACACGCTCGGCCACCTCGCCGACACGGGCGTCGCCGAGATCGCCGGCACGCCCATCGACGAGGCGATCGGCCGCGTCCTGGCCCGCCTCGACGGTCCGGGCACCCACACCTTCTTCTCGTACCGGGTCGCCGAGACGCTGGCGCGCTACGGCCCGTTCGCCACCAACACGCTGATCGCCGGCTGGGAGGACGCCGCGCGGGCCAACCTCGTGGCCGCCTGCGACTCGAGCGAGTGGATCTCGCTGCTGGACGAGGGGATCCTCCCCCGCAACTACGCCGCCGTGCTGGCGCGCTGCGAGCTCGGGCGGCTGCGCCTCGGGCTGCTCGACGACGAGTCGGTCGTCGACGACCTCGTCGAACGCCTGCGGGCGGTGTTGGCCGCCAACCCGCGGCGGTACCTGGACGACTCGAACGGCAGCGTCGGTCGCTACGACATCTACACCGCCGACGTGTGGCTCTTCACCGAGCCGCTGGCCGACCGCCTCGGCTCCCTCTGGGACGAGGGGCTGGCCCAGGCGCTGGCACTGGTGGAAGCCGTCGCCAGCCCGGACGGCACCGCCGTGCCCTGGGGACGGTCGACCGGCATCCTCGGCGCCGCGCTCACGATCGAGCTGGCAACGCTGGCGCTCGACGGCCGCACCACGGTGCCCGATCGTTGGCTGGTGCTGGCGGGCGCGGCGACGGCCACCATGCCGGGCTGGTTCGCCGACGGCGTGACGACGGCGTACCGCCACCGCTCGCCCTACGGCTACCGCGGCACGTTCCGTCGCCTCCAGCTCACCCTCGACATCCTGGGCAAGCTGGCCTGGGCGGCGGACCGTCTCGCCGCGCTGGCGGCACCACCGACGTCCGCGGGCGATGCCGAGCCGACGGTGCGGCACGGTCGGACCGTCGTCGGCTTCGCCGACGATCGCCCGGCGGCGGTGTGGGCGGTCGACGGCCCGGCCGTCGGGTACGTCGTCCCCTTCGTCGGCGCCACCCGCAGCGACTACCTCCCCGCACCACACCGGCCGGGCCTGTTCGAGGTGCCGGTCGACAGCGACATCGCCTGCTGGACGCCGCTGGTGTTGCACAAGGGCAAGCGGTTCGCGCTCGCCGGCGAGCCGGACGAGCTGGAGGTGTACGACGCCGCCGACGGCGTGCGCGCCACCTGGGATGGCCTCGTACCGATCGGCGACCTCGACCCGCCCGCCGAGGTGCGTCGCCTCGCCGGCAACGGCGCGCTCACCTGGCGCGCCGACGGGCGAACGCTGACGATGGCGGCCGACCTGTCCTTCGCCGAAGTACCCCAGGCCGTCACCGTGCTCGTACCCGAGGTCGACGGTCGACCGCTGCGGGTCGTGGCGACGCCCGACGCCTCCACCACGGCCGTCACCTCCGTTGTCGACACGACGGGGGTCGCCGAGTGGCGCAGCTTCTGGGGACCACTGCCGGTCGTGCACCAGGTCGACCTCGATCCGGCGCCCACGCTCGGCATCCGGATCGACGTCACCCCGAAGCTGCGGGTGTCGTCCTCGGCGCACGGACACCACTACGACACCAGCCTCTACGGCCCGCTCGCCGATCGCGTCGTCGCCCTCCCGCCGGTCGTCGGCGCCTTCGCCCCGCGCCACGCCCGGGTGGACGCCGTCGACGTGTTCCACCTGCACTGGCCGGAGTGGGTCGTGCTCGACGACCTGGTGCAGCACGAGCGGGCCATCGCCGCGCTCGCCGCGGCCGGCGTGCCGATCGTGTGGACGGCCCACAACCTGACGCCGCACGACAAGCGCCACGACATCCACGACCCGGCGTACCGCGCCTGGGCATCGGCCGCCGACGCCGTGATCCACCACTCGGCCTGGGGGCGCGACCGCTTCCTCGCACGCTGGCCCGAGGCTGCGGACGCCACGCACCACGTCATCCCCCATGGTCACTTCGGCGAGCTGTACGCCCCGCTGGTGAGCCGGTCGCGCGCCGAGCTCGAGGCCGCCGCCGGCTGGGCGCCGTGCACGCTGCGTCTCGGCCTCGTGGGCGCACCCCGCCAGGAGAAGCACGTGCAGGCCGTCCTCGACGCCGTCGCTGCCAGCGGGCGGCGCGACGTGCAGCTGGCCTGCTGGTCGCTCGGCCCCGACGACGTCGTGCCCGACGACGAGCGCATCGTCGTCGCCGAGCCCTACGCCATGGTCGATCCGACGACGTATGCCGAGCGGTTGGCGGTGTGCGACGTGCTCGTCCTGCCGTTCGACCCCGACGGCGAGATGCTGGCCACGGGCACGGCTGCCGATGTCATCGGGATGGGGTCGGCCGCACTGGTCTCGTCGTGGGGGTATCTCGCCGAGGCCCTGGGGGACGCCGCCATCCCCGGCGGTCACACCGTCGACGAGCTCGTGGCGGCAATCGACGGCCTCGACCCGGCGGCCGTGACGGCGGCGCGGGCGGCGGCGCTCGACCTGCAGGCCGCCACGGCGTGGCCGGTCGTCGCCGACGCAACCATGGCCGTGTTCGAGCAGGTCGTCGGCACCGATGCCCGCCGAGCCCGACACCGTTGACCGGCGGAGCCAGCCCGGGTTGCAGTCAGCCGCCGAGCACGGCCCGCAGTGTCGCTGCCTCATCGGCGAGGCAGGCCGGGTCGTCGCCCGGGACGAACTCGAGCAATGCCAGGTGGGGGCGCGGCGCGTCGTGGCCCTCGGCGGTCGCCACACCCGCCTCGGCGGCAGCAACGCTGCGCCGGCGCCATCGGTCGGCCTCACTGGCGAGCGGCCGACGGGTGCCGTCGGGCTCCCAGGCGTACACGTGCAGGTGGGCGAGGTCGGCGCCGAGCACACCGATGGCGGCGACCTCGGCGTCGGGCTCCTCGGACGCCCAGTACGGCGGCTGCCAGGCGCAGGCCAGGTTCGGCGCACCGACGTCGTCGAGCAACCGGCGTGCTGAGGCGGCACTGGCCGTGAGGGTGCCGCCGTGGAACTCGAGGTAGACGCCGACGCCGCGGTCGTGGGCCGCAGCGGCGACGGCGGCGACCGCAGCGGTCACGCCGGCCCGGTCGGTCTCGTCGTCGCCGGGCTCGATGCCGAACGGGCACCAGATCCGCAGCCACGGCGCGCCGAGCGCCTCGACGACGTCGAGGGTGCGCGTCACGTCGTCAGCGTCGAGGCCCGCCCCGGCGAACAGGTACGAGCCGTACGAGCCGACCCGTAGCCCGGCGGCCAGCGTCGCCTGCGCCGCCGCTGCCGCACGAGACACGTCGCCTGGTGGCACGTGGACATCGCCGCCCCACTCGATCGCCTCGAGCCCGGCACGGGAGGCGACCTCGACGAGCGCAGGCACCTCCAGGGCCCGGAAGGTCACGCTGCACAGGCCCGGCACCCAGCCAGCCGTGACCACCGCGTCCGTGATCACGCGATGCGGTCGAGGTCGGCGCGCGTCACGGGGAACAGCGGCGGCTCGCCGCGCACGAACCGCTCGACCTCGGTCACTGCCAGGTCGGCGAGGCGGCGGACCTCCGACCCCATCGCCCCGGCGATGTGCGGGGTGAGCACGACGTTGGGCAAGGTGCGCAGGATCGAGTCGGCGGGCAGCGGCTCGGGCTCGGTGACGTCGAGGACGGCGGCGATGCGGCCGTCGCGCAGCTCGGCCTCGAGGGCGTCGGCATCGATGAGCGCCGGGCG
This sequence comes from uncultured Iamiaceae bacterium, assembly GCA_964648005.1. Classification (GTDB taxonomy): domain Bacteria; phylum Actinomycetota; class Acidimicrobiia; order Acidimicrobiales; family Acidimicrobilacustridaceae; genus JAGQTE01. The sequence continues at coordinate 14,048 of CAZYKR010000027.1, forward strand.
GGCCGTGTTGATCACCGTGGCGCCGCGCCGCAGCGCCGCCAACTGGTCGGCGCCGATTATGTGACGGGTCGCCGGGACGTCCGGGGCGTGGATGCTGAGCACGTGGCACCAGGCGCACAGCTCGTCGAGGTCCATGCGCACGACGCCCATCGCCGCCGCCGTGGCATCATCGAGGAACGGGTCGTACACGCCGACCTCGAGCTCGTACGCCGCCAGGAGCTCGATCACGATCCGCCCGACATGGGACGCGCCGACGATGCCGACCCGCTTGGCCAGGTTGCCGACCCGGAGCGGATCCAGCGGCACGACCGCATCCGGGTCGCGCTCGCGCGCTGCGAACAGCAGGGCGCCCTTGTTGGCCAGCAGGATCATCGCCACCGTGTACTCGGCGACGGGACGGGCGTTGGCCGAGGCCGCCGAGGTGACGACGATGCCGCGGTCGAACACGGCGTCGGTCACCTGCCACTTCACCGTGCCGGCGGCGTAGGCGAACAGCCGCACGTTCGGCGCGCCGTCGAGCAGGTCGGCGCTGAGCGTCGGGCACCCCCAGTGCCCCACCAGGATGTCGGCCTCGGCCAGCTGGGCGAAGGCCTCGGGTTCGGCGTCGAACGCCACGCCACGCCGGTCGATGACCGTCCCGACGGCGTCGAGGCGCGCCAGGTGCTCGGGCCAGAACAGGTGCTCGGCCATCCCGCCGAGCACCCCCAGCGCGATGCGGGGCCGGTCGGCCACGGTCAGATCGGCAGGCCGCCGGTGGCGGCGTTCGTCGACCCGGTGTCCTTGTAGGCGGCGATGGTGCGCTCGGCGATGCGCATCTGGTGGATCTCGTCGGCCCCGTCGGCGAACCGGGCCCAGCGGGCGTGCTGGAACATGTGCGCCAGCGGCGTGTCGGTCGAGTAGCCGAGCGCCCCGTGCACCTGGATCGCCCGGTCGATGATGCGGTTGAGGCTGTTGGCCACGAAGTGCTTCGCCATGGACACCTCGGTGCGGAAGTCCTCGCCGCGGTCGATCTTGTAGGCGGCGTGCAGCACCATCAGCTTGCACTGGTAGAGCTCCATCGCCGAGTCGGCGATCAGCCACTGGATGCCCTGCTTCTCGGCCAGGATCGACCCGTGCGAGTACCGGGTGAGCGCACGGTCGACCATCATGTCGAGCGCCGTCTCCGCCTGGGCGATCCAGCGCATGCAGTGCGCCAGCCGGGCCGGGCCGAGCCGGTACTGGCCGAGCCGGTGCCCGTTGCCCCGCCCGCCGAGGATCTGGCTGTCGTGCACCCGCAGGTCCTCGATCACGATCTCGGAGTGCCCGGTCGAGCCGTGCATCGTCTCGACCTCGCGCACGTCGTTCCAGCCCTCGGCCGGGAGGTCGATGAGGAACGCCGTGTTCGCCCCGCGCGATCCCTCGGGCACGTCGAGCTCGGTCTTGGCGATGAGGATGGCGAACTGCGAACGGCGGGCGTTGGAGATGAACCACTTGTGCCCGTTGATGATCCACTCGTCGCCGTCCTTGATGGCGTGCGTGCGGATCAACGTCGGGTCCGATCCGGCGACCTCGGGCTCGGTCATGGCGAAGCAGGAGAACTGCACCCCCTCGCACAGCGGTTTGAGGTACTTCTCCTTCTGCTCGTCCGTCGCCCAGTGCAACAGCGTGTGCATGTTGCCCTCGTCGGGGGCCATGCAGTTGAGGATCCACGGGCCGAGGCGGGTCTTGCCGGACTCGGCCTGCACCATCGCCAGCTCCACGTGGCCGAGCCCCATGCCTCCCCACTCGGTCGGCATGTGCGGGAGCCACAAGCCCAGCGCCTTCGCCTGCTCGCGCAGGTCGAAGATCGTGGTCAGGTACTCGGCGCGGGTGGTGACCTTCTCCTCGTCGTCGAAGTCGCGCACCGCCGGGATGACGGTGCCCTGGATGAAGTCGTGCACGCGAGCACGGATCTCCTCGTGCTCCGGCGCGAGGGTGAAGTCGATCGGCATGGTTGGCCTCCGTGTGGTGGCCCGGTTCCCCCCGGGCGGCGATGCGTCTCGCTCGCCGGGGAACCCTACCGGCCGCCCGCGACCGGTCGGGCCGGTCAGCGACGGGCGAGGATCTCGCCGTGCAGCACGGCGAAGAAGCCGTCGGAGGCCTCGGACCACCGACGCCACGCTGCGGCCAGATCGGCCAATTCGCCGGCGTCGCTCAGCCCGTAAGCGACGGCCTGGTCGGCGAAGGCCGAGCCGACGACGCGGTCGGCCCACAAGCCGCCCCACCAGGCGCGCGCATCGGGATCGGCGAACGTCCACGTCGAGCTGGTCGCCACCACGTCGGCGAACCCGGCGGCCTGCGCCCAGCCGAGCAGGTGGCGCCCGGCGTCGGCCTCGGCGCCGTTGGCCCGCGTGACGGCGTGGTACAGCTCGTTCCAGCGGTCCAGGCGCGGGTCCGCCGGCGCCCACACGAAGGCGGCGTAGTCCGAGTCACGACACGCCACGACACCGTCGGGCCGCACCACCCGCCGCAGCTCGCGCAGCGCTGCCACCGGGTCGGCCAGGTGCTGGAGGACCTGATGGGCGTGGACGACGTCGAACGACGCGTCCGCAGCGTCGAGGGCGTACACGTCACCGACGGCAAACGTCACGAGTGGCTCGTCACCGTCGCCACCCGCCTCGCCGGCGCGGCGCTCGGTCGCTCGCGCCTGCGCCTCGGTGATCACCGTCTCGGAGGCATCGATGCCGACGACCCGGCCGGGCGCCACGCGTCGGGCGAGATCGAGGGTGATCGTGCCCGGACCACATCCCACGTCGAGCAACGCCATCGCCGGACGCAGGTGTGCGAGGAGGTACCCGGCCGAGTTCTCGGCGGTGCGCCAGGTGTGCGATCGCAGCACCGACTCGTGGTGGCCATGGGTGTACGTCTCGCGCATCGTGCCAGCCTCCCGCACCACGACGCGGCGCGCACCACGAGTTCGGGCCCGACGCCACCGGACCGCCGCCTCGATAGCCTCCCCCAGCACCGGCGACGCCTGCGCCGCACGGCGACCGACACCACCGACACGACCGACACCACCGACACCGCTGGCGTCCGACGACCTGGGGACCACCATGACCGATCCACTCGACGCACCCATGCCCTACCGGCGGCTCGGCCGCAGCGGTCTGCAGGTCAGCGCCTTCTCGTTCGGCTCGTGGGTGACCTTCGGCAGCCAACTCGACACCGGCCTCGCCCGTGACTGCCTCGCCGCGGCGCGCGACGCCGGCGTGAACTTCTTCGACAACGCCGAGGCCTACGCCGGCGGCGAATCCGAGCGCATCATGGGCGACGCCATCGCCGAGCTCGGGTGGGAGCGTTGGAGCTACGTGATCTCCACGAAGGTCTACTGGGGCATCCACGGCGACGTGCCCAACATGCGCAACACGCTCAACCGCAAGTACCTGTTACAGGCGATCGACGGTTCCCTGGAGCGGCTCGGCCTCGACTTCGTCGACCTGCTCTACTGCCACCGTCCCGACCCGAACACACCGATCGAGGAGACGGTGTGGGCGATTTCGGACATCATCGCCTCGGGCAAGGCCCTGTACTGGGGCACCTCGGAGTGGAGCGCGGACGAGATCCGCGCTGCCTGGGAGATCGCCGAACGCCATCACCTGCACAAGCCCGTCGTCGAGCAGCCGCAGTACAACCTGTTCGAGCGCCAGCGGGTGCAGAAGGAGTACGCCCGCCTCTACGAGGACATCGGCCTCGGGCTGACCACCTGGAGCCCGCTGGCCTCGGGCTTGCTGAGCGGCAAGTACGTCGACGGCGTACCCGAGGACAGCCGCGCCGCGCTCCCCGGCTACGAGTGGCTGCGCGACCTGCTGACCGACCCGGCCCGCAACGCCAAGGTGCGCGAGCTCGCCACCGTCGCCGAGCGCTTGGAGTGCACGCTGTCGCAGCTGGCCATCGCCTGGTGCGCCGCCAACCCCAATGTCTCGTCGGTGATCACCGGCGCCAGCCGGGTCGAGCAGGTGCACGAGAACCTCGGCGCCAAGGCCGTCCTGCCGAAGCTCACGCCCGACGTCCTGGCCGAGCTCAAGCAGATCGTGCGCTGATCGCGGTGCTCCGCCGGCAGGCGCTCAGCCGGCGAGCAGGATCTCAGCCGGCGAGCAGGAACTCAGCCGGCGAGCAGGAAGTAGGCGCCGCCGATGGCGAGCGCGGCACCGGCGATACGGCGCCCGACATCCGACCGGCGCAGCGCCGTGCCGACACCGGCCCCGGCGGCGTGCAGCGCCGCGGTGGCGATGACGAAGCCGGCGGCGTAGGCCAACGGCACGGCAGCTTCGGGCAGCTCGGCCCCATGAGCGTGACCGTGGACGGCACCCATAGCCGCGGCCACGACCGGGAGCCACAACGCTTTGTCCCCGACACCGAACGCCACGAGCCCGCCGAGCACCACGACCGACGCCGCGATCAACAGCTCGACGCCGGGCACGTCCACGCCAGCGAACCCGAGGGCAGCGCCGCCGATCATGCCGACGACGAAGGCGATCGGCGTCGCCCACCGCACTCGGCGATCGGTGGCGCACGCCGCCAGCACGCCGACCGCCACCATGGCCAGCAGGTGGTCCGGGCCGAACAGCGGGTGCGCCAGGCCGTCGCTCATCCCGTCGAGGGGGTGCCCGGTGTGCGCACCCGCCGGCGAGGCGGCGAGGGCCACGAGCGCCACCCCGCCGGCAACGAGACCGACTGCCCCGCGCACCAAGCCGGTGGCGGTGCGTATGCGCTGCAGCGTTGTCGACATGGTGGTCCTCCCTGGCGCGCCCGCAGGCGGCCGATCGATGCGCCGGATGGTACCGAGCTGAGACGCCGCTGCCCGCAATCGGGTTACACCCTGGCGGCGCCGTCGCTAGGGTCGCCCGCCATGGACTACGCCGAGCACGTGGACGCCCTCGACCGGGAGATCGCCGCCTTCGCCGCCGCCGTCGGCGCCGCACCGCCCGATGCGCCCGTCCCGACGTGTCCCGAGTTCGACGTCGCCGGCCTCACCGCCCACGTCGGCGACCTGCTCGCCTTCTGGTCCCACGTGCTGGCTGAGGCCACCGGCGCCGCCAAGCCGCCGGTCGCCGATGCGCCCGACGACGACGCCGAGCGCGAGGCGTGGCTCGTGAACCTCGGCGCTCCGGTGCTCGGGGCGCTACGCGCCGCCGGACCCGACACCGCAGCGTGGACCTGGTACCCGCCGAACCAGACGTTCGGGTTCTGGGCCCGGCGCGCTGCACACGAGCTGGCCGTGCACCGCGTCGACGCCCAGCTCGCGGGCGGCCCAGCCACGCCGATCGATGCGGCCCTGGCGCGCGACGGCATCGACGAGGCGCTGATGTTCGCGGCGCTGCGCTGGAACGGCGACGCCGTCGAGGCTCCATGCACCATCCACCTGCACGGCACGGACGTCGACGACGCCGAGTGGTTGCTGCGCCTCGACCCCGACGGGATCGTCGTCGAGCAGGTCCACGCCAAGGGTGACCTGGCGCTGCGGGGCTCGGTCAGCGACCTCGAGCTGGCGCTCTACGCCCGTCCGGCCGTCGGCGAGCTGCAACGCTTCGGCGACGAGGCGGCGCTGGCGACCTTCCAGCGCGCCTTCACGTTCTGACCGGGACGGGCGCCCTGATCGCGCCGGGCTGCCTCAGTCCTGCGGCGCGTCTGCAGCCAGGAGGTAGCCGGCCTCGACGGCGGCCTCGAGCGAGCTGCGCTTGGCGTCGTCGTAGGCAGCGTCGGTCGGGAACCGGGCCTCGACAGCCGCCGGATCCAGCTCGGCGGTGCTGCCGAACAGGGCGCAGACGTAGTCGGTCGACGTGAGGTTGTCGCCGCGCAGCACGACCGTCGGCGCGTCGACGTCGGGTGTGCGGATGCCGCCGAGGGCGATGCCGAGCTCGTCGCGGGCGACGGCGTCACCTGCGACCTCGATCGGCGGCGCCTCGGCCGGCGGCTCACCGCCGGCGACCCAACGTCGCAGCGCCGAGAAGGCCGCCCGCAGCACCGGACCCTGCGGGCCCTCGTTGATGCGCCCGCATCGCTCGACGATCGGATCGGGGTCGGGCGCGGCGTCGAGCCCGGCGACGGCGTAGCGGTAGTCGAGCATGCCCCGGTCGAGGTGCGCCGTGCCGGCGACCTCCCACGTGCGCAAGTGGTCGTTGTCGGGTTGGCGGGCCTCGATGAACGGCAGGCCGAACAGGTCGGTCTCGGTCACGAACTGCAGCACGGGCACGTCGAGGTCGGTACGGATGTTGGCGTACAGCGGCGGTGCCACCGGCGTGTCGGTGTCGAGTGCCGACCCCCCGTCGGAGCGGCTGTGCACCAGGTAGCCGTCGTAGATCTGCGCCAGCGGGTGCACGGCGTTGATGTAGGTCGCCAACCGGGCGCCCGACTGCGACTCCCCCGCAGCGATGATCTGTTCGGGCTCGAGGCCGCCGAGTGGATCGACGGCGCCCGGTCGGCGAAGCGCCGCCGCCACCTGCGACAGGATGTCGTAGCTGTAGTCGTCGCCGGGGTGACGCAGCTCCCCGTAGCGCTCCGGATCCCACTCGACGAGCGGCACCGGATCGACACCCGGGATGTCGAACGCCGCGCCGCCGCCCTCGACCCCGGCCTTCTGCGCCGAGACGCCGACCCAGACGGTGCCGTGATCGAGCAGCTCGGGGTTCAGGTGCCCGAAGTCGACGTCGGTCTCCTGGCCGCTCGAGACGTTGAGCCACTCGACGAGGACCGTGCCGTCGAACGCTGCCGGGTCGGCGGGACGCCGCACCAGGATACGGGTCGTGTACGGCGCCGTCTCCGCCGGCGTCGCCGTCCAGCGCCCGTCGGTCCCCCACGGGCCGCCCTCGTCGTAGGAGGTGGCATCACCGGAGAGGACGAACTCCTCCTCGACGTACCCGTGCTCGTCGGCGAGCGCCGCTGGCATGGCGGCGAAGGGCTCGCCCTTGCCGCCCTCGAGCCGCGCCACCTCGGGCACGGCCACGTCGGCGCCCGCCGTCGACGTGCCGCGAGCGACCAGGGTGCCACTCGACACCGTGGTCGCGGACCCCTCGTCCGGCGTCGGGCTGGCGGTGTCCGTGCCTGAGCTGCTGCACGCGGCGGCGAGCGCCATCGCTCCCACCACTCCCGTCGCCAGCGCTCGTCGTGCCTTGTTCATCGGTGGCCCTTCCCGCCCGACTCCCCGCCCGACCAGGACGGCGCGCCATCTTCTCCCATCCGGGTCGGACATGTGTGCGCGCCGCGGCCGCTCAGCCCGCCTGCTGACCACCGTCGACGACGAGCGGATGCCCGGTGACGAAGCTGGCCCGGTCCGAGCACAGCCACACCACGGCATCCGCGATCTCGTCGGGGCGACCGAGGCGACCGACAGGCTCCATGCCGGTCAGCATCGGCTCCATCTCGGGGTGCTCGTCGAGCACACGGCTGATCATCTCGGTGGCGATCACGCCGGGGCAGATGGCATTCACCCGGATGCCGGCGGTGGCGTAGTCGAGGGCGGCCACCTTCGTCATGCCGATCACGGCGTGCTTGGACGAGACGTACGGTGCCGACCCGGCGAAGCCCTGCAGCCCCGCCACGGAGGAAATGTTGACGATGCTGCCGCCGCCCGCGGCGAGCAGGTGCGGGATCTCCGCCCGCATGCACAAGAACACGCCGGTGGCGTTGACCGCCATGACGCGCTGCCAGGTGTCGACGTCCTGCTGGCCGATCGGCGCAGTCTCGCCTTCGATGCCGGCGTTGTTCACACCGATGTCGAGGCGCCCGAACCGTTCGACCGTGCGAGCGACGAGCTCGGCCACCTGCGCCTCGTCGCTCACGTCGGTGCGCACGAACACCGCCTCCGAGCCTGCCGCCTCGACCGCGGCCACCACGTCGGCACCGCGTTCGTCGTCGACATCAGCGAGACCGAGTCGGGCCCCTTCGGCCGCCAACCGGAGCGCCGTCGCCCGGCCGATTCCTGCCGCCGCCCCGGTGACGATGGCCACCTTGCCGTCCAGCTCACCCATCATTGATCTCCTCATCCATGGACTCAGCCCGAGTCCGATCCCGGGCGCGGCAACCCCTACCGACGCCGTGTCCATACAACCCCACCTTCACCGGTCGCGGGAGGGCCGAACGGCCCGGCCGACACGGGTCGGCGGTCGACGGCCAGCAGCGGCGCCGCGAGCTGATCAGCCGGCGACGGGCGTGAGCACGAACAGGCGGGGCATTCGGGTGCCTTCGAGGCGCTCGAGGTAGGTGTCATAGCCCGGGTAGACGGCGGCGAGCTTCGGCCAGATCCGGGCGAAGGCGGCGTCGTCGGCGAGCTCGGCCTCCACGGCGATGGTCTCCGGCCCGACGGTCAGCTCGGCCCGGGGTGTGGTCAGGAGGTTGCCTGTCCACGCCGGGTGCTTCTCGGTGCCGAAGTTGGTGCCGACCACGGCGAAAGCGTCACCGTCGCGCACGTAGAACAGCGGCGACGGGCGCGGCCGGCCGCTCCGGGCACCCGTCGTGGTCAGGACGCACGCCGGGAAGCCGTAGAGCTTGTTGATGTCCCCGCCGGTGACCTTGGTGAGCCACGGGTCGAGCTTCGGCCCGATGCGCCGATACACGGCGATGAACGGCTTCTTCGGACCGAGCCACTGCAAGGCTCGGTTCACCACGTTGGGCCGGATGCCCGCCTCGAACGTCGCGATCCGATCGAGCTGCGCCCGCAGCTGCTGGTCACCGTCTGCCGCCATGGCCGGCGATCCTACGGCGGTCGGTAAGGTCCGAGAGCATGACCGAGCCCGATCCCATCGACGTGTACCGCCAGGTGCGCGAGCGCGTCAGCGCGCTCGCCACGTCGGCGGACGATGTGGCCCTCGACCGCGACTGCCCGGCGACGCCCGGGTGGCGCGTGCGCGATGTCGTCGCCCATCTCGGTGGGGCCACGGCCGACATCGTCGCCGGCAACCTCGAGGGCGTGGCGTCCGACGCGTGGACCCAGGCACAGGTGGACGCCCGCGCCGACTGGTCGATCGCCGAGGTGCTCGAGGAATGGGCGCGTTGCAGCGAGGTGGTCGAGCCACTGATCCCGTCGATCGATCCGCTGATGCAGACGATGTTGCTCGCCGACGCGGTCACCCACGAGCACGACGTGCGCTGTGGCCTCGATGCACCGGGCGCACGAGACGGTGACGGGGTCGAGCTGGCGTTCGGCCGCCTGGCCCCGGCGCTGGGTGCCCAGCGGCGCGCCGCCGGCCCCCTTCGGATCGAGCACGAGGCGGGTGTCCTGGTGGTGGGCGGCGACGCCGACCCGACGGCGACACTGCGCGCCACCCGTTTCGAGGTGCTGCGCGGGGCGTTCGGACGACGGTCCCTCGACCAGATCGCCGCCTGGGACTGGTCCGGCGACGTCATCGTCGACGCCATGGTCCTGTCTCGCTTCGCCCCGCCCCGGACGAGCCCACTGGTCGAGTAGCCGACGGCAGGGCTGCGCCGGATCAGCGGTTGACCCGGTCGAGCGCCCGCCCGAGCAGGCCGGCGCGCCCCGGCAACAGCCGGCTGAAGACGTCGACCATGTGCGCGTCGGGCCCGACGACCGCCCGCGGTCGGTTCCGTTCGATGCCCCGCACGATCTTGCGGGCGACCGCCGATGGCGGGCGCAGCACGATCGGCGCCAGCCGAGACGCCCCCAGCTTCGCCAGGCGCTCGGCCTCGGCGCCCCGGGCGCCTTGCATGATGTTGGTGGCGATGGCGCCCGGGAAGACCGTGGTGACGCCGACGTTCGTCGTCACCAACTCGGCCCGCAGGCTCTCGGAGAACGACCGCACGGCTCCCTTGGTCAGGGCGTAGCTGGCGTTCTGCGGCAGCCCGAGCAACCCGACCATGCTGGACAGGTTGACGATGTGCGCCTCGTCGGCCCGGCGCAACACCGGCAGGAAGGCGTGGCAGCCGTGCACCACGCCCCACACGTTGATGCCGACGATCCACCGCAGCTCGTCGAGCGACTCGTCGGCGAAGCGACCGGCCGACGTGACGCCGGCGTTGTTGACCAGGATGTTGCAGCCGCCGTGCGCCTCGACCACGTCGTCGGCCAACGTCAGCATCCGATCGGCGTCCGACACGTCGGCGACGTGTGTCGTGACGATGGTTCCCGCCGCCTCCAGACGAGCTTGGGTCTCGGCGAGCCCGGAGGCGTTCACGTCGACCAACGCCAGCACACACCCGCGCTCGGCCAGCAGCTCGCTGGTCGCACGGCCGATGCCACTCCCGGCGCCGGTCACGACGGCGACCCGACCTCGCAGCTGCTGCATGCCCACACTCCCCTGTCGACGGCGGTCCGCCATCTTGGCACCGGCCGCATCTCGTGCCAGGCGTCGCCGGCACCATCAGAACAGCCTGGCGTCGGCGGGGGCACGGGCCCGGCGATCGCCGCTCGGTGCGACAGAGCCGTCCGAGTCGGTCGATCGCTGCGATGTCCGGTGGGCCGGAGGGGCTGCGCGGGGCGTT